>NZ_JBEPSM010000001.1:1238132-1547665 GCF_040548815.1 Kaistia defluvii | reverse complement strand
AGCGCGTGGTTGGGCACGACGTGGCAGTTGCCGGGATATTTGTCGTAGCCGTAATGGTCCTGGATGAGCTGGCGGGCGACGCGCCAGTCAGCGTTCTCCCTGTGCCAGCGGCGCACGTCGGCGATCAGCTTGGCGATCAGGCAGTCGGCCGGAATGACCGAGAGGCCGACATCGAGCAGGTGGTCGATGTCGCGACTCCCGAAGGCTTCTGCCTCCATCGCGGCCCAGAGCATGGCGGCATAGACGGATTCGCCGTCATGGCTGACCTTGCCGGCCTGCTCGGCGAGCTTGGCCGCCAGCTTCGGCTGGTTCGGCGCGACGAGCGCCCAGCCATCGATGAAGATCTGCGCGCCGATCTGCTCGGCAACCGGCTGGCCGTTGGTGGCCATGGAGCCGGAAGCGGGGGCGGGGATGCCCTTCTTCAAATTGATCCAGGCGGTGTGCTCGGTTGAATTGCCGACGCCGCCCCACCACAGGATCGAGCGCTCTTCGACGATGTAGTTGAGCCAGGCCTTGCCGATATCCTCGGCCGACAGGTCCGGCGAAACGCCGTAGTCTTCCAGCGCGCGGACGAAGGTGAAGGTTCCGGCGACGTCGTCATCGGTGACGACCAGCGGCTGGTCGAGGCGGTCGTGGACGTAATAGTCGATCGGACCGAGCTCCTCCATGATGCGCTGGTAGGTCCAGCCCTCGAAGGGGCGGCCGAGATAGACGCCGATCAGCTTGCCGAGAACGCCGGCATAGACGCGGTCCAGATAATCGCTCGGTAGGGTCAATGTTGCCTCCATAGAAATTTTGGTATCAGCCCTTCACCGAGCCGCCGGCCATGCCTTCGATGAAGCGGCGCTGCAGCAGGACAAAGAGGATGACGACGGGCAGGACGATGATCAGCGCGGCTGCCATGATCTCCCCCCAGTCGGAGCTGTACTGGCCGCTCAGCAGGAAGAAGGACACGACGGCGGTCATGTTCTCCGAGCCCTGCAGGAAGGTCGTGGCGATCAGGAACTCGTTCCATGAATAGAGGCCGATGATCAGCGCCACGGTCAGGATGCCGGGCGAGACGATCGGCAGCATGATCCGGGTGAAGACCTGCCAGTGACTGGCGCCGTCGATCTGCGCGGCTTCCTCGAGTTCGCCGGGGATGGCGAGGAAGTAGGTGCGCAGCAGCATGACGGCGAAGGGCGAGAAGATCGCCGTGTAGATCAGCGCCACGGCGAAGGGATTGTTGATCAGGCCGAGCTTGGCGAAGCCGAAATAGAGCGGAAACAGAAAGAGCTGGATCGGCGCCGTCGTCGTGCCGAGCAGGTAGAAGGTGACGATCTTCCAGCTTTCGATCTTGCGCCTGGCGAGCACATAGGCGGTCAGCGAGGACGTCGTGCAGACCAGAATAATGGTCGTCGCCGTCAGGATCACCGAATTCAGCATGGTCTGGGAGAAGCGGGCGTCTTCCCAGGCGCGGGTGAAATTGTCCCAGCGAAACGTCTCGGGCCAGGCCAGCGGGTTCTGCACGATCTGGGCGGCCGGCTTGACGGAATTCAGCACCAGCAGCGCGATCGGAAACAGCGTGATGATCAGCGCGATGCTGAGCACCGTATAGGTCAGGATGAGCGTCGTCCGGCTCTCGACGAGTTTCACTTCGTGCTTCACTGGTGGAACTCCTTGGCCTGCGCCCGGATGTAGAAGGCGGTCGCGACCAGGCCGAACAGGCTGATGACGACGGCGACGGCCGCGGCCTTGCCGACCGCGAGGTCGTAGAAGGCGCTGCGATAGGCGAGGGTGGAGAGCACTTCGCTGGAGAAGGCTGGGCCGCCCTGGGTCAGGATGTAGACGAAGTCGAACACCAGGAACGACCAGATCACCGTCATGATCATCATCAGGGTGATGGTCGGCCAGATCGCCGGGATCAGCACGTAGCGCAGGATCTTCCAGAAGCTGACGCCTTCGAGCCGGGCGAATTCGATCTGCTCCTGCGGGACCTGGCGGAGCGCGGCGAAGAAGATGACGCACAGAAATCCCCACCAGTGCCAGAGGTCGACGGTGGCGATGCCGAGCAGCGCGGTGGAGGGCTGCGTCAGCGGGTCCAGCGTGGGAAAGCCCATGCGCTGCAGCATGCCGTTCACGCCCGAGACCGGGCTGTAGATCATGCCCTGCCAGACGCGCGCAAGGATCGCGGTCGCGATGATCATCGGCAGGAAGTAGATCACCTGGAAGAACATGCTGCCGCGACGGGCGATCAGCAGCAGCGTCGCCGCCAGCAGGCCCATGAAGATCGGGATCGTCAGGAAAATGCCGGTCCAGATCAGGTTGTTGGTGAGCGCGGTCCAGAACACGCGGTCGAACCACAGGGCCTGGAAATTCTGAAGCCCGATGAAGACGGGCGTCGTGATGCCGTCCCAGCGGAAGAAGGCCAGCGCAATGGTCAGGACTGCGGGAATGAAGATGATGACGACATTGATGAGCAATGTCGGGACGAGATAGAGCCGATACATGCTGGGTTCTCCGCGGGAAGGAGCGGCGACGATCGCGCCGCCGCTCCGTCAGGCGTGGGGGTGCTACCGGGCGGGGATGGCCGGCACCTTGCCGTCGGCCTTTTCCTGCAGGAACGTCGCGTTGAGTTGTTCCAGGAACTGGGCGGTGGTGCTGCGGCCGAGCCAGACTTCCTCGATACCACTGACCAGGTAGGAATCGGTCGCCGGCGGCAGGAAGGTCCAGGTGGTGTAGCCGTACTGGTTGTCGCCGACGGCCTCGGCCAGCGTCTTCATCGTCTCGGTATAGATCGGCAGGCCGTTATCGACCTTCACCTTGGAGAGGTCATCGAGCGGGGTGTTCCACTCGCCCGGCCAGAGCGAGTTCATGACGCCATAGGACTTCTCGGAGAAGATGTAGTCGATGGCCGCCGCGGCGCCGTCCGCATTCTTGGAAGTGGTCGCGATCGAGAAGGTCGAGCCGACGCCGAGCGGATAGACCGGGCCCTTGACGCCCTCGGCGCTCGGGAAGCCGACAAAGCCGACTTCGGCGTTGTTGGGCGGGAAATAGGTGTTCACGCGCTGGAACTGCCAGGTGCCCGTGGGCATCATGCCGGCCTGGCCGGTCGCCATCTGGGCGAAGGCCTGCTCGTCACTGAGCGAGAAGTAGTTGGGACCGAAATAGCCCTTCTGCCACCACTTGTTCAGCGTATCGATAGCCTGGACGAAGGGCTCGGCCGTCCAGGGCAGTTCGCCCTTCAGCGCCTTGTAGACATTTTCCGGGCCCGCGATCGAATTGAGCACGATCGAGACATAGTGCTCGTTGGCCGGGCGCCAGTTGGCGTTGCCCGAAGCGAAGGGCACGATCTTCTCGGCGAGCATCGCGTCGGCCAGCGTCTCGAGCTCGGCGATCGTCGTCGGCGCCTTCCAGCCATGCTTCTCGAACAGGGTCTTGTTGTAGAAGAGGCCGAGGGTCTCGTAGGTCTTCGGCAGCGCATAGAGCTTGCCGTCATACTTGCCCATCTCAATGAAGACGGGAAGAATCCGGTCGGCCCAGCCAAAGCGGGCCATGTAGTCGTCGAGGGCGAGCAGCTGGCCGGCGCGGGCCATGGGCGCGACATAGGTCGGGCCGGCCGTATAGACGATGTCCGGGCCGTTGCCGGAAAGCAGCGCGACGCGCATCTGCTTGTCGAGCTCGGTGCCGCGATAGTCGATGGTCAGGTTGAAGTCGGGGTTGGCCGCATTGAAAGGCTCGAGGATGCCCGTCTTGATGTAGCCCTGCTGCTTCGGATCGGCGCTCTCATACCACCAGGTGATGCGCTTGCCCTCGGCAAAGGCATGGCCGATCAGGGCGGTGCTGGCCAGGAGCCCGAGGGATCCGGCGATGAATGTACGTCTCTTCATGGTTTCCTCCTAAAATCAATCTGACGTCTAGACGGTGCCGCGCTCGATCAGCTGAAACGGCATTTCCTCAATCGTGCCTTTGCCGGAGCGGGTCCCGCTCAGGCGTTCGATCAGGATTTCGGCGGCTTTCTCCCCCATCCGGTCCTGAAACTGGGCGACCGTGCTCAGCGGTGGCGTGACCAGCCGCGCGGCCGAAATGTCGTCAAATCCGAAGACGGCGACCTGGCCCGGTATGTCGATGTTGCGCTCGCGCAGCGCCTGCATGACGCCGATCGCCATCAGGTCGTTGGCGGCGAAGATCGCCGTCGGCCCGTATCCCGTCGCCAGGATGGCCTCGGCGGCGCGGAAGCCCGCGACTTCGCTGAAATCATTCTCGATGGCGACGAGGGGTTCGATCCCGGCGCGCGCCAGCGCATCGCGATAGCCCTCGACCCGGACGCCCTGCGGTCCGCCGGTGCCGGCCACCATCGCGATGCGGCGGTGTCCCTTGGCGATCAGGTGCTCGGTGACCGAAATCGCGGCGGCGTGGCTGTCGACGAAGATGTCATCGATGGCAAGATCGCCGCCCCGTTTCTTGGCCGATTCAATCCGCACCACGGGAATGCCGATATCCAGCAGGGGCACGAAATCCTGGACGCGGACGGTGAAGAACACGCCGACGACGCCGTCGACGCGTCCCTGCCGCGCCCAGTCAAGGAAATGCCGCTCGCGGGCCGGCACGCCGTCGGTATTCACCGCGATGACGTCGTAGTCGCGGTCCTGGGCGATCTTCTGCACCCCGCGGATGAGGCCGGGATAGAAGGGGTTGGTGATGTCGGGAACGATGCAGGCGATTGTCATCGTCCGCCGCGTCTTCAGCGCCTGGGCGAAGCGGTTCGGCACATAGCCGAGTTCCTCGGCGACCGCCCGGATCCGCTGCACCGTCTCGGCCGAGACCGATTGGGTCGTCGCGCCACCCAGCACCATCGACACCGTTGCCTGCGAGACGCCGGCACGGATCGCGACGTCCTTCTGAGTGGGTCTGGGCGACATTGGGCTCCCCTTATACGTATTATTTATACGTATAAGTGAGCTCTCGGCGGAGTCAAATGGATTCCTGCGCGGGGTCCGATGGGGTGCCGGGGCAGCGCCTGCGTCCGTCGGGCCATACCGAAAAGGCCCGCCAGGATGAGTGGCGGGCCTTTCGTGGCGACTGGTAGGGCGGCGCCGCCGGGCTGTGTCCGGGTAGCGCGGAAAGCGTCTCTATGTCAGGCGAAGACGCTCTTGATGGCGCTCGCCGCCGCTGCCACCACGATGTCGGTTTCCTCGCGGGTCATGCAGAGCGGTGGCGCGAAGCCGAGGATGTCGCCCTGCGGCATGGCGCGGCCGATGACGCCGCGCTCCAGCAGCGCGGCCGAGACCTGCGGTCCGATCTTTCGCGCGGGGTCGAAAAACGTCCGGTCGTCCTTGTCCTCGACGAACTCGACGGCCGCGATCATGCCGTCGCCGCGCACGTCGCCGACATGGGGATGGTCGCCGACGGCCTGCGCCAGCTGTTCGCGGAAATAGGCGCCGGTCGAGCCGGCGTTCTCGACCAGGCCGAGCTCGTCGATCAGTTCGAGATTGGCGACGCCGGCGGCCGCGCAGATCGGGTGGGCCGAATAGGTCCAGCCATGGCCGATCGGGCCGAGCTTGTCGGAGCCCTGGAGCAGCACCTGCCACATCCGGTCGGAAACGATGACGCCCGACAGCGGCGCATAGGCCGAGGTCAGGCCCTTGGCGATGGTGATCAGGTCCGGCTTCATGCCGTAGTGGTCGGAGCCGAACATGGTGCCGAGCCGCCCGAAGCCGGTGACGACCTCGTCGGCGACGAGCAGGATGTCGTATTTCTCCAGCACGGCCTGGATCTTTTCCCAGTAGCCGGCCGGCGGCGGCACGATGCCGCCCGTGCCGAGGATCGGCTCACCGATGAAGGCGGCGATGGTGTCCGGCCCCTCGGCCAGGATCATCTCCTCCAGCTTGTCGGCGCAATGCTGCGAGAACTGCTCCTCGGTCTGCGAGCGATCCTCGCGGCGGAAGTAATAGGGCGCTTCCGTATGCAGGACCGGCGCGCGCGGCAGGTCGAAGGCGTTGTGGAACAGATGCAGGCCGGTCAGCGATCCCGTCATCACGCCGGAGCCGTGATAGCCGCGCCAGCGCGAGATGATCTTCTTCTTCTCGGGCCGGCCGAGCACGTTGTTGTAGTACCAGATCAGCTTGATGTTGGTCTCGTTGGCGTCGGAACCGGACAGGCCGAAGTAGACCTTCGACATGCCTTCCGGCGCGCGGTCGATGATCATCTTGGAAAGGGTGATCGAGGCTTCCGTGCCGTGGCCGACATAGGCGTGGTAATAGGCCAGGTTCTTCGCCTGCTCGGCGATGGCGTCGGCGATCTTCTGGCGGCCATAGCCGACATTGACGCAATAGAGGCCGGCAAAGGCGTCGAGGCTGGTCTTGCCGTTGGTGTCGGTGATGTAGACGCCTTCGCCGCTGCGGATGACGCGGGTCGGCGTCTCGCCGCGGGCGTGCATGCCCATGTGGGTCGAGGGATGGAAGAAGTGGTCGCGATCCCAGGCGGTGAGTTCGTTGCGTCCGTCCATGGTCTATCCTTCAATGTTGGTGTCGCCGCGATCCGAGCTTTGGATCAGGCGGCGGTGTCGATGCAGAGATATTTGAGCTCGGTGAACGCCTCGATGCCGTGGCGCGAGCCCTCGCGGCCTAGGCCGGACTGCTTCCAGCCGCCGAAGGGGATGGGGCCGCCGGTGATCTTGACCCGGTTGACCGCGACCATGCCGTATTCCAGCGCCCGGCCGAGCCGCATCTGACGCGCGCCGTTCTGGGTGACGACATAGGCGACGAGGCCGTACTCGGTGTCGTTGGCCCGCGCGATCACCTCCGCCTCGCTGTCGAAGACGGCGATGGCGGCGACGGGGCCGAAGGTTTCCTCGCGCATGATCAGCGCATCGTCGGGGACGTCGGCAAGCACGGTCGGCTCGTAGAAGAGCGGGCCGGCCTTGTGGCGCCTGCCGCCGGTCAGAAGCCTGGCGCCGCATTTCAGCGCGTCGGCGACCTGCTCCTCGACCTTGGCGATGGCGCGCTCATGCATCAGCGGGCCGATCTCCACGCCCGGCTCCAGCCCGCCGCCGACCTTCAGCGCCTCGGCCCGGGCCTTGAACGCCCTGGTGAAGGCCGCGAGCAGAGGGCGTTCGACATAGAGGCGGTTGGCGGCCAGACAATCCTGGCCCGAGGTCGCGAACTTGGCGTCGATGGCGATGTCGACGGCCTTGTCGAGATCGGCATCGGCGAAGACGATCAGCGGCGCATGGCCGCCCAGTTCCATCACCAGCCGTTTCAGGCTGGGGGCGCAGGCGGCGGCGATGCGCTTGCCGATCTCCGTCGAGCCGGTGAAGCTCATGGCCCGAACGCGGGTATCGTCATTCATGCGGCCGACGATGGTGGCGGCGTCGCCGGTGACGACGTTGAAGACGCCGGCGGGGAGGCCGGCGCGCTCGCCGAGCTCGGCCAGCGCCAGCGCCGAAAGCGGCGTTTCGCCGGAAGGGTGGGCGACGACCGTGCAGCCGGCGGCAAGCGCCGCGGCGGCCTTTCGCGTGATCATGGCGGCGGGAAAATTCCACGGCGTCACGATGCCGACGACACCGAGCGCCTCGCGGCGCACGATCATCTCGGCGTCGGGCAGGTGGCTGGTGACGTTCTCGGCGTTGAGACGCTTTCCTTCGTCGGCATACCACTCGAGGAACGAGGCGGCGTAGTCGATCTCGCCCCGCGATTCTGCCAGCGGCTTGCCCTGCTCGAGCGTCATCAGCAGCGCCAGGTCCTCGCGCGCTTCCAGCATCAGCCCGTGCCAGGCGCGCAGGATTGCCGCGCGCTGCTGCGGCAGTCGGTCCCGCCAGGCGGGAAAAGCGCTGGCGGCGGCCGAAATGGCCTCGCCCGTCTGCTCGCCGTCGAGCGAGGCGACCCAGGCAAGCGGCACGCCGGAGGCTGGGTCGGTGACCTTGAAGCTGGCGCCGTCGCGGCCGGCTACCCAGCGGCCGCCGACATAGGAGAGATCGCGCAGCAGGTGGGGATCGCGAAGGCGGGCCAGCGCGTCGTGGAATGCGGTGCGGGCGAATACGGCAGCGATGTCGGCCTCCTCTGGCTGATGCGGAAGCCGAGTCTGCCAGAGGCCGGACGACAGATTGTCTATTGCCGGGGGCGGCCGCAGAGACTTTGGCCAAATCCGCCGCAGGCCGTAGTCAATCTCTCTACGGGCGCATCACTCGGGGGCGGGGAGGAGGGTCTCCAGCGGCAGGACGGTCTCTTCCTTCACCGTCTTGGTGACGATGTAGGTGAAGTAGCGGTCTATGCCGAGTTCGCGGTCGAGCAGGCTGTCGACGAGCCTCTGATAGGCATCGATGTCGGCTGCCATGATCTTCAGGATGTAGTCGACGCCGCCGCCGACAGACCAGCAGGCGACGATCTCCGGCGTCGTCGCCACCGCGCGCTCGAATCGGTCGAAGTCGGACTGGCGATGGTTGGCGAGCGTCACCTCCATCATGACGCTGGCGACCGGTGCCACCCGCCGTACGGCGATCCGCGCATGATAGCCCGAAACGATGCCCGCCTTTTCCAGCTTGCGCAGGCGCATCCAGGCAGGCGTGGCCGACAATCCTACCTTCTCGGCCAGGGCCAGTTTGGTGACGCGCCCGTCGCGCTGGATCGCGTCGAGGATCTTGAGGTCGATGGCATCGAGTTTCGTCATGTCTGCCTGTGCAATCTATGCCTGCGCGACCATGGGAGCGGCATCGGGCCATTGTCAATTGCACTGATTTCCATCTCTAATGCGTCATGACAATCTGGCGACCCGATCCCACCCTCCTGAAGCGCCCGGCCTATCTCTCGCTGGCCGAGCAGTTTGCGCGCGCGATCCATGACGGACAGCTGCCGAACGCCACGCGTCTGCCGACGCACCGCAAGCTGGCTTACGAACTCGGCCTCTCCGTGCAGACCGTCAGCCGCGCCTATGAGGAACTGATCCGGCGGGGCCTGATTTCGGGCGAGATCGGGCGCGGCAGCTTCGTCCAGACCGTGCGCCGCGAGGTCGAGCCGCCCTATCTGCCGGAGCGCCTAGGCGAACTGATCGACCTTTCGATCCTGAAACCAGTCTGCGAGCCCATGCATCTGGATCGGCTGAAGCAGGCGCTAACCTGGCTTGGCGATCACTTGCCGTCGAGTTCCGGCCTGTCGTTCCGGCCCAATGTTGTGTTTCCGCGCCACCGCGCCATCGCGGTCGACTGGCTGAAGGTCTGCGGCATCACGGCTTCGCCGCAGAACATCAGCCTGACCAATGGCGCGACGGCGGCGATGACCGTGGCGCTGATGAGTGTCGCCCCGCCGGGATCGAGCGTCGCGACCGAGGCGATCGGCCATCACACACTGGTGCCCCTGGCCAGCTATCTCGGCTTCAACCTGCATGGCCTGCCGATCGACGGCGACGGGATCATCCCGGATGCGCTGGACGAGGCCTGCCGGGTTTCCGACATTCGCGCCGTGTTCATCCAGCCGTCGGTGATCAACCCGACGGCCACGCTGATGAGCGAGACGCGCCGCGCCGCGCTGGTGGAGGTCGCCCGCAAGCATGACATCGCCATCATTGAGAGCGACGTGCTCGGGCCGCTGGTGAGCGACCGTCCCGCGCCGATCGCCTGCATGGCGCCGGAGCGCACGCTTTACCTGACCAGCTTCACCAAGATCACCGTGCCCGGCCTGCGCATCGGCTATCTGCTCGCGCCCGACCGCTATGCCGCCGCCGTCGCCAACCGCCATCTCGTCTCGAACTGGATGGCGACGCCGATCATCGCCGAGATCGCCTCGAAATGGGTGACGGACGGCACGGCGATGGAATTGGTGAACTGGCAGCGCAACGCGCTGCGGCGCCGTCAGGTCATCGTTGCCGAAATTCTGGGCGGCAGTCGCGTGCGAACCCATCCCAACGCGCTGCATCTGTGGCTGCCGCTTTCGGAACATCACACCGAGGAAGGCTTCGTCGCGCAGGCGCGCCTGCAGGGCGTGGCGATTGCGCCCGGCGCCTCTTTCCGCACGTCGGACGCGCCGTGGCAGCCGGCCGTGCGGGTGTCGCTCGGCTCGACCACCGAGGCTGAATTGCGCACCGGCCTGGGTGTGGTGGCGCGGCTCCTGCTCGGCAAGCCGGAGTATCTATTGCTCGCAATCTAGGCTTCGCGGCCAGGAAATAAGCACAATAAGGAATAATTGTACTGATATTATTTTACGAATTGACATGATTTGATAAGTTACCCATCGTTTGGGGCATCTTACCTCGGTACCGGGAAGACAATGCCTCAGCCGATCATCCAGATTGACGCAATCAGCAAGAGCTTCGGCGCCTTCAAGGTGCTGGACCAGCTCTCGATGCAGGTGATGCCCGGCGAGAAACTGGCGCTCATCGGGCCATCGGGCTCCGGCAAGACCACCATACTGCGCATCCTGATGACGCTCGAGCGCATCGATAGCGGCCACATCACGATCGACGGCGAACAGCTCTACCACATGGAGCGCAACGGCGGCCTTATAGACGCCGACGAGCGCCACCTGACGCGGATGCGCCAGAAGATCGGCATGGTGTTCCAGCTGTTCAACCTGTTCCCGCACATGTCGGTGCTCGACAATGTCGTGCTCGCGCCGATGCTGACCAAGGGCGTTCCCCGGGCCGCCGCCGAGAAGCGCGCCATGGAACTGCTCGACATGGTGGGCATGGCGGAAAAGGCGAAGGCGATGCCGGCGGAGCTCTCCGGCGGCCAGAAGCAGCGCGTCGCCATCGCACGCGCTCTCGCCCTCAGCCCCAAGATCATGCTGTTCGACGAAGTCACCTCGGCGCTCGATCCCGAACTGGTCGAAGAGGTGCTGAACGTCATGCGCAAGCTCGCCGCCGAGACCGACATGACGATGCTGCTCGTGACGCACGAAATGGGCTTCGCACACGACTTCGCCGACCGCGTCCTGTTTTTCGATCGAGGCCGGATCGTCGAGGAAGGCAAGCCCGACGACATCTTCCGGCATCCCAAGCAGGAACGTACGCAATCCTTCCTGAAAAAGATCATCGCGGCAGGACTGCGGGTCTGACCGCAGAGCTGCCGTGCTGGCAAGAACCTTCCGCCGCAAGAGCCAATCAACCGAAGGAGTGGGGAACAATGAAGAAACTCGCATTCATGACCGGAGCCGGCGCATTCGCGCTCGGAGCCGCACTCGCCTTGTCCCTGCCGGCAGCGGCGCAGGACAATCCCAAGCTGGAACAATTGAAGGCCCAGGGCTTTGCCCGCGTCGCCATCGCCAATGAGCCGCCCTATACGGCCGTCGCTGCCGACGGCAAGGTCTCCGGCGCGGCGCCCGAAGTCGCCCGCGAAATCTTCAAGCGCCTGGGCGTCGGCGAGATTGTCGCGTCGATCTCCGAATATGGCGCGATGATCCCCGGCCTGCAGGCCGGGCGCCACGACGTGGTGACCGCCGGCCTGTTCATGAAGCCCGAGCGCTGCGCCGCCGTTGCCTATTCGGAGCCGATTCTGTGCGACGCCGAAGCGCTTCTGGTGAAGAAGGGCAATCCGAAGGGCTTCAAGTCCTATGCCGATTTCGCCAAGGACGCCTCGGCTACGGTCGGCGCCCCGGGCGGCGGCACGGAAGAGAAGCTCGCGCTCGAGGCCGGCGTGCCGCGCGACCGGGTCATCGTCGTGCCGGACGGCCAGAGCGGCCTGAAGATGGTGCAGGACGGCCGCATCGACGCCTATTCTCTGCCGGTTCTCTCCATCAACGATCTGATGAAGAAGGCCGCCGACGAGAACCTCGAGGTCATCGCTCCGGTGGTCGGCGCGCCGGTCTATTGCGACGGCGCCGCCTTCAAGAAGGGCGACGAGGCCCTGCGCGATGCGTTCAACGTCGAGCTCGCCAAGATGAAGGCATCCGGCGAGTTTGCGAAGATCATCGAGCCCTATGGCTTCTCCGCCGCCGCGGCGATGTCGACCACGACGGCCAAGCTCTGCGCTCCCGCCACCTAGGCGCCTCGACCCTTCCCGTCGCGGGAAGGGTTCAATCGCAGATCCGGGGTGGAGGCCAGCATGCCTCCACCGTCCCGGCCCCATGCTCTCCCTGGCTTCTTGCGTAAGGCTCCCTCGATTGACCGATTGGTCCGGATATCTCAGCCTGATCCTGCAAGGCGCGGTCGTGACGGTGCAACTCACCGTGATGGGCTGTGCGCTGGCCCTGGTCATGGCTTTCGTCGCCGGGCTTGGCCGTCTGTCGCGATATGCCGCCCTCCGCTGGCTGGCCTCGATCTACATTGAGTTCTTTCGCGGCACGTCGATCTTCGTGCAGCTGTTCTTCGCCTATTTCGTGCTGCCGCTGGTCGGCCTGACGCTGACGCCGATGCAGGCCGGCGTGCTCGCGCTGGGTCTCAATGTCGGCGCCTATGGCGCGGAGGTCGTGCGCGGCGCCATCCTTGCCGTCGGCACCGAGCAATACGAAGCCTGCACCGCGCTCAACCTCAGCCGCTGGCAGGCCATGCGCAAGGTGATCCTGCCGCAGGCGCTCCTGTTCATGCTGCCGACCTTCTGCAACAACGCGATCGAACTGCTGAAGGCGACATCGGTCGTCTCGCTGATCTCGCTGGCCGACATGACGTTTCAGGCGAACATCGTCCGTTCGCAGACCGGCAACACGCTCATTCCCTTCGCCACGATCCTGATCCTCTACTTCGCCTTCGCCATGATCATCGCCTTCTCCATTCGCGCGCTGGAGCGCCGGATGGCGCGCGGCCTCGACGGAGTGCGTTCGTGATGGCCCCGGCTCCTTTCGCAGGAAAGACCCGCTGATGGATTGGGACTGGAACTTCGTCTGGCAGATCATGCCGACCCTCATCCAGGGCGTGAAGATCACCATCCTCGCCACGCTGCTCGGATCCATGCTGGCGGCCGTCGTCGGGCTTGCGATCGCCCTGGCGCGGCGGTCCGACAACCGGCTCCTGGCGCGCAGCGTGGGCTTCGCGGCCGAATTCATTCGCGGCACGCCGCTGCTGGTGCAGCTCTATTTCATCTTCTACGTGCTGCCGGATATCGGCATCCTGCTGTCGCCGCTGCTGGCCGGCGTGATCGGGCTGGGCCTGCATTACGGAACCTACACCGCCGAGGTCTATCGCGCCGGCATCGACAACGTGCCGCGCGGCCAGTGGGAGGCCGCCAAGGCCTGCAATCTGAGCCACCGCCAGACCTGGCTGCGGATCATCCTGCCGCAGGCCGTGCCGCCGATGATCCCGGCGCTCGCCAACTATTTTATCGCCATGTTCAAGGAAACGCCTCTGCTTTCGGCCATCACCGTGATGGAGCTGATGAACCAGTCCAAGAGCGTCGCCAACACCTATTACCGCTATCTGGAGCCGATCACGCTGGTCGGCGCCTTCTTCCTGGCCATCAGCCTCGTGGCGGTCGTGCTGCTGCGCGTGCTCGAGCATCGATATGGGCGGATCGCGAAATGACCGTTTCCACGCAACACCCCGTGCAGATCGAGCTTCGTTCCGGGCGCCCCGAACTGGACGCGCGACCGCTGGCGAAGCGCGTCGGCCTGATCATCCTCGCGACCGACCACACGACCGAGCCCGATTTCGCGCGCATGGTGGCGAGCGAGCGGACCGGCGTCTATGTCGCGCGCATTCCCTATGCCAATCCGACCACGCCGGAAAACCTGCGCAAGATGCAGCCGGAACTGACGGCGGGCGCAGGCTTGATCCTGCCCGGCGAGAGCCTGGACGCCATCTGCTATTCCTGCACCTCGGCCTCGGTCGTGATCGGCGATGAAACCATTGAGGCGGCGATCCGCGAGGCAAAGCCCGGCGTTCCCGTGGTGACGCCGCCGCTCGCGGCCGTTGCCGGGCTGAAGGCGCATGCCGCGCGGCGCATCAGCATCCTGACGCCCTATACGATCGAGACCAGCCGGCCGATGGCGGACTATTTCAGCCGGCATGGCTTCGAGATCGACCGCTTCACCTGCCTCGGCTTCGACGACGACCGCGAGATGGCGCGCATTTCCCCCCAGGCGCTGGTGGAGCTTGCGCGCGAGGTGACGGCGCCCCAGTCCGACGCGCTGTTCCTTTCCTGCACGGCGCTGCGCGCGGCGCTGGCCATCGTCGGCATCGAAGTCGCGATCGGGCGCCCCGCCGTCAGCAGCAACCAGGCCTCCGCCTGGCAGTGCCTGCGCCTGACCGGGGACGACACGGCCTATCCGCAATTCGGCCGGCTGATGACCTTGCCGCTGCGTGCCGCATGAGCGTTTCGCTTTCCGATATCCGCGCCGCGGCCCAGCGCATTGCTGGCAGGATCGAGCCGACGCCGACGGTGCTGTCCGCCTCGCTCGGCGCGGTCGCCGGCGTTCCCGTGCATCTCAAGCTCGAGCATCGCCAGAGCACCGGCAGCTTCAAGCTGCGCGGCGCGACCAACGCGATCCTGCAGCTGAGCGTCGCGGAGAAGGCGCGCGGTGTCGTCGCGGCGTCCACCGGCAATCACGGCCGCGCGCTCGCCTATGCCGCGAGCCTGGAGGGCGTGCGCGCGGTGATCTGCATGTCGCGGCTCGTGCCCGGCAACAAGGTGGCGGAGATCGAGCGTCTCGGCGCGGATGTGCGCATTGTCGGCAACAGCCAGGACGACGCCCAGGTCGAAGTCGAACGGCTGGCGAACGAGGACGGGCTGGTGATGCTGCCGCCCTTCGATCACCCGCACGTCGTCGCGGGGCAGGGGACGCTCGGCATCGAAATGATGCAGGCCGTGCCGGACGCCGCAACCATCCTCGTCCCGCTTTCCGGTGGCGGTCTCGCGGCCGGCATTGCCGCGGCGGTCAACGCCATCAACCCGGCCACACGGGTGATCGGGATCTCGATGGCGCGCGGCGCGGCGATGAAGGCCAGCCTCGACGCCGGCCGCCCGGTCCTCGTCGAGGAACTGCCGACGCTGGCGGATTCGCTCGGCGGCGGCGTCGGGCTCGACAACCGCGTCACCTTCGCGATGTGCCGCGACCTGCTGGACGACGTCCTGCTGCTCGGCGAGGCGGAGATCGCGGACGGTATCCGCCATCTCTACGAGCAGGAGCGCGAAGTGGTCGAGGGCGCCGGCGCGGTGGGCGTCGCCGCGATCCTTGCGGGCAGGGTGCCGCTTGACGGGCCCGTTGTCGCTCTGATCTCCGGCCGCAACATCGACATGACGCTGCATCGCCAGATCGTCAACGGCGAGCCGACCCGCTTCGAGGCCCTGGATTCCGCGAACCCGGAGCGCGCCGCATGACCTCGATGACCATCCTCACCGAGGCGGATCTGCGCGAGATCGTGGCGCTCGATCTCGACGCCGTCGCCTGTGTCGAAAACGCTTTCCGGGCGCTCGCGACCTTGCCGGTCGCAATGCCGCCGATCCTGCGCCTCGACATTCCCGAGCATCGCGGCGAGGTCGACGTGAAGACGGCCTATGTGCCGGGCGTCGACGGTTTCGCGATCAAGATCAGCCCCGGCTTCTTCGACAATCCGAAGCTCGGACTGCCCAGCGTCAACGGCATGATGGTGCTGCTTTCCGCCCGGACCGGCCTGGTCGAAGCGCTGCTGCTTGACAATGGCTATCTGACCGATATCCGCACCGCCGCCGCCGGCGCCGTCGCGGCCAAATACCTGGCGCGGGCCGATGCCCGCGTCGCGACGATCTTTGGCGCCGGCGTGCAGGCGGGTTTGCAGCTGGAGGCGCTGGCGCTGGTGCGTCCGATCGCCGAGGCGCGGATCTGGGCGCGCGATGGCGCCAAGGCCGAGGTTCTTGCCGGAAGGCTGAGCGACAAGCTCGGCATCCGCGTGCGGGCCGAAACGGATGTGGCGCGGGCCGTGGCCGGGTCCGACATCCTCGTCACCACGACGCCCTCGACCGAGCCGCTGTTCCCGGTCGGCCTCGTCGAGGCGGGCCAGCACATCACGGCCATGGGCTCGGACGCGGAGCACAAGAATGAGATCGCCCCGGCGCTGATCGCCATGGCCGATCTCTACGTCGCCGACAGCGCCCGGCAGACGCGCATCCTGGGCGAACTGCACCACGCCATCGCGGCGGGCCTGATCGAGGCGACAGCCGATGTCGCCGAACTCGGCCAGATCATCGCCGGTTCGCGGCCGGGCCGCGGCACCCGCCGCGACATAACCATCGCCGACCTGACCGGGACCGGGGTCCAGGACACGGCGATCGCCACGCTGGCTCGCGACCGCGCCCGCGCGGCGAAGGCCGGCACACCATTCGAAACCTGAAATTCCGGCCCGTTCGAACGGACCCAACAAGCAGGACGTGAGGAAAATGCAGCCCAATCTCAAATTCACGCGCGCCGAATATGCGGAGCGGCTGGCCAAGACCCGCCGCGCCATGGAGGCGAAGGGCGTCGATCTGCTGATCTGCTCCGACCCGTCCAACATGGCCTGGCTGACGGGCTATGACGGCTGGTCGTTCTATGTGCATCAGGCGGTCCTGGTGCCGCCGGATGGCGAGCCGGTCTGGTTCGGGCGCGGGCAGGACGCCAATGGCGCCAAGCGCACGGCCTATCTGGCGCATGACAACATCGTGCCTTACGCCGACAATTACGTCCAATCCACCGAGCGCCACCCGATGGACTACCTCTCGAAGGTCCTGGCGGACCGGGGATGGGGCAGCCTCACCATCGGCGTCGAGATGGACAATTACTATTTCTCGGCCGCCGCCTTTGCCTCGCTGCAGAAGCATCTGCCCAATGCCCGCTTCGTCGATGCGACCGCGCTGGTCAACTGGCAGCGCGCGGTGAAGAGCGCGACCGAGATCGACTACATGCGCAAGGCCGCCCGCATCGTCGAGGCGATGCATGCGCGCATCGTCGACAAGGTCGAGCCGGGCATGCGCAAGTGCGACCTCGTCGCCGAGATCTATGACGCCGGCATTCGCGGCACGAAGGAATTTGGCGGCGACTATCCCGCCATCGTGCCGCTGCTGCCCTCGGGCGCGGATGCCTCGGCGCCGCACCTGACCTGGGACGACAAGCCGATGCAGCTCGGCGAGGGCACGTTCTTCGAGATCGCCGGCTGCTACAATCGCTATCACGTGCCGCTGTCGCGCACGGTCTTCCTCGGCAAGCCGACCCAGGCCTTCCTCGACGCCGAAAAGGCGACGCTGGAAGGCATGGAGGCGGGGCTCGCCGCTGCCCGGCCCGGCAACACCTGCGAGGATATCGCCAACGCCTTTTTCGCCGTGCTGAAGAGCTACGGCATCGTCAAGGACAACCGCACCGGCTATCCGATCGGCCTGTCCTATCCGCCGGATTGGGGCGAGCGCACCATGAGCCTTCGCCCCGGCGACAAGACCGAACTGAAGCCGGGCATGACGTTCCACTTCATGACCGGGCTTTGGCTGGAGACGATGGGTCTCGAGATCACGGAATCCATCCTGATCACCGAGACCGGCGTCGAGTGCCTGGCCAACGTGCCGCGCAAGCTGGTTGTGAAAGGCTGATCATGGCCCATGAGACCCGGCCGTCGCCGATTGCGCCCAGCGTCGATTTCGACAGGGACGGCATCCAGCATGGCCACCTTCGCCTGCCGCACAGCCGCGACGACTCGGCCTGGGGCTCCGTCATGATCCCGATCTGCGTGGTGAAGAACGGGGCAGGGCCGACGGCCCTGCTGACCGGGGCGAACCATGGCGACGAATATGAGGGGCCGCTGGCGCTGTTCGACCTGGCGCGGCGGCTCGATCCCAAGCACGTTTCCGGCACGGTGATCATCGTGCCGGCGATGAACTATCCGGCTTTCCGCGCCGGCACGCGTACCTCGCCGATCGACAAGGGCAATCTGAACCGCGCCTTCCCCGGCCGGCCGGACGGGACAGTGACGCAGAAGATCGCCGATTATTTCCAGCGCGAGCTGCTGCCCCGCGCGGACCTGGTGCTCGACTTCCACTCCGGCGGCCGGACGCTCGACTTCCTGCCCTGGTGCGCCGCGCATGTGTTGCCCGACAAGGCGCAGGAAAAGGCCTCGTTCGACGCTGTCGAGGCCTTCGCCGCGCCCTGGTCGGTCAAGATGCTGGAGATCGACACGGTCGGCATGTACGACACCGCCGCCGAGGAAATGGGAAAGATCTTCGTCACCACCGAGCTCGGCGGCGGCGGCACATCGACGGCCGCCAGCGTGCGCATCGCCCGGCGCGGCGTCGCCAATGTGCTGCGCCATGCGGGCATCCTCGCCGGCGAAATAGAGAAGGCGGAGACCACCTGGCTCGACATGCCGGATGGCTGCTTCTGCTTCGCCGAAACGGATGGCCTTATCGAGACGATGGTCGATCTCGGCGAGCCGGTCGTGGCGGGCCAGGTCGTGGCGCGGATCCATCCGGTCGGCGGCACGGGTTTCGCGCCGCAGGAGATCCGGTCGGGTCTTTCCGGGCTGCTCGCCGCGCGGCATTTCCCCGGGCTGGTGCAGGCCGGCGACTGCGTCTCCGTCATGGCGGTCCGGCTCGATTGAGCCACCCGGCCGCCGGGCGGCACCCTTGTGAAGCGGCGTCAGCTTCCGGCGGGAGATGGCTGTCCTGGTCGGGGCATTCGCCTTCCGTCTTTGGCCGGTCATGAAGGCAACGGCCTTGCCGTCCTCCGGCCTGTCGCTGACCGCCCTGCTTGCGGGTGCCGTCATCATCGGCCTTTCGCCGATCTTCGTGCGCCTGTCGGAACTCGGGCCGATGTCGACGGCCTTCTGGCGCGTCGGGCTCGCCTTGTTGCCGCTGCTGGCCTGGCGGGCGTCCGGCCCCGCGGCATCGCAGGCCAGCCAGAATCCGCGCTCGCTCCGCGATGTCGCCGCCCTGGCCCTGCCGGGCGTGCTGCTGGCCGGCGATCTCCTGGCCTGGCACATCTCGATCCACATCACCTCGGTGGCCAACGCCACGCTGCTGGCCAATCTGGCGCCGATCTTCGTTGTCCTCGGAAACTGGCTGCTGTTCCGGGTCGCCGTGACGCGGATGTTCCTGATCGGCCTGGCACTCTCCCTCCTCGGGGTCGCGGTGCTCAGTCGCGGCGGGGCAGCGAGCGGCGAAAGCCACGTCGGCGGCGATGCCCTGGCCTTCCTCGCCGCCGCTTTCTATGCCGGCTATTTCCTCGCCCTCTCGCGCCTGCGCAGCCGCTACTCGACGCTGACGACGTTGTTGTGGTCGTCCGGTGCTGCCGCCCTCTGCATCCTGCCGGTGGCACCTGTCTTCGAGCCGGCTCTCTGGCCGTGGACGATCTATGGCTGGGCGATCGTGCTGGGGCTCGCCTGGATCTGCCATGTCGGAGGGCAGGGGCTGATCATCTATGCGCTGGCTCTGCTGCCAGCGTCGTTCTCGTCGCTCACGCTCCTCATCCAACCGGTGGTCGCGGCCTGCGTGGCATGGCTGGTGCTGAACGAGCCGCTGGGTGGCCTACAGGCGCTCGGCGGCGCGATCGTGGTAGCGGGTATCCTCCTGGCCAGGAGAGGCTGACCCTTTTGAGGGAGGGCGGCTCTGCCTCACTTCTCGAAGGGATAGATGACCTTCCAGTCGTCCTTCATGTCGACGACGGTCCAGCCGCGCTTGGGGGCTTCGTCGAGCGCCTTGTCGAGCTTGCCGATGCGCGAATCCCGGTCATAGGCCCATTCGCGCTTGGCGTCGGTGTGGTGGATGATCATGCCGAAGCGCGGGCCGTTGTTGAGCGTCGTCCATTGCAGCATCTCGAGGTCGCCATCGGAATTGCCGGCGGCGAAGACCGGGCGCTTGCCGATGAAGCGGTTGATGCCGACCGGTTTGCCGGGGCCGTCATCGACGAATTCGATCGCCGGCAGCTTGAGGATCTCAGCCGTGTCGCCGTCGAGCTTGAATTCGGTCTTACCGGAGGAGCCGACGACCTGGTTGGGCGGGATGCCATAGACGCCCTCGGTCCAGGGCCGCATGAACTCGACGCCACCGCCCGAAACGATGAAGGTCTGGTAGCCATTGGCCCGCAGATAGGCGAGCAGTTCCAGCATCGGCTGAAACACGAGCTCCGTGTAGGGCTTGTCGAAGCGCGGGTGACGCGCCGTCCTTGTCCATTCGACGACGGAAGCCGCGAAATCCTCCACCGACATGCCCGAGGAGGTCGCAGCTAATAGCTCCATGATGCCTTTTTCGCCGCCGGCCAGCAGCGTCTTGCTGTCGCCTTCCAGCACCGCCTGGAAGGGCTGCGTGTTCTTCCATTGCGGATGGTCCCCCGCCATCGCCTTGACGCGGTCCAGCACGAAGGCGAGCTGGAAATAGAGGGGCTGCTCGGACCACAGCGTGCCGTCATTGTCGAAGGTGGCGATGCGGTCCCCCGCCGCGATGAAATCGGGACCGGGCGTCGTCGTGCGCGTCACGAAATCGACGATGGCGGTCTTGGTCTTGCCATCGTTCCAGGAGGGAAGCGGGTCGGCCTGTGCTGTCGCCGGCAGAAGGGCGGCAAAGGCGAGGGAAGCCGCGAGGCCGAGCTGGATCAGGGCCCGCCGGGTGAGGGCGAGGGCCGGCGTCACGGCCGGGCCTCCTCGCGGCTGGAAGGTGCGCCATCGAACGGCATGCGCCGGACGCAGCGGAAGCCGACATGACTGGTCGAGGTGTCGATCGCCTCGGCATGACGGGCGGCCGGGCGATAGCGGCGGCAATAGTTCGGCGCGCAGAGATGCGAGCCGCCCTTCAGCACCTTGCGTGGAATGCGGATCGCCGGCATGCGCGGGTCGTAGCTGGCGTCGACCGGGCCGCCGCGTGGGTTTTCCGGCACGCAGCAGGCTTTCGGCGCATCGGCGGGATGGCGCGTCGACCACCAGTCGCCCGTCCACTCCCAGACATTGCCGATCATGTCGTAGAGGCCGTAGCCATTGGGCGGGTAGGCGCCAACGGGCGAGGTGCGCAGATAGCCGTCGGTCATCAGGTTTTCGGAAGGAAACTGGCCCTGCCAGGTGTTGGCCATCTCGCGCCCGTCCGGATTGAACTCGTCGCCCCAGGCATATTCGGCGCCCTCCAGCCCGCCGCGCGCCGCGAATTCCCATTCCGCCTCGGTCGGCAGTTCCTTGCCGGCCCAGCGCGCATAGGCCTCGGCGTCCGAATAGGCGACATGCACGACCGGATGGTCGTCCAGCCCCTTGATCGAGCTGCCGGGGCCGGCTGGCCGGCGCCAGTTGGCGCGGAAGCGGAACGCCCACCATTGCGACCAGTCGCGGGTGTCGACGGGAGGGCTGGGCGGCGTGAACACCAGCGAGCCGGCCTTCAGCATATGCGGCAGGGCGCCGGGATAGTTCTTCGGGTCCGGCGGAATCTCCGCGAAGGTGACATGGCCGGTCGCGTCGACAAAGGCGCGGAACTGCGCGTTGGTCACCGGCGTCGGATCGATGAAGAAGCCGTCCACCGTGACGCGGTGCGTCGGCTTCTCCTCCGGATAGTGGTTGTCCGACCCCATGCGGAACGTGCCGCCGGGAATATAGACCATGCCGGAGACGGATGGATGTGCCGGCTGACTGGGCCTCGCCGTCGCAATGGTGTTCATTGGCTTGCCCCGGCGCACAAGACGGGCCCGGCCCAGGCTTTCGGGGATGCTGCGATCCCTCGGGAGATCTTCATGACCCTCTCCTGCGTTTCCAGAATGAGGCGGCGGTCGCATTGCATGGATGTGTCGCGACGACAGAGAACTGGGCTGCGTGATAGGTCCGTGAATTGGCTATGACGGGTTCGGGACCGTGATCGTCTCGCCACCCGAATGCTTCCGTATGGCAGTCGGATTCCCGGAGTATTCCAAGTCGCCGTAGAAGGCGCCTCAGCCGTGAACCTGTCTCTCCATCCTGCCACCGTTGCCGGGCCGTTGACAATGCTGACGTAGGGGATTACTCGGATTCTGGCGCAATCGGGATTTCCGAGGGCCTGCTGTCTACTTCGGCCTGTGCGTCTTACAGCGCCGCGTAGATCGCGGCCGCTTGGGCTCGAGAGCTTACCTCGAGCTTCTTCAGGATTTCGATCACGTGGTAGTCGATCGAGCGCTTTGACTGCGAGACGATCACGGCGATCTCGACGTTCGATTTGCCGTTCGCCATCCATTTGAGAATTTCGCGCTGCAGCGAGGACAGCGCGCGAAACTTGGCGCTCGCGCCGGATTCCTGGCCGGACGCCAGGCCGACGGCGGCGGCCTTGGCCCTGGCCATCATGGCGACGATCGAGACGGCATGCGTCACGTCCTTGTCGTGCTTGCGGTCGGCCAAGGAAAGCAGGGTCAGCGCGCCGAGCTTGTCCGGGCTTCCCGGCAACGGGACCGTCAGGCCGCCGAAAACTCCAACGTGTTTTATGTATTCATAATAGTCGGGGTGGCCGTTCTGATTCCAACTCGGCGCCTGCCAGTAGAGCGGATCGGTGCCCGTCGCGGCATAGTCGAGCAGGGGATCGCGCTCCGCCCAGCCATCGCCAGCATAGGCGACCAGATCGTCGTAGGACCAAATGGTCAAGGTCGGCTCGGTCATGAATTCGCGCTTGGCGCTCTTCTCGAACGCGATATTGAAACTGTCGAATCCCAGCGACTGTACCGCCGCATAGAGAGCTGCCCTTAACTCTTCCTTGTCACCTGCGCCGGAAATTCCGGCAACAGCTCTTGAGGTCAAGTGAAGTAAGCTCAAGCAGTGCCTCCTTGCTATCTTATTTCAGTTTTTGAAGTATTTTTGGTTCCTGCGCAGTGCGTGAAGAATACAACCTGGCGCCTATCAGGGCAACCTGGGATTGGCAACTGTTTATCCAGTCGGTTGATCTGAAGGGCTTGGTCTGGCTAGATTTGGAGCCAAGACTAGCAGTGTTCCGTAGCGGCATTCTTTCTGCATTTGATGCTGGGCGTGTTGTTTCCCGCTCAAATGCGGCTCGTCGCGTTCCGGGCGGTGCGACCTCGGTTGTGGATATCCTAAGCGCTTGGCGCTGGCTGTGGTGGGCGGTACATTGCAACCGCACCGCGACGGGGCGGACGGCGTCGGCGCCATCTCGCCGTCGCCGGATAGGGGCATGATGGGATTGCGGAGACGGATCGGCAGCCTTGGCTTGGACGATCGGCCCGTACGGAATGGGTACTGCCTGAGGAGGCCCTGACGTGACTTCCGACCCCGTGGCGGCCGCAGGCCGGCGTCATGCCTCTCGGCCCGGCGGGCAGCCGCTTCCCGCGTCGCATCCCAGGCGGCGCGAACTTCTTTTCAATCTGACTGCATGCGGAGAACAGTGCTGAGATGTGCACGTCCCTCGGTTACAAGGATGCCAGCGGCAAGGTCTATTTCGGCCGGACGCTCGAACTCACGGTCGATCTGCCCTACCAGGTCACCTATTTCCCGCCGGGCTACGAGACCATCTCGGAGGTCGACGGCAAGGCATCGCTTACCTACGCCGCCCGCTTCGGCGTCCTCGCGGTCGCCATGCCCTGTCGCGTGCCGACGCCCGAGGCGCCGATCGGCCTTGCCGATCTCAAGGTGCTTGAGGGCCTCAACGATCAGGGCCTGACCTTCAGTCTGCTGTCCTATCCGACGGCGGCCGGCGCGCAGAAATCGGCGGATATCACCCAATCCGTGCTTTCGGCCTCCGATCTTGGCAGCTGGGCGCTCGGCCAGTTCGCCTCGGTGGCCGAGGTCAAGGCGGCGCTGGAAAAGCAGCCGATCGAGCTGCAGCCGCTCGCCCTGCTCGGTGGCGTCGTCTCGCCGTTCCATTACGTCGTGCATGACGCGACCGGCGCGTCGCTGGTGATCGAGTTCGACCATGGCGTCATGTCGGTCTACGACAACCCGGTCGGCGTCATGACCAATGGACCGAAGTTCAGCTGGCACCTGACCAATCTCGACAATTACACCTTCATCACCAATGTCGATCAATCCTCCGCCACCTTCGGAAGCTACCAGGCCCGGCAGCCGGATTCCGGCATCGCCACGGCCGGATTGCCGGCCTCCAATACCTCGGTCGGCCGCTTCGTTCGCGCCGTTTTCTACGCCCAGTTCGCGGAGAGGGCGGCCACGCCTGACCTCGCGGTCAAGACGCTCGCCCATGTGATGAACAATTTCGACCGGCCGCGGGGCGTTTCCATCGATTATCCGGCGCAGGGCGGCGGCCATATGGAGGTCGAGGGCCTGCAGGAGAAGGCCGATGCGCCCTACGCGACGGAGTTCACCTGCTGGACCAGCCTCTCCGACCTGGATCGCAAGATCTTCTTCGTGCGGGACTATCGCAGCCTCAATTTCACGGCCATTGATCTGAAAGCGCTCGCCGACGTGAAGGCGCCGCTCGTGCTGCCGCTCCAGAAGCTGGAAGGCATCGCCTCTGACGCGACGGCGATGCTGATGGCGCCGCCAAAGGCCGCCTGAGCGCGGCTATCCGCCAAACCAAACCACGCCCTGCGACCCTCGCGTCGGGGGGCGTGGTTTCTACCGCCTGGAGCGGGCTGCGGCACCTGTCACGCGATGCCTGCGAGCCGACGGTCGCTCTGAGGTCGGATGCCGCGGCTCCCGAGGCTGACCGTTCGCCGGATTCGGGCCTATGATTGCCCTTCCATCCCGGCGATGGGCGGCGGCAGTTCTTGTAGAGGTGAGCCATGGCGGATACGGAAATCGGAGCGACGGCGACCGAGGGCGAGATCGGCATCCTTCAGCGTCGGCGCATCGAAGCGGCGATCATCGCGCCGATCTATGCCGGCATGGTGCGGGAAATCGGCGAGGCACGGGCGCAGGCCATTCTCGACACCGCGATCAGCCAGGCGGCGATCGATGCCGGCCGCGCCTTTGCCGAGCGGACCGAGGGCGGCACCAGCCTTCGTACCTTCCAGGACCTGCTGTCGCTCTGGACCCAGGACGATGCCCTGGAGATCGAGGTGTTGCGGGCGACGGACACCCAGTTCGATTACAATGTCCGTCGCTGCCGCTATGCCGAGACCTATCGCGAGATGGGCCTGGGGACGATCGGCCATCTGCTGTCGTGCAATCGCGATGGCGTGTTCTGCCAGGGCTACGACCCGCGCATCGCCTTTCAGCGCACGCAGACGCTGATGGAAGGCGCCGAGCATTGCGACTTCCGCTACACCTTCGATCCGGACGGCCCGGCCGAGCCATCCGGATAACGGGCTATCGCCTCGGGGTCAGCGGTTGACGTCGACCAGCGTGCGGCCGCGAACCTTGCCTTCGAGGATGTCGGCCGCGACTCGCGTCACGTCGGCGAGGCCGATCTCCTGCAGGGTCGTTTCCAGCTTGCCGAGGTCCAGATCGGTTGCCAGCCGGCTCCAGGCGATCTGGCGGACAGACTGCGGCGCATTGACGGAATCGATGCCGGCCAGCGTCACGTTTCGCAGGATGAACGGATGCATGGCGGCGGGAAGCTCCATGCTGTCGGCAAGTCCGCAGGCGGTCACCGTGCCGCGATAGTCGGTCTGCGCCAGCACGTTGGCAAGCGTATGTCCGCCGCAGCTGTCGATGGCGCCGGCCCATTTCGGCGCGGCGATCGGCGCGCCGGGGGCCGAAAGCGTGGCCCGGTCGAGGATCTCCGTGGCGCCGAGCCGCTTCAGATAGTCCGCCTCCTGCAGGCGGCCGGTTGAGGCGATGACGCGGTAGCCGAGCTTGGAAAGCAGCGCCACCGAGATCGAGCCGACCCCGCCGGAGGCGCCCGTCACCAGCACCGGACCGCGATCGGGCGTGATGCCGCCATGCTCCAGCGCCAGCACGCTCAGCATCGCCGTGTAGCCCGCGGTGCCGATCGCCATCGCCTCCTTCGCGGAAATGGTATCGGGCAGCTTCACAAGCCATTCGGCAGGCACGCGGGCGCGCTGCGCATAGCCGCCATGATGCGTCATGCTTAGCTCGAAGCCGTTCAGCACGACCCGGTCGCCGGGCTTGAAGCCGGGATTGCGCGAGCTCTCGACCGTGCCGGCGAGGTCGATGCCCGGGATCAGCGGGAATTTTCGGATGATCGCGCCGCGGCCCGTGACGGCCAGCCCGTCCTTGTAATTGACGGTGGAATAATCGACGGCGACGGTGACGTCGCCATCCATCAGCTGGTCGTCTTCGAGGCCGACAAGGGCGACGGAAACCGCGTCGCCCGTCTTCGTCGCCCAGAGCCCGTTGAAAGTCATGTGTCGCTCCGATGCATGCAATGGCCACCGACAGGTGGCGGCTGCGGCACCGGATCGCAAGGGGGCCTTAGTGTCCGTGCGCGCCGACGAGGCGGCGTCAGGCCGGGTAGCGGCGCTCGGCCGGACGGATCCGGCCGGCATTGCCGAGTTCGACGATGTAGCCAAAGTCCTTCTCGGTATCGAGATAGTAGTGCTCGTCCTCGTCGATCCGGCCGCTCTGGATCACCGGATAGCCTTTCCGGGTGAAGGTCTCGACCGCCTTCTGGCAATCCGCGTAGAACAGCTTGATGTGGTGCAGGCCTTCGCCGTGCTTTTCGAGATGCTCGTCATAGATGCTGTAGCCGGTCAGCGGCTGCATCAGTTCGAGCTGGGTGTCGCCGCTCCAGGCGACCGCGATCAGGCAGGTGTGCGTCGCCGGCTTGCCGCGATAGAAATAGTTCTGAACCTTGCCGGGTTCGAACTGGTAGATGTCCCAGGGGCCGATCTTGAAGATGTCCCAGTGACGCTTCATCGCCGCTTCGAGATCGCGGACGACATAGGCGACCTGCATCGTGCCGCCTTCGGTGAAGGTTCTCATGCTCCGTCCCTCCCGTCACGAGCCCCGTCTCTTGCGGATGGGGTCTCGATCGCAACCGGCCCGTGCCGGATGACGTCAGCTAGGCATCGGGACGATCCTGGGTCAAGCTGTCGTCAGGCCTGGAAGTGGCTCAGTTGGCCTTGTGGGCGGGGCGGGCGCGGGGCAGGGGAGCGGCGGCTGCGTCGACGGGCGCATCCATCCGGCAGCAGCCGGGCGCATCGGAGCGGATGCCATCATCGGTCGAGGCGATGCGAATGGCGGCTGGCAGCTTGTGAGCGGCGGAAAGCCGTGCCTGCGAGGGCGTCGCGAAGGCTATGGCCGTCGCATCCTTGGCGAAGCGCGACGACGACGCGCTGGCCAGCGCCAATTCCGGCTGGGCGAGGGTCTGCTCGGCATAGTCGGGCCGGATGACCTTCGAAGGCGGCAGGATCGCGGTCGCGTAGAGCAGCCCGCGAACCGGGGCCGCGGCCGATCCCTTGGTTTCCTTGCCGTCGGCATCCTGGCTGGTCGCGACCTGCACCGACGTGGCGGGCCGGGGACGCGGCAGGATCGGCGGGACGATGGCCGCCATCTCGACGACAGGGGCGGCGACGACGGGCTTGCGCAGGGGGACGGGCGCCATGGCCGTCGCGACGGCGACCGAGGCTGCGTCCGCCTCGGCGGCGATATCGGGCTTGGCGCCCTCGGCCAGCACCAGCTTTGCCGTCGGCGCCTTCTGCGCCGCCGGCGTTGCGGCGACCGGGGCGGCGAGCGCCAGCATGGACTTGTTCGACGGGCGGGTGACGATCTTGCCGGCGACCAGCACCGGCGTCGTGCCCATCGGAACCTTGATCAGTTTCGACAGCAAGCGCTTGCGCTTCGCCTCGTAGTAATAGCCGCTCTTGTAGAGGCTGTGGGCGCGGGCGGCGTTGCCGCCGGCGACGATATAGGCATTGGCCAGATAGGCGCCGCCATAGATCAGGTTGGTTTCCGCGTCGAGAAGGCCGGTGGGCGAACCCTGGTAGCCGAGGCCCTGGGCGGTGTTATGCCGGATCTGCATCAGGCCCCAATAGGGACCGTTGCGCGCCGCGGGATTGAAAGTGCTTTCGGTGCGGACCACTTTTCGCAGCAGGTCGACCGGCACGTTGTAGGTCTTGGCGTAATAGGCGATGCGGGCCTCGATGAGCTCGCGCGACGTGCTGTCATCAGCAAGGGCCACGGCCGGGAGCAGCAGTCCCAGCGACAGGCCGATCAGGCCACGCATCCACCCGGAAAGGGCAGGCTGGATGCGGCGGGATCGCGAGCGCATCGGGTTTGATAGTCGGATCAAGGAGGCTCCAAGCCTGGTTAATCGTTCGATAAAACTCTCACGCCAAGGCCGATGAGGCAACCCACCTCCCGAAATGCGTGCGATCGGCTCGCTTGGCGCAGCTGCACTTGCCTTCAAAGAACGGCAATTTGTGGCTTTTCCAAGAAGCGGAAGGAATCCGTTAAGCATGACGAGTCCGCCATCTGGCGCCGGAGCCCGGCGGGCCGGACCGCCTTGCCGGCAAAGCTCATTGCCGGCCTGCGCTTGTGCCGTCGCTGCTTGCTGCTACACTCAGCCCCAACAAGGCACGCGATGAGCTGCGCGCCGGGCTCATTTTGCCCTGTGTCCGCGCAGCCGAAGGATTTGATGTGACAATCTCGGGCGAGGATCCGCTGATCGCGGAGTCCGGTGCGCCCGTCAGTGATTCCGTGGCCACGCCACGGAACCATGTCGGGACCGCCGATGGTTCTGGCCAGGCCCATACGGGCAATGGCCCAGGACGCGTCGGCAAGAAGAAGGGCAGGCGGCGCAAGAAGCGCGGGCCTGTCTATGCATCGGGGCAAAAGCCCGCCGACGCGAAGGCCGGAAACGGCAAGCTCGCCGAAGCGGCGCGTTCCGGTGCGACGGAGCGGGACTCAGGGTCTCGCCCTCCGGTGAATGGCGGAGCGCGACCCGGCCATGCCGGATACGCGCGTCCCGCTGGCAATCCAGCCCGATCGCCGCAGGGCAACGAGGCGCGCCCATCTGCGCGTCCCGAACTGCGTCCGCGCGCCGAGACGGCGCCGGATGCGCTTTATGCGGCGCTGGATCTTGGAACCAATAATTGCCGCCTGCTGATCGCGCAGCCGCGCGAGCGGGGGTTTCGCGTCGTCGATGCGTTTTCGCGCATCGTCCGGCTCGGCGAGGGTGTCGGCCGTAGCGGCCGTCTGGGCGAAGCGGCGATGGACCGGGCGGTGGACGCCCTTCGCATCTGCCGTTCCAAGCTGGCGGATCGCGGCGTCGTACGCGCCCGGCTGATCGCCACGGAAGCGTGCCGATCGGCCGAGAATGGCGCGATCTTTCTCGAGCGCGTGCGCAGCGAGACCGGCCTGGTGCTGGAGATCGTCTCGCGCGAGACCGAGGCGAGGCTCGCCGTATCCGGCTGCGCCTCGCTGATCGACCCGAATTCGAACGGCGCCCTGCTGTTCGACATTGGTGGTGGGTCGTCCGAACTGGTCTGGATCGACCTGACCCGTCCGGCCGAGGCACGGCGCCGGCGCATGTCAGATCGGATCCGCACCTGGGCCTCGCTGCCGGTTGGCGTGGTGACGCTGAGCGAGCGCCATGGCGGCGAGTTGGTGACGACCGAGGTGTTCGAGGCGATGGTCGCGGAAGTGACCGACATGCTGCGGGATTTCCCGGAGGCGGACGCGCTGGACCAGGCGGTCGCGGCGGGCAATCTGCACATGCTGGGCACCTCCGGCACCGTGACGACGCTCGCCGGCGTGCATCTCGGCCTCGAGCGCTATGACCGGCGCCGGGTTGACGGAACCTGGATGACGGGCGACGAAGTCAACCTGATGATGAATACGCTGACCGGCATGGATTACGCCGCCCGGATCGCCAATCCCTGCATCGGCAAGGAACGCGCGGATCTGGTATTGGCAGGCTGCGCCATCCTCGAGGCGATCCGCCGGCGTTGGCCTTGCCAGCGGCTTCGGGTGGCCGACCGTGGCTTGCGCGAAGGAATACTGGTGGAGATGATGGCGGAAGACGGTGTGTGGCGCCGTTCGCCGCATCGGCAGAATGGAAGGCCGTCATGACCGGCACCAAGAACAATTCGGGACGTGGATCCGGCGGGCGCGAGCTCACTGTGCGCGTCAAGACTTCGCGCGGCCGCACGGCCTCGTCGCAGCGTTGGCTGGAGCGCCAGCTGAACGATCCCTATGTCGCGCGTTCGAAGCGCGAGGGCTATCGCTCGCGCGCCGCCTACAAGCTGATCGAGATCGACGACAAGCACCACATCCTCGGGCCCGGCATGCGGGTGGTCGACCTGGGCGCCGCTCCCGGCGGCTGGTCGCAGGTGGCGGTCGAGCGCGTCGGTTCGACGGATGACGACAAGCGCGTCGTCGCCATCGACTATCTGGAGATGGACGAGCTTCCGGGCGTCATCCTGTTCAAGAAGGACTTCCTCGACGAGGACGCGCCGGCCCTGCTGGAGCAGGCCCTCGGCGCCCGCGCCGATGTTGTGCTGTCCGACATGGCGGCGCCGACGACGGGCCACCAGAAGACCGACCATCTGCGCACGATCTTCCTCTGCGAGGTCGCGGTCGACTTCGCCATCAGCGTGCTGAAGCCGGGCGGCCACTTCCTGACCAAGGTGTTTCGCGGCGGCGCCGAGAATACGGTGCTGACCCAGCTGAAGCAGCATTTTGCCTCGGTGCACCACATCAAGCCGCCGGCCAGCCGCGCCGGCTCGGTCGAGCTGTTCCTGCTCGCCAAGGGCTTCAAGGGCCGCAAGACCGCGGCTGATGAAGCCCAGGCCCGCGACACCGCCGAGGACGACGGCACCTGGCGTCCGTAGGTGCCTGAGTGCGAGGCTGATCCCTTCACCTCTCCCCCAGGGAGAGGCGAAGTAAGCTGCAATGTCCCGCCCTAGGCCCGCTCGCGCATGGCGGTGACGGGATCCGGCGCCAGCTCCTTGACCGCGACGCTGCGGCCCGACATTTCGGAGCCCGCATCGCGTGGCATGCGGATGAAGAAGATCACCGAACTCATGGCGATCAGGCCGACCACCAGGAAGGCCGGGTGAAACGCCGCCAGATTCAGCTCGGAGCCGCCATGGGCGCGCATCGTCAACTGCAGCGAGATCGCACCGGTCGAAATGCCGAGTGACAGCGCCAATTGCTGGAACACGCTGGTCATGCTCGTCGCCCGGCTCATCCGCGACACCGGCACGTCGGCAAACGACAGCGCATTGGCGCTGGTGAACTGCAGCGAGCGGAAGAAGCCGCCGACGAACAGCAGGCCGGTGATCAGGTGCAGCGGCGTTCCGATCGAGAACGCTGCCGGCACGCCGACAAAGAACGCGGCTATGAACGAGTTCGCGATCAGCACCGTACGGAAGCCGAGCCGCCGGAGCAGCGGCGGCGCGACGAACTTCATCGCGATCGCGCCGATCGCCGAGACGAAGGTGATGGTGCCCGACTGGAACGGCGTCAGCCCATAGCCGAGCTGCAGCATCAAGGGCAGCAGGAACGGCAGGGCGCCGATGCCGATACGGAACAGCATGCCGCCGAAGACGCTGGCGGCGAAGCTCGGGATCGTGAACAGCGACAGGTCGAGGATCGGATTGGCCACGCGGCGGCTATAGAAGAAATAGACCGTCAGCAACGCGGCGCCGCCGATCAGGCAGGTCGCGACATAGGGCCAGGGCATCAGGTTGAGCCCGAGCGAGGTCGAGCCGGTGATGAAGCCGGCGATGCCGAAGGCGGTCAGCAGGAAGCCGATGAAATCGAATCGAACCTGTTCCTCGCCGCGAATGTCGGGAATGAACAGGGTGGCCAGCGTCACGCCGAGCACGCCGATCGGTACGTTGATCCAGAAGATCCAGCGCCAGTCGAAATAGGTGGTGATGAACCCGCCGACGACGGGGCCGACGACGGGGCCGATCAGCGCCGGCACGGTCAGCCAGGCCAGCGCCCCGACCAACTCGGATTTCTGCACCGACTTGAGGATCACCAGCCGTCCGACCGGCACCATCATGGCGCCGCCAATGCCCTGCAGCACGCGCGAGCCGACGATCTCCAGGATCGAACTGGACAGGCCGCAGCAGATCGAGCCCAGGGTGAACAGGATGATCGCCAGGCGGAAGACGGAGCGGGCGCCGAAGCGGTCCGCCACCCAGCCGGAAGCGGGGATGAAGATGGCGATGGTGAGCAGGTAGGACGTCAGCGCCAGCTTGAGATCGATCGGGCTGACGCCGAAATCGCGGGCGATGGCGGGAAGCGATGTCGACAGGACGGTGGAATCGAGGTTCTCCATGAACAGCGCGCAGGCGACGATCAGGGGAAGAAGGATCCGGGCGGGGGGGCGATGCGGAGCCATGGGGCCTCTTATAAGGGCGCTTATTCTAAGCCTACCTTAGGACGATCGCGCTCTCTTTCGAAGTCACGATTTCTTTGGCTCGGCTTTCGACGGTAGCTTGATGCAGCGCGTTGAGGCGGCTGGCGCGAGGCGAATCGGCGATGGGAGCCTCCCGCCGGAGGGAACGAAGCGCTGCCTGGCTGCGCGATGCAGCCGCTTCGGCCGGGTCACGCCAGCAGCGACCGAGCAACTCGTTGAAGAGCGGCTCGTTCCATTCGACGATCGCGCTGGCATGGTAGGCGGTGAGTTCGCCGATCTTGAGCCCTTGATCGGTCAGGTAGAAATCGACGCGCAGATGATCGAAGCCGGACGCCGCGCGACCCGCGATCTCCGCCAGCGCATGCGCCATCGATCGCGGGAGCGAATAGGCGCCGACCGGGATATTCCGCGACTGCAGGCTCAGTTCGTTGCCATCGATATCGAACCAGTTGCCATGGCGCGTGTCGCGGCCCTTCTTGCCGGTCAAAATACGGATCATCACCGGGCGGCCATGGAAGGTCATGACCTGCGCTTCCGTCGGCGGATGGCCATCGGGGCCCAACAGTAGCGGTTCCGCCATCAGGCGCCGCGGCAGCTTCCGATATCCCCATTCACAGGCGACATCAAAATAGTCGAGCCGAAGCCATCGCCGCATCTCTGCCTCGATCTCGGCCCGCTGCAGGCGCGCGGCGTCCGAGACGATCGCCACCATGCCAGAGCCGTGGTTCGGCTTCAGGACGAACCTTTCCGGCAAGGTTGCCCAAGGAATGTCGTCCGGATCCTCCCAACTGCCCAGCAGCGGCACGAGAAAGCTTTCGCCGACGCGATCCCGGATCAGCGTCCGAACGGCGAGCTTGTCGGATACGATCTTCAGTCGCGGGTCGCGGTCGTAGATTATGCGGTGCAGCAGGTGCTCGGAATAGGTGACCGGCGGCGCCAGCCGCGGCGCCTCGCCCATCGCGGCCGTGTAGCGCTGGATATGCAAGCGGCGAAGCAGCCGGTCGCCCAAGATTGGCATCCGCCGTGCCTTGCGGACCAGCCGCCGCTGGATGCTGCGGCAGGGTCGGAGGAGAGCAGGCGGAACCTTCATGCGCCGGCCCGCTCCGCCGAGGGTTCGATCCATCGGCGAGGGTTTGCACGCCGAGGCGGCGGCGCGGGCCGATCGGATGGCCCGGAGAGGAAGGTGTTTCAAGAACATGGAACTTGCTAAGTGAATGCCGCGTGAATCTGCGATTCAGTCGCAGAGTTCGTGCCCCGTTTGGCTCACGTCCGTTGTTTACGCAAGCGCCTTCGGCAATCCTGCTCTGTCGACCTGCACGGCTTCGGCGTGCCGTCAGTCCGACGCCTCGATGAGGGCGCCGAGATCATCGATCTCGTTGATCCGGCTCGGATTGTCCCAGAACTGGCCGAAGACATTGTCGCAGCCACGGCGGTTCCAGGGAATCATGCCCGCGCCGCAATAAGGCGTTAGCTCGCCGATCTTCAGACCATCGGCTGTGAGGTAGAAATCCACCCGAAGGTGGCTGAAACCCGCCGATACCGCCTCGGCTGCAACGATGATGCGCGTAGTCATCGCCGGATCCAGTACATAGTCGCCAAGTTTATATTTGAGTGAGTAGAACGGCAGCCGCACGCTGTTTCGGTCAAACCAGTTGTCGCTGCGGTCGGGGTTGTCCTTGCCGCCGATGAAGATTCGAATGGCCGCGACCTTTCCGCCGAAGGTCAAGGCGACGGCTTCGTTTACCTCGCCTCCGTCGGGGCCGAGCAGGAGCGGTTCGGCCGTGATGCGGCGCGGCAGGCCTCGATATCCCCATTCGAGGCTTGAATCGAAGAAGTCATGACGAAGCCACTCGGTCGCCTTGGCCGTGAGGGCCTGGGTGTCGCGATCGCCTGCATTGCGGATCAGGGCAACGGGACCGGAGCTGTGATTGGGTTTCAGCACGAATCGATCCGGCAGGCTGCGCCAGGCGATATCGCGCGGATCGCTCCAAACCCCGAGAAGCGGCACGACGAACGCATCGCCCAGCCGCTCTCTTATCAGGTCCCGGACAGCGATCTTGTCGCAGAGGACCTTCAGACGCGGATCTCGGTCATAGATAATTCGATGGACGAGGTGATCGTTTAGGTCGATGGGCGGACTGAGGCGAAGCGGACGTTGCATCCGCTGCTCGAAGCGCCGCCGATGCCAGGATCGAACCAGTATGGGGCCGAGATACGGAGAACGCCGCAGCAGTCGCATCGCGACAGGACGTGGCCGGTGGATGGCTTCTTGGACGGCGCGAATGACCCTCCGCGCCCTCTGGTGAATGTGCTTGAGCAGCATTGGCGCTCGGCGACCATCGTGTTCGAGAGATTGAGAGCGTGACGCGACGGATACCCGGGAGGCCGGCGGGGAGCCTGCCTCGACACCTCCTATTGGAGGAGGCGCAATAGGGATGTCGAGTGACCACCGTCACACGTTGAGCGCTTAGCGTGATTCTCGAACACAATCGCCGGCCTGCGGAAATTTGTGCGGTGCGAGACTTTTCATCGGCCGCGACTCCATGATAGAGACCACCGCCAACTCTATTCGCTGAAACCTCGACCCGCCGGTGACCCTCGGTCCCACGGCCGGTCTTTTGCATTCGGAGCGTTGGCCATGGCCCAGATCGTAGAATTGTCGACCGGACGCGAAGCGCTGACCTTCGATGACGTGCTGCTTCAGCCCGGTCATTCGCTGGTCATGCCGGGCGAGGTCGATATCCGCACGCGGCTGACGCGCGAGATCGAGCTCAACATTCCGATCATCTCCTCGGCCATGGATACGGTGACCGAAGCGCGGCTGGCGATCGCCATGGCGCAGGCCGGCGGCCTCGGCGTCATCCATCGTAACCTCTCGCCCGAGCAGCAGGCCGAGGAAGTCCGCCAGGTCAAGAAGTTCGAATCGGGCATGGTCGTGAACCCCGTCACGATCGAGCCGGATGCGACGCTGGCGGATGCGCTGGCGCTGATGAAGGCGCACCGCATCTCCGGCATTCCCGTCGTCGAGGGCGGCGGCAATCCCGGCCGGCTGGTCGGCATCCTGACCAATCGCGACGTCCGCTTTGCCTCGAACCCGGCCCAGAAGGTCTATGAACTGATGACCCGCGAGGGTCTGATCACCGTCAAGGAAGGCGTCAGCCAGGACGAGGCGCGCCGGCTGCTGCACCAGCACCGGATCGAGAAGCTCGTCGTCGTCGACAAGGCCTATCGCTGCATCGGGCTGATCACCGTCAAGGACATGGAGAAGACGCAGCTCAACCCGAACGCCGCCAAGGACGAGCAGGGCCGCCTGCGCGCCGCCGCCGCCACCACGGTGGGCGACAATGGCATCGAACGAACCGAGCGCCTGATCGACGCAGGTGTCGATCTCATCGTCGTCGACACCGCGCATGGTCATTCGCAGCGCGTGCTCGACGCGGTCACGCTGGTCAAGAAGCTGTCGAACCGCGTGCAGGTCATGGCCGGCAACGTCGCCACCGCCGAGGGCGCCCAGGCGCTGATCGACGCGGGCGCCGACGCCGTCAAGATCGGCATCGGCCCCGGCTCGATCTGCACCACGCGCGTCGTCGCCGGCGTCGGCGTGCCGCAGCTGACCGCGATCATGGAAGCCGTCTCCGCCGCCGACAAGGCGGGCGTGCCGGTGATTGCCGATGGCGGCATCAAGTACTCCGGCGATCTCGCCAAGGCGCTCGCCGCCGGCGCGCGCTGCGCCATGATCGGCTCGTTGCTGGCCGGCACGGAAGAGAGCCCCGGCGAGGTCTATCTGCACCAGGGCCGCTCGTTCAAAGCCTATCGCGGCATGGGCTCGGTCGGCGCGATGGCGCGCGGATCGGCCGATCGCTATTTCCAGGCGGAAGTGCGTGACACGCTGAAGCTGGTGCCGGAAGGCGTCGAAGGCCAGGTTCCGTTCAAGGGTCCGGTCAGCGGCGTGCTTCACCAGCTGGCCGGCGGACTGCGCGCCGCCATGGGCTATGTCGGCGCCGAGAACCTCGAGACGTTCCGCGAGAAGGCGCGCTTCGTGCGCATCTCGACGGCCGGCCTGCGCGAGAGCCACACGCATGACGTGACCATCACCCGCGAGAGCCCGAACTATCCCGGCATCGGCTGATCCGGCTTCGGCCTGGCGGCTTGTGATATGAAAGGGGGCAGGGGTGGGAACCTTCTGCCCCTTTTGCTTGTTTGCGGCCTGATGGCCGGCAATCGCCGGCGATCCACCAATCGGGGGCTCCATGCTGAAGACCGTCATCCTCTGGCCGGCGATCGCGCAATTCGCGCTGATCGCCTTCTGCTATCTCTGGCTCGGCATCACGCGCCGCAATGCCGTCAACAGCGGCGCCGTGTCCTCGACCGAATTCGCGCCCGGCGCCAAGGAGCCCGACGCATCGGCGACCGCCCGCCGCCATCTCGCCAACCAGTTCGAGCTGCCCATCCTGTTTTTCGTGGTTGTCGGCTTCCTGTTCGGCATCAACGGCACCTCCATCCTCGAAGTGGCCGTGGCATGGCTCTTCGTCGCCAGCCGGGTCGTCCACACGGTCAGCTCGCTGAACGGGCCGCTTGTGCTGCGCCACCTGAGCTTTCTGGTCGGATTCCTGCTGGTTTGCTTCCTCTGGCTCGACCTTGCCGTCCGGATACTCTAGAAGCGCGGGACCATGATCCCAGCCGCACGCATCTCCGCCGCCATCGAGGTTCTCGATGATATCGCAACCCGTCGCCGCCCGGCGCCCGACGCCCTGAAGGATTGGGGCCTCGCGCACCGCTTCGCGGGCTCGAAGGATCGCCGCGCCATCGGCGATCTCGTCTTTGACGCGCTCCGGCACCGAAACTCGTCGGCGGCAGTTGGTGGCGGCGACGATGGTCGCTCCGTGATGCTCGGCCTGTTCCGCAGGCATCGCGGCCTCGACATCGCGGCGATCGAAAAGCTGTTCTCGGGCGACCGTTTCGCGCCGGCGCCGCTGACCGACGACGAGCGCGCGGTGCTGTCCCGCGACGCGCTCGCCGATGCGCCGGACTTTGTGCGGGGCGACTATCCCGAATGGATAGCGCCGAATTTTGCGCGCATCTTCGGCGACAATGTCGTGGCCGAACTGCAGGCGCTGGCGACGCCGGCGCCGCTCGATTTGCGCGTCAACACCCTCAAGGCCGAGGCCGATCACGCGGCTTCCGAACTCGCCGCCGCGATCGGCCGGACGCCCGAGCGCCCCGCGCTTTCCGCGCTCTGCCTGCGCCTGCCGCTGGAGCCGGGATCGGCCGAGCCGCATATCGCCTCGACCGAGCCGTTCCTGAAGGGGCAGGTCGAGATCCAGGATCTGGGCAGCCAGCTCGCGGCCGAATTCGCCGGCGCCCGTCCGGGCATGCAGGTGCTGGATCTCTGCGCCGGGGGCGGCGGCAAGACGCTCGCTCTGGCGGCTGCCATGCAGAACCATGGCCAGATCTTCGCTCATGATTCCGACCGCCGTCGCCTGGCGCCGATCCACGACCGCTTGACGCGCGCCGGCGTGCGCAACGTCCAGGTTCGCACGCCGCGGCCGAACAGCGACGTCCTCGACGATCTCGAGAATCGCATGGATCTCGTGCTGGTCGACGCGCCCTGCACCGGCACCGGCACTTGGCGCCGCAATCCCGACGCCAAGTGGCGCATCCGGCCTGGCAGCCTCGCCGAGCGCAACAAGGACCAGGCGCTGGTGCTGGAGACCGCCGCCCGCTACGTGAAGCCCGGCGGGCGTCTCGTCTACATCACCTGCTCGGTGCTGGAGGAGGAGAACACTGACCAGATCGACGCCTTCCTCGCCGCCCATCCCGGCTTCGCGGTCGTTCCGCCCCAGGCGGTGGTCGAGGCCTATGAGCAGGAATCGATGAACATCCTCGGCCCGGCCGTGCGGCTGCTGTCGAACGGTCTTCTGATGACCCCGCTCGCCAGCGGCACGGATGGTTTCTTCGTTTCCGTGCTGACGCGAGCCGCCTGAGCGCATTCATCTGTGAGCCCTCCCGGTGTTGCCGGGTCTTCGTCTCGACAGCGTGCTGTCGCGCCGATAGAAGGACGGCCCCGGGGTTCTCCCGATTACGGAGGTAGACTTATGCGCCTGCTCAGGCTTATCGCCATCATCCTCGTCCTGTTCGCGGGATACTGGGCCTATTACGTGTTCGCAGCCGCGAACCCGAACGACCAGTTCGGCGTGCAGATCAACAAGGTGTTGCCGACCGCCGCGCGCGAATTCTCCTGCAAGAAGCTGAAGGAACGCTTCGCCGACGCCAAGGCGCCGGAAGGCTGCGCCGACTTCGCCTTCTGGGCGCCGGCTCCCGAGCCCGTCGTCGAGACCCCGGTTGCGCCGTCGGCTCCGGCAGCAGAGCCCGCACCGGCTGCGACGCCGGCTCCGGCTCCCGCCGCCGAGACGCCCGCTCCGGTCGCGCCGGCTCCGGCGCCCGAAGCTCCGGCTGCGACCGCACCGGCGACCGATACGCCGGCGACTGCCGCGCCCTGATCGCTTCTTCGGCCCGCACCCCAAGGTGCGGGCCGTTTTCTTTGACCTATGCAAGGACGGATGGCAGCTCCGCGATTGCAGTTTTCGGCCCGATCGCTTAACCGAGGGGCCATTCCCCTCAGACGCCGGGCCGTTCCATGACCGACAGCATTCTCATCATCGATTTTGGATCGCAGGTAACGCAGCTCATCGCGCGTCGCCTCCGCGAAGCCGGCGTCTATTGCGAGATCCATCCGTTCCAGAATGCGGAGGGCGCTTTCGCCAGGATGCAGCCGAAGGGCGTGATCCTTTCCGGCAGCCCGGCCAGCACCAGCGACATCGGCTCACCGCGCGCGCCAGACGCCGTGTTCGCGGCGGGAGTCCCGGTCCTCGGCATCTGTTATGGCGAGCAGACGATGATGGCCCAGCTCGGCGGCCGCGTGGAAACCAGCGAGTATCGTGAGTTCGGCCGCGCCTTCGTCGATATCCAGGAAGCGTCGCCACTGTTCGAGGGCGTCTGGGAGAAGGGCACCCGCCATCAGGTCTGGATGAGCCACGGCGACAAGGTCATGGCTCTTCCCGAGGGCTTCAAGGTCATCGCCGTTTCCGACGGCGCGCCCTTCGCCGCCATCGCCGACGAGACCCGCCGCTTCTACGGCGTGCAGTTCCACCCGGAAGTCGTCCACACGCCGGACGGCGCGAAGCTTCTCTCGAACTTTGCGCACAGGATCGTCGGCCTCAAGTCCGACTGGACCATGTCGGCCTATCGCGAGCAGATGATCGAGAAGATCCGCAAGCAGGTCGGCAAGGGCAGGGTGCTCTGCGCGCTTTCGGGCGGCGTCGATTCCGCGGTCGCGGCCGTGCTGATCCACGAGGCGATCGGCGACCAGCTGACCTGCGTCTTCGTCGACCATGGGCTGATGCGCCAGGATGAGGGCAACCAGGTCGTCTCGCTGTTCCGCGAGCACTTCAACATCCCGCTGGTCAGCGTCGATGCGGCGGATCTGTTCATCGGCAAGCTTGAGGGCGTCTCGGATCCCGAGACCAAGCGCAAGATCATTGGCGGCCTGTTCATCGACGTGTTCGACGCCGAGGCGAAGAAGATCGCCAGCGACGGCAAGGGCGCGCCGGAGTTCCTGGCCCAGGGCACGCTCTACCCCGACGTGATCGAGAGCGTCTCCTTCTCGGGCGGTCCGTCGGTGACGATCAAGTCGCACCACAATGTCGGCGGCCTGCCGGCCCGCATGAACATGAAGCTGGTCGAGCCGCTGCGCGAATTGTTCAAGGACGAAGTGCGCGCGCTCGGCCGCGAGCTCGGCCTGCCGGACAGCTTCGTCGGCCGCCACCCCTTCCCGGGCCCCGGCCTCGCCATCCGCCTGCCCGGCGGCGTGACCCGCGAAAAGCTCGACATCCTCCGCAAGGCCGATGCGATCTATCTCGACGAGATCCGCAAGGCCGGCCTCTACGACACCATTTGGCAGGCGTTCGCGGTCCTGCTGCCGGTGCAGACGGTCGGCGTGATGGGCGACGGCCGCACCTATGACTCGGTGCTGGCGCTCCGCGCTGTGACTTCGGTCGACGGCATGACGGCGGATTTCTATCCCTACGACATGAACTTCCTCGGCCGCGCCGCGACCCGCATCATCAACGAGGTCAAGGGCATCAACCGCGTCGTCTACGACGTAACCAGCAAGCCCCCCGGTACGATCGAGTGGGAATGAGGGGAAACGGCGGCAGTAGCGTAGGTTCGATAGGGATTTTAGCCTTTAGTTGCCGCTCTTTGGCCTGCAGCCGAGGCTGGGGCTTAGTTGCCAGTCAGTTTTCGGCGTCGTCGGCTGCCATAGCGGACGAAAGGTGAGCCAGTTTGTCGGGGTTCTTGACAATATAGATTGCGGCGATCCTGCCATCGCGAATATCGAGCGCGGTAGTCTGCAGGAGGCCGTCACCATCGACGCTGATATAGCCTGGCAAGCCGTCGATCTTCACAGTGCGCAACAAGGTCGGCGCACGCACATTCTTCCGGTGGGACCCGACGAACAAGCGGAGCGCGCGCTCGAGTCCGCGCACCACATTGCGGAGGGCAAGCACCTTGCCGCCGCCATCGGCATGGATCTCGACATCCTGCGCCAGCAGTTCAGCGAGTTGCGCGGCGTCGCCGTCGCGCGCGGCGGTGAAGAAAGCGCGTGCGATCCGGTCTGCTTCGGCCGGCTCCAGGGCGAATCGGGGCCGCGCCGCCTGGACATGCTTGCGCGCGCGTGATGCGAGCTGGCGAACGGCGGCAGGCTCGCGCCCCAAGGTGACTGCCACCTGAGGCAGGGCCATGTCGAATACGTCATGGAGAAGGAAGGCCGCGCGCTCCAGGGGAGACAGGCGCTCCATCGCCAGCATCAGCGTAACGGTGATATCGTCGGCGATCATTTCGTCGGGCTCGACCGACCCTATCAGCGGGTCCGGCAGCCATGGGCCGACGTAGATTTCGCGTTGCGCGCGTGCCGATTTTTGCTCGTCAAGGCACAGGCGGGTGACGATCCGGGTCAGATAGGTGGTGGGGAACTCTATCTCACCCGCGGTCCGCTCCCAGCGCAGCCACGCATCCTGCACGACATCCTCGGCATCGCTGAGCGAACCAAGCATTCGGTAGGCGAGGCGCAGCAATCGACTGCGTTCCGCCTGAAAATCGGCAGTGCGCTGATCGCTCCGTCCCCTTCGCTGATCCGAGGCACCGCCGCTAACGTCCGCTGACACTGAGGTCTCCGTGTCTCCCGTGTGGCCACGCGCATAAGACGAGGCAGCGTGCCCAAATGTGACATGGATCCGGCCGCTCGCGAGAAATTTCCTGGGAATGTCACAGTTATCCGGCCTGCCTCGTCAAGTCTGCGAGCGTCACTGAACGGCGCCCAGACGAAGGAAATGACCATGAGCGATAATACACGGCTGATCTGGCACGCGGTCGCACCGCAGGGCGCAAAGGCGCTGTTCGGCATCCATCACTACATCACCACGGGCACCAACCTGCCGGGGGAACTCATCCATCTCGTCTTCCTGCGGGTCTCGCAGATCAACGGCTGTGCCCATTGCATCGACCTTCATACGCGGGACCTACTCAAGACGATGTCCATCGACAAGGTCGCGCTAGTACCAGTATGGGCAGAGGTGCCTCATCTTTTCCCAGAGCAGTATCGCGCTGCGCTGGCCTGGGCCGAAGAGGTGACGTTGGTCAGCGAAACACATGCGTCAGACGGAGCCTATGTGGCGGCTGCAGCTGCATTCGAGCCGAAGGATCTTGTCGATCTCACCATCACCATTGCTGCGATGAATGCCTTCAATCGCCTCGGCGCGCCATTCCGCCTGCCCGTAAAGGCGCTGGCCTGACCAACCTTACAAAAGGATCGTTTCAATGACTGCAAAGCCCGAACTCTCGCGCAGGCCGGAGGGGATTGTTCCGTAGCTGCTCCAGCGTTTCAACTCGATGGACGTCGACATCATGGCCGGCTTCTACGAGCCCGACGCCATCTTGGTCAGCGCGAATGGCGAGCCGCAGCGCGGCCTATCGGCCATTCGCGCGGAACTTCTCAAGGACTAACCTAGCTGCCGAGCGCCCCTCAGCGATGGCGCACGCTTAGGACTTTTGCGTATTCCAATTGACATATGTTCCAGCCTCGCCATAGTGACGATTGGCCGTGCTGATGGATATCGCCGCTCGGTCTTGCCCGGGCTGCAAACTCCCGGATGGCTGAAGTTGCTGTTGGAGGACGCATGCCTAAGGAAATTACAGTCGACCCGCAGATCGTGCGGCAAAAATCGACGGTTTCTTTCGCCGAGATCCCTGTAAACGCCTATGCGACTCCCTTTGCCGAGGAGCGGGCGAAACGAGGCGATGCGGCGCTGAGGGAAGTCCTCCGCCACATGCTGGTCATCCGGGAATTCGAATCCATGCTGGGTTCGTTCAAGGCGACCGGCGCCTATGCGGGCATCCCGTTCAACTACAAGGGTCCGGCGCACCTCTCCATCGGCCAGGAAGGCGCGGCGGTCGGCGCGGCGCTGGCGCTGGAGCCCGAGGATCACATTTTTGGAAGCCATCGCAGCCATGGCGAGTTCATCGCCAAGGGGCTGTCGGCGATCGCCCGACTGGATGAGGCTGCGCTGCAGGCTATCATGGCCGGGCATCAGGACGGCGCGCTGTTGCAGTCGGTCCGCACGCATCTGGGCGGTGAAGGCAAGGCGCTGGCCGAGAACTTCCTGCTGTTCGGGCTGCTGTCGGAAATCTTCATGCGCGCCAACGGCTTCAATGGCGGCATGGGGGGCAGCATGCACGCCTTCTTCCCACCTTTCGGCGCCTATCCGAACAATGCGATCGTCGGTGCGTCCGGCGGGATCGCCACCGGCGCGGCGCTGCGCCGGAAGCTGAGCGGCGCCAAGGGCATCACCGTCGCCAACAGTGGTGACGGCTCGACTGGCTGCGGACCCGTCTGGGAGGCGATGAACTTCGCGTCCATGGCGCAGTTCGAAACGCTCTGGGGCGAGAAGCGCGGCGGATTGCCGGTACTTTTCTTCTTCAACAACAATTTCTACGCCATGGGCGGACAGACGATCGGCGAAACGATGGGCTGGGACCGGCTGTCGCGCATCGGTGCGGCGATCAATCCGGCCTCCATGCATGCCGAGACCGTGGACGGCTCCAATCCGCTCGCCGTCGCCGACGCCGTGGCGCGCAAGCGCGCGCTGCTGCTGGAAGGGAAGGGGCCGGCGTTGCTCGATGTCGAGTGCTACCGCATCAGCGGCCACTCGACGACGGACGCCAGCGTCTATCGCTCGCGCGAGGAAATGCAGCTCTGGGAGCCGCATGATCCGATCGTGCTGTTCCAGAACCAGCTTCTGGCCGAGGGCATCCTGACCGAGGCGAGCCTCGCGGAGATGCGGGCACAGGTCGTTGCGCAGGTCACCGCCGTCACGGCGGCGGCCGTCAACCCCGAAGCCGCGCCGATCGTCGACGTGCGCGCCGATCCGACCCTGATCGGCAAGCTGATGTTCAGCCACAACGAGATTCCGGTGCCTGCGACCGCAGCGCCGCTGCTGGCCGCGCCGGAGACATCGGCCCGCATCCGTCAGAACGCCAAGAAGGCTCGTTTCGGCCTGTCGGAGACCGGCGAAAAGCTGTCCTCCATGCGCGCCATCACCTTGCGCGACGGCCTGTTCGAGTCGGTCCTGCATCACATGACCCAGGATCCGAGCCTGATCGCCTATGGCGAGGAGTGCCGCGAATGGGGTGGCGCCTTCGGCGTTTATCGCGGTCTCTCCGAGATCCTTCCCTATGACCGCCTGTTCAACTCGCCGATCTCCGAGGCTGCCATCGTCGCCACGGCGGTCGGATACGCACTGGAGGGTGGACGGTCCCTCGTCGAGCTGATGTATGGCGATTTCATCGGCCGCGCCGGCGACGAGATCTTCAACCAGATGGCGAAGTGGCACGCGATGTCGGCCGGGGCCCTGAAGGTTCCCGTGGTGCTGCGCTGCTCGGTCGGCAGCAAATATGGAGCGCAGCATTCGCAGGACTGGTCGTCGCTGGTCGCCCATATTCCCGGGCTCAAGGTCATCTATCCGGCGACGCCCTATGATGCGAAGGGACTGCTGGCCTCGGCGCTTTCCAGCGACGATCCGGTCGTCTTCTTCGAGAGCCAGAGGCTTTACGACACCGTCGAGCAGTTCCGTCCCGATGGCGTGCCGACCGACTATTATCGGATCCCGATCGGCGAGCCGGATATCAAGCGGGTGGGGTCGGATCTGACCATTCTGACCATCGGACCGTCGCTCTATTCCGCGATTGCCGCCGCGGATGAATTGCAGGCCAATTACGGCATCTCGGCCGAGATCATCGACGCCCGCACGCTGGTGCCGTTCCACTACGAAAAGGTGCTGGAGTCGGTGAAGAAGACCGGACGGCTCCTCCTGGTTTCCGAAGCGTCCGAACGCGGCAGTTTCGCCATGACGCTGTCGAGCAACATCACCCGATTTGCCTATGGAGACCTGAAGGCTGCGCCGCGCGTCCTGGGCTCCCCGAACTGGATCGTTCCCGGCGCGGAGATGGAATCGACCTATTTCCCTCAGGTCGACGATATTCTCGATGCCGTCACCAGCGATTTCTTCCCGGAGAAGCGCGTCAATCGTCGGGGCGTCCGCGATTGGAACGACCTCGACCTCGCCCGCCTCGCGCTTTAGCCGCCGCCTATGAACCAGGAGAAGACGATGGATATCCCGCTGCTGATGCCGCAACTGGGCAATGAGACGACTGAAGCGGAACTGACGGAGTGGCTGAAAGCCGTGGGCGATCCCGTCCGCGAGGGCGAGCAGATCCTCATCCTCACGACGACCAAGCTCAGCATGGAGATCGAGGCGCCGGCGACGGGCGTCCTCAAGGAGATTGTCGTGCCGGAAGGCGATATTGCCGAGATCGGCGCGACCCTTGCCATCATCGCAGCCGATTAGGCGCGACCGGCATGGCTGAGGTGAACAAGCCGACCGACGGAGCGGTGCTGCATCGGCTCGGCGGCAGCGACGGTCAGCCGGTCGTCGTTTTCATACACGGCTTCGGGGCGGACCGGCTTTCCTGGCTGGCCAACGCGCCTTCCCTGACAGGGTCGTTCCAGGTATGGGGCGTCGACCTTCCCGGGCATGGCGACGCGGAGCCCGCTCTCGGGGTCAGTCTGGACGGGCTCGCCGAGACTGTGCTCGCCGGCATCATGGCGCAGATATCCGGCAAGGTGCATCTCGTCGGCCATTCCCTGGGGGGCGCTGTCGCCCTCCGCCTGGCCGAATGCGCACCGGATCGGGTTCAGTCCCTCGTGCTGATAGCGCCGGTTGGACTTGGTAGAGGCATCGCCCGCGATTTCACTAACGGCTTCGCGGGGCTGGAGGAGCCCGACGGCGCGCTTGCCCTGCTTCAGCGGCTCGTGGCGCGGCCCCGCCTGATCAACAGGCCGATGGCGTTGCATGTGCTGGCGCATCTGGATCGACCGGGACGGCGTCAGGCACTGTCGGATCTGGCCGACGGCATCCCCGTCATCGAGCAGGCCGCGCAGCTCGCCATCGCCACGATCCGGCAAAGCGACCTGCCGCGGATGGTCATCTGGGGCGAGGATGACGCGATCAACCCGCTCGATCCGGAGCTTCTGGCGAGCTTCGGCGGCGAGCAGCACGTCTTGCCAGGTGCCGGCCATTTGCCGCAGATCGAGGAAATCAAACGCGTCAATGGATGGATCCAGGACTTCCTGACGGCGCATAGCTGAGCGGTCCATTCTCGACCGTGCTTTGCCGGACCGTCTCCCGCCGCCCTGAAACGGGCTCCATGCTGCAGAATCGAGGTTGGCATTGGCCAAGCTGCTACGCTCCGCACAGCAGGTACTTTCCGATACGTCGTCGCTCCGGTTGCGAGCCGCGTGGCTCTACTACAATCAGGGCCTGACGCAGAAGGACGTGGCCGAGAAGCTGGGCGTCAGCCGGACGACGATCATTCGCATGCTCGACGAGGCCGTAAAACGCGGCGAGGTGCAGATCTGGATCAATGAGGGGATCCAGGAGTGCATCGAACTCGGCCTGCAGCTCGAGGCGGCGTTCGGCCTGGACGAGGCGATCGTCGTGCCGGGCGCAGACGATGTCGAAGGGACTGCCAAGGCGGTCGGCCTCGCCCTGGGTCAATTCCTGTCGGATGCGATCCCGGATGACTGCACCATCGGTGTCGGCTGGGGCCGGACCCTGACGGCTTCGCTTGCCAGCTTTCGACCGGTGCGGCGTGAGCGCGTGCGTGTCGTCTCCCTGCTCGGCGGCGTGCTCGAGGCCCATCAGGTCAATCCGATCGAGTTCTCGTGGCGGTTGGCCAGCCAGATCGGGGCCGAATGCTACCTGTTTCTGTCGCCTCTCCTGGTCGATTCCAAGGAGACGAAGCGCCATCTGATCGAGCGCTGCGGTCTCGATCGCCTGTATCGGCTGGCGGAGGACCTCGACATCGCCGTAATCAGCGTCGGCGATATCAGTGCAAGCGCGACCTCGCTCTCCCAGACGCTGATTTCACCGCAGGAGTTGCAGGAACTGGTCGAGGTCGGCTGCGTCGGCGACGCCATCTGCAATTTTCTGGATGCGGAAGGACGTTCCGTCCCGCACGCGCTGAATGACCGCGTGATGTCGGTCGATCTCGACAAGGTCAGCAAGGCGCGCCACGTCGTCCTGGCGACGGGTGGCGCCAAGCGCGCCGTCGCCATCCACGCGACGATGAAACGCGTCGGCTGCCATACGCTGATCACCGACGAGGCAGCCGCCAAGGCGCTTCTCGCCATGGCGCGGTGACAAACGCATTTCTCGGGGGCAAGCATGTATCTCGGAATCGATATCGGCACGACGGCGACCAAGGCCATCCTCGTGGACGAGAGCCAACGAACCCTGGCGCGGGCCACGCAGGACTACGCCACATCGCGACCCGCCCCGGGACGGAGCGAGCAGGATCCGGCGCTGTGGATCGGGGCGGTTCAGTCGGTGCTCGCGGTCCTGCGCCAATCGCGCCCCGACGCCTTCGCGGCGGTCCGGGCGCTGGGCCTTTCGGGGCAGATGCACTCGCTGGTGACCCTGGACGCCCATCATGACGTCGTGCGTCCCGCTATCCTATGGAACGACGGGCGCGGCGCCGAACAATGCGCGGAGATGACGGCCAGTGTGCCGGATCTCGCGGAGATATCTGGTGTTCTCGCCATGACGAGCTTCACCGCCGCGAAGCTGCTGTGGCTCCGGCAGAACGAGCCTCAGCTGTATGACCGCGTCGCGCATGTGCTGCTGGCGAAGGATTATGTGCGGTTCTGGCTCACGGGCGAGATTGCCAGCGACATGTCGGATGCCGGCGGCACGCAATTGTTCGATCAGGCCCAGCGGCAATGGTCGCCGGCCATTCTGGACGGGTTGGGCATCGACCGGGCCCTTATGCCTCCGCTTCTGGAAGGCTACGAGATCGCCGGCCGTTTGCGCCCCGCTATCGCCGCGCAGCTCGGCCTGCGGGCCGGCCTGCCGGTTGCTTGCGGCGGCGCCGATGTCGGCACGGGCGCGATCGGTCTCGGCTGCGCCGCGCCGGGCTCGGGCTTCATTTCTCTTGGTACGGGTGTCGTCTATTTCGTGGCGCAGGACCGCTACGCGCCCAAGCCCGACCTCGTGCTGCACAATTTCGCCCATTGCACGCCCGGCTGGTATCAGATGGCCGCCATGCTGAACGGCGCCAGCGCCCTGAACTGGGCCCGGAAGCTGATGGGCGTGGCCGATATCGGCGCGCTGGTGTCGAAGGTGGAGGCCCGATATGCCGGGCCGTCGTCCCTGATGTTCCTGCCCTATCTGAGCGGCGAGCGCACCCCGCATGGCGACAGCGACATTCGCGGCGCCTTCTTCGGGCTCAGTCCGGCCTCCGAGCCGGTCGATATCGCCCAGGCCGTGATGGAGGGGGTGGCCTTTTCGATCCGCCAGGCCGACGAGCTGCTGACGCAAGCCGGCAGTCCCTGCGCCGTTCCCGGCCTCATCGGCGGCGGCGCGCAGAGCCTGCTCTGGTGCCGTATTCTCTCCACCGTGCTGGGCCGCAATCTGGCGCGCTACGACGATGCCGATCTCGGGCCGTCGCTTGGCGCGGCCCGCCTGGCCATGATCGGGGAGGGCGGATGCGATGTTTCCGAGATCGCAACGCCTCCCGACCGCGAAGAAGTGATCTCTCCGTTCCTCGATCAGATCGAGCGCTATGACCGGTGGTTCGAGGCCTTCAAGGCGATGTTCCCGGCGGTGTCAGCCTATTCGTCGCATTCGGATCTCTAGCGGGGACGCCGCTCAGCCTTCGCAAAGCAGGGCGGCGGTTTCCGCATCGGTCCCGAGCGCATTGATCATGCGGCCGCGCATCGCCGCGCGGATGGCGGGGACCTTTTCGGGGCCCATGGCCACCGCGATGCTGTGCGTGACGTTCGGCAGTGCGTCCAGGGGCAGCGAAAGCGTCCGCGCGTCGATGTCGGAGTGCACGACCTGGCCTTCGGCATTGTAGAAACGCGCGCAGATCGAGCCGACGGCGCCATCCGCTATGATGGCTTGGACGCGTGACGGCGGAAACAGGCCGTTGCGAAACGTCGATGCGCCTTCCGTCATGGCGCCGATGCCGACGATGGCAATCGACACACGATCGATCAACTGGAAGATGTCGCTGACTCCTGACGTGGAGCGCAGGGCTTCCGCGGCCTCCATCGAGTCCACCACGGCCGGGACGGGCAGCACCCAGGCCTGAGCGCCGATCCGGCGCGCCAGCGTGCGGCAGATCTCGCCGGTATGGCTCGCTTCCTCGGCGCGGCCGACCCCTCCGATCAGAGTCACCACGGACAGATTGTCGGCGCGGATCATCCGGCCAGCGGCGGCGACGCTGGCCACCGTCTCGCCATTGGAAACACCGATCACCGTGTCGTTTGCAACCAGGTCCTCGATGCCGCGAAAGACGGCGTTGCCGAGCAGTTGCAGCCGGTCGACGTCGGTAGGGCGCCGATCGACCACGATCGCGAAGGAGAGGCCGAAGCGCTGCATCAGGCGCGCTTCGAGCGCGGCGTTGCGAAACGCCCTTGTTGCGACGCGGATCTCGACGATGCCGAGTTCCATGGCCAGCTTCAGATATCGGCTGACGGTGGCCTCGGAGATCTGAAGGTTTCGCGCGATCTCGTTCTGGGGAACTCCGTCCTCATAGCGCAGCCGGGCGACATTGATCAGCGCCTGTTCGTCCGGTTTCGGGCGTGCCATGGGTCTCCTTGAACGCTGGCCGGCGAGTCGAGTTCTGAGTTTCTGGTTGCTGGCGACGCTATATCAGATTTTCCTGCAATCGCTTTCTCTAACGGCTCTTCTTCCCGCACTTTCCTAGGCCGAGCCGGGGCAAGCTGCCCGGTTACTTGATGCCGGAGCCGATGGCGCTATCGATGAAGTATCGCTGCAGGAAGATGAACAGCAGAGCCATCGGGATCGTGCCAAAAGTCGAGACTGCCATGATCTCACTGTACTTCGTATTCAGCGTCATCTGGAACGCCGCCATGCCGAGGGGCAGGGTCCGCAGCGTGTCGGTGCTGGTGATGATCAGCGGCCAGAGATAATTGTTCCAGCTCAGGCTGAAGGTCAGGACCGCGACAACCACGATGCTGGGCGCCAGAAGCGGAACGATGATCCGGCTTAGAATGGTGAACTCGCTGGCGCCATCGATCCGTCCCGCCTCGAGCAATTCATTGGGAATGCCCTGGATCGCCTGCCTCAGGATGAAGATTCCTGCCGCGTTCAAGGCCGTCGGGAGCACAATGCCGGCGTAGCTGTCGTGCCAGCCGAAAGCGTGCACCTGCAGGAAAAGCGGGATCACGATAGCCTCGATCGGGATCATGATCGAGGCAAGGACGGCGATCCAGATCATCTCCGTGTAGCGGTTCCGCAGCTTGGCGAAACCATAGGCCGCGAGAACGCCCAGAAAGAGTGTGACGAAGACGGATACACCCGCCGCCAGTAGCGAATTCACCAGATAGCGGAGAAACGGCCGCGCCTGGAACGCCTTCACATAATTGCTGATGCCAGCGCTGCCGAAATCCCACAGGCTGCCGTCCAGCAACTCCCTATCCGTCTTGAAGGAGGCGGCGAGCATCCAGAGGATGGGAAACAGCGCGACGACCGCGAAGATCGCGATGAACGCCAGGACGGCGATGCGTTCGACCTGGGACCTATGCATCTCTTCGTCCTGAAATCAGCCAGATCTGAATGAGGCTCAGCAGCATGATGCAGCCGAAGAGCACGATCGAGTAGGTGCTGGCGCGGCCCATGTCGAGATAGCTGAATGCCGTCTTGTAGATGAGGATCGTCAGGATCTGCGTCGCGTTGGCGGGACCGCCATCCGTCAGGACCTGCTGGAAGACAAAAGCCTTGAGTCCGTTGACCGTCGCCAAGACGACTACCAGCGCGATGGTCGGCCGCATAAGCGGAATGGTGATGTGCCGGATCATCGGAAGCAGTTTCGCGCCGTCGAGTCGGGCGGCTTCGAAGCAGTCGCGCGGCAAGGTCAGAAATCCGGCCAGGAAAATGATGGTGTAGTAGCTCGTCGCGTGCCACCAGCTCATGAAGATCAGCGCCCACGGCGCATAGGCGCTATTGGTCAGCCAGGGAATCGACGCCATGCCGGCGCTGTTGAGCGCGTCGTTGATCGGGCCGCGCTGGTTGAACATCAGCTTCCAGACCAGGGCGACCGAAACGAATGGCAAAATGGATGGCAGATAGAGCAGGAACCGCCAGACGCTTCGGCTCCGGCCCAGCGTGCTGAGGAGGCCGCCCAGGACGAAGGACAGGCCGATCACCGGGATGATGGTCCAGAAGACGTAGAACGCCGTCACCCAGAGCGAACGCAGGAATTGCTCGTCCGACGCCAGGCGGGTGTAGTTGGAAAGCCCGGTGAAGACGGGCGGCGACATCAGATCGTATTTATGGAAGCTGATATAGACGGCGTACAGAACGGGATAGAGCTGAAATATCGCCAGATACAAAAGAGCGGGCGCTATGAATATGAGAGATAAGCGTCTTCTAGACTGAAACACGCGTCAGTACCTTTCGGCCGGCGTAGTACCCATCCGGGTTTCACGCCGGATGGGCAATCGACTTCGACGGATAGTTAGTTCTGGCTGCGCACGAAATCGATCTGCTTGGCAGCCTGATCAAGCGCTTCCTGCACCGAAGTGCCCTGCATCATCTGCTCGATCGCATCCTTGATCGCCTTGCCTTCCTCGTTCCAGGTCAGCGAGCGCCAGTAGTAGGTGCCGTACTGAAGCTGATCCGCAAAGATGTCGGCGCCGATCGTATCCTTCGCTGCTTCCGACTTCTCCCAGCCCTTCAGGCCGGTCACGTAGCCGGTATGGCGCAGATAGCCATCGCCATCCGAGGTCAGGAAGCGAAGGAAGCGCCACGCTTCTTCCTGATTTTTGGAGGCCTGGGTGACCGTCATCGAATAGTTGTAGAGCAGCGTCTTGGGATTGGCCGGGTCCTTTTGCGGGATGGGCGCCACGACGTAGTTCTTCTTGACGTCCTCGCCGAACAGCGGGGGCGACCAGATGCCGGCCATCATCATCGACTGGCGACCATCGGAGAAGTCCTGCAGTGCGTTGACCGGATTCACAGTGGCGTAGTCGGGGCCACCGATGCCATCGGTCACCAGGCGCTGCCAGGTGTCCGTGAAGGCCGCGACGCATTGCGGCGAGTTGATCGTCGCCTTGCCGGCGGCGTCGAGCACTTCGCAGCCATACTGGTTGAGGATCGGCCAGTATTCCATGGCATACCAGAAGCCATCGAGCCCGAAGACCCAATTGAAGCCGAGGCGGGTGAAATTGCCGCTATCGTCCTTCTTCTGAACCTTCTTCGCCATTGCGAAGAGGTCATCCCAGCTCTTCGGCCAATTGGCCTTGTCGGTCACGTCGATGCCGACCTCGGCGAAATGTTCCTTGTTCATGAACAAGGCGAAGGTATTCAGCTCTTCGGGAAGTCCGTAGATCTTGTTGTCGATCATCAGACCCTTGAGAGCGCCAGGCGAATACAGGGCCTCCAGTTCCTCATTGGTCTTGACGCCCATGGCCGGCAGGTTGGCCTCGGCGAGAATGCCCTTGCTGACGAATTTCGGGTAGAGGTAGTCGAGCACGTTGATCAGATCGGGCGCCTCGCCAGCGGCGATGGCCGCCAGCAGCTTGACCTCATAGTCGCCATGCGGATCGGACTGGAACTGGAACGTCACATCCGGATGAAGCTTGGTGTATTCGGCCGCCTTCTGCTTGATGAATTCTTCTGCTGGCGGGTAGGTGTGGTGCCAAATCTTCAGTTCGGCGGCGTTGGCAAGACCTGTTGCCATTCCAATGGCAGCCATCGAGGCTGCGATCAGAAAATTCCTAGCTTTAAACGAGCGCATTCTTGGTCTCCTCCATAGACAGTATTTTTATTGATTTATTGTTGCTGGGTAGTCCGGGTCTTCATGCTGGCGAAATCGGCGGCACGTCGATAATTCGATAGTCGAGATTATCACTACACAGGCACTATCGATAAATAGAGACGATCTCGGCATTTATTGCAATAATTTATTATAAAGAAGGAAATTCAATTAAAATCGGACCTCTGCTTAAATGGTTGGGCGCGACGACTGCTTTAGCCCGCGATAGATCCCTCGGAAGTGAGCCAAATCCTCGTCGAGCCCATCCACGGGGCGGGGCAGGATCATGGGGTCAGTGGCGGCCGCGAATGGAATATCGGCTGGCTGGGTCCAGTGGCCCGCCGCCATGCCGCCCAGATAGGCGGCGCCGAGGGTGGCGCTCCCGGCATCCAGCGCCGGCTTGAGTGGGACTTGGATCGTATCGGCCAAGAGCCGGCGCCAGCGCGGGTCCCCGCTGCCGCCCCCGGCAAGCAGCATGTGAGGGGCCGTGATGCCTTCCCGCTTCAGCGCGTCCCAGCTGTCCCGGATAGCCATTGCCACGCCATCGAACACCGACCGGATGATCTGGTTGCGGCTGCAGCCCAAGCGCATGTTGGCCCAGACAGCCGTTGCGTCAGGGTCCAACAGCGGCGCCCGCTCTCCGGCCGCGTAGGGAAGGAAGGTCACGCCGCCATGGCCCTCGCCGGACTCGAAGGCGCCCTCATACATCTCCGGCCAAGTGGCGCCCAGAACGCCGCGCGCCCATTCGAACACGGTGCCCCCATTCTGCATCGCCGCCATGACATAGAGGCTGCGGCCGATGCCGCGGTAGCTGTTGTAGAAGGGTTGCAGCTTCGGCTCGATCCGATCGGTAACGGCCATGATCTGAATGCCGGAACCGATCTGCAGGATGGTGGCACCAGGATTGATCTGTCCCATGCCGAACAGGCACGCGGCTGTATCCGATAATCCGGCTGCGACGGGGATACCGGGCCTCAGGCCCAACTCCTCCGCCCGCACGTTCGTCAGTCGACCGGCGACCGAACTGGATTCGACGATGGGGGACAGGATGTCTGGATCGATGCCAACCTTCCGGATCAATTCCGTCGACCATTGGTCCTCGACAATGTCGTAGAGCAGGGTCATGGAGGCATCGCTGGGCTCCGTCGCAACTTCGCCCGTCATTACGAAGCGCAGCCAGTCCTTTGGCGAGAGGGCCCGGCGGATGGCGGCGAAGGTGGCCGGCTCGTTGTCGCGCAGCCACATAAGGGAAAGGCCCGCCATGCCGGTCACCACGGGATTGGCAAGCGGTAGCCGGATTGCAGCCGGCAGGGCGAGGATCTCTTCCATCTGCGCTGTGGCGCGCTGGTCGGCCCAGAGGATGGCCGGCCGCAGCGGCTGGTCGTTCTTATCCAGGACCACGACACCATGCGCCTGCCCGGAAAGCCCGATTCCCTGGACGTCGTCGCCGCGGCCGGCGCAGCATTCCCGCACCGCCGCGACTGTTGCCGTCCACCACGCCTCGACCGCGGTTTCGGCATAGCCGGGGACCGGAGAGCGAACCGCATAGGTCCGGCTTGCTTCCGCGACGGCTCGACCGGAGCCGTCGATGAGCAGGGCCTTTACCGAACCGGTGCCTAGATCGATGCCGAGAAACATGGACTGTCTTCCCGATGCTGGAGGCGGATCAGCCCAACAGGGCCATTGCCTCTGCCACGACGCGCTCGGCGGTGATGTTCAGGAGGCGGTAGAGCTCCGGGCCAGTTGCGGACTCACCAAAGCGATCGACGCCGACGACCGTGCCGGGCCCCTTCAGGAACTGATACCAGTACAGCGGGGAAGCGGCCTCGACGAACACGGCAGGCGTGCCGAAGGAAAGAACTTCGTCCTGGTAGGCCTTGTCCTGCGCGGCGAAAATGTTGCCGTTCGGTATCGATACCAGCCGCACCGATTTGCCCTGCTGCTCTAGCTGGTCGCCGGCGGCGATGATCTGGGCCAGTTCCGATCCTGTGCCGACCAGCACAACGTCTGGCGTCTCGCACGACGACTGGCGTAGCACATAGCCGCCCCTGCGGATGCCGTCCAGGTGTTCGGGCGTGTGTGCGAACACCGCGCCATCCTGCCGGGCCGCGACAATCACCGTCGGGCCCTTCCGCTTGAATGCGGCCTCCCAGCCGGCGAGCGCTTCCAGTTCGCTGCCCGGGCGCCAGAGCGACATGCCGGGGATCGCCCGCAGCGCCAGCATCTGCTCGCAGGGCTGGTGGGTCGGGCCGTCTTCGCCGACGCCAATCGAGTCGTGCGTATAGAGGAAGATGGCGCGCAGTCCCATCAGCGAGGCCAGGCGCACGGCATTGCGGCTGTAGTCGCTGAACACGAGGTAGCACGAGCCGTAGGGAAGCAGGCCGCCATGGGCGGCCATGCCGTTCATCATCGCCGACATGCCGAACTCGCGCACGCCATAATGGACGAAGTTGCCGGCGAAATCATCCTTCGTGATGGACCGGGAGGCCGACGTCCATGCAAGCGTCGAAACCGAGACATCGGCAGAGCCGCCAACGACTTCCGGCGTATTCTCGATCAGCTTGGTTGCGACACGGTTCGATCCCTTGCGAAGGGGCTGCTTTGCCGGATCCGAGGCAAGGATCCTCGCGACTTCCGCTGAGACAACGGCGTCGAAGTTCTTCGGCAGCTCGCCCGCATTGCGACGGCTGAATTCGGCAGCCAGCTCCGGGTAGCTCTTCGAGTAGTTGGCGAACAATTCGTTCCAGCGGCTCTCCGCGGCCTCGCCTTTCGCCAGGGCATTCCAGCCTTGCAGGATCTCGGCGGGCACGAAGAATGCCGGGTGATCCCAGCCGAGGCTCTTGCGCGTCAGCGCCACTTCCTCGATGCCCAGCGGCGATCCGTGGACCTCTTCCTTGCCCTGCTTGTTGGGAGAGCCGAAGCCGATGATCGTCTTGCAGCAGATCATGGTGGGCTTGTCTTGCGACCGGTGGGCTGCCTCGAAGGCGCTGGCGACGGCGTCGCTGTCGTGGCCATCGACATCGGCCACCACGTTCCAGCCCAGGGAGCGGAAGCGGGCGGCCGTGTCGTCGGCAAACCACGCGCCGACTTCGCCGTCGATCGAGATGTTGTTGTCGTCATAGACGGCGATGAGCTTGTTCAGCCCCAGCGAACCCGCCAGCGATGCTGCTTCCTGGGCGACGCCCTCCATGAGGCAGCCATCGCCGACGAAGACATAGGTAAAGTGATCGACGATCGGGAAGCCATCGCGGTTGAACTCGGTGGCCAGCTTCTTTTCCGCAAACGCCATGCCGACGGCGTTGGCGAAACCCTGACCCAGTGGTCCTGTGGTGGTTTCTACGCCATCCGTGATGCCCAATTCCGGATGTCCCGGAGTCTTGGAGTGCAGTTTGCGATGATCCCTGAGGTCCTGGACCGTCAAATCGTAGCCTGACAGGTGAAGGAGCGAATAGATCAGCATCGAGCCGTGTCCGTTGGATTGGACGAAGCGGTCGCGGTTGCTCCATTTGGGGTTCGCAGGGTTGTGTTTCAGAAAGCCGTTCCAAAGAACCTCGGCGATGTCGGCCATTCCCATGGCGGTGCCGGGGTGGCCGGAGCTTGCCTGCTGAACAACATCGGCGGTCAGAAACCGGATGGCGTTGGCAAGGTCACGGCGGCTGGGGGATGTCATCGTCAGGTCCTATAAAGGGATGGCAGTCATGTAATGATGTAAGGTTGACCGTACAGCTTTTTGGGGCCTGTCTGTCAACCCTTTTGACGGCCCGTCGCAATTTCCGTCCGACCAATTTCGGTCGGCCGTCGCCTTACTGCCCGGCTAGCTGCTGTCATCGGCATCCCAGGTCCCGCACGCGTGAGCGCGGGTCAGGAGGTTCGCCTGTCCTGCATCGCTGCCCTGCGTCGGAGGCGCTACTTCTTGTTGAGGCTGCGCCGGCGCCACTGGTCGAAGATGACGACCAGAACCACCACCACGCCCTGCGCGATGCGCTGGTAGAATGGGCTCACCCCGAGCAGGTTGAGGCCGTTGCCAAGAACGCCGACGAGCATGGCGCCGATGAGCGAGCCGATGACGCCGCCTTCGCCACCGAATAGATTAGTGCCGCCGATCACGACCGAAGCAATGGAGCGAAGCTCCTCGCCTTCGGCCAGCAGGGCATTTGCGGCACTGAGCCGGGCCACGAGCAGAATGCCGGCGATCGAGGCGAGCAGGCCCGAGATGGCATAGACATAGATCTTCGTTCGGCCGATGGAGATGCCGCAGACGCGCGCCGCCTCCCGGTTGCCACCGACCGCATAGACCGCTCGGCCCAAGGCCGTGAATTTGAGCACATAGATCGCTATGCCCGCGCAGATCAGCGCGATGAATATGCTGGCGGGAATGCCTGCGACATTCGCTGTCCCGAGCCATGTGAACGACGCCGGCATTTCGCGGGTCGAGGATGGCCCAGGTACGGATTGCCCCTGGGTTGTCAGCAGTGCCACGCCGCGAAATACCTGCATCGTTCCGAGCGTTGCTATGAAATCGGGGATCTTGAAGGTCGCGATGATCCATCCGTTCAGCAGTCCCGCGAGCAGCCCGACCATCAGTCCGGCCGCCAGGCAGACGGGGATCGGCAGATAGCCGAAGTCGACCCCGAACAGGACCAGCGGCGACGTCATCAGCACGGCGGTCGTTGCCGAGGCGAAGGCGGCGATGGCCGCGACGGAAAGATCGATGCCGCCCGTCAGGATCGCGAAGGTCTGCCCGATCGCCAGGATCGCGAGTGGCGCGGTTTGACGGCCGATATTGGCGAAGTTGGTATGGGTGGCGAACTTTGGCGAGGCGAACGACAGATAGGCGATCAGCGCAATCAGGGCGATCAGCGGGCCTGCCTTGAAGAGAATGTCCCGCAATGCCAACCGCGACCGATCTGCCTTGGTCGAAGTGGGGCTCGAGTTGGTCATTTCGTGTGCCATCGTAACGCCTGTCAGTGTGAATGGAGCAGCAGCGCTTCTTGGGAGAGCTGTTCGCGCGTCAACTCCACCTTGATGAGGCCGCTGCGCATGACGAGAACCCGGTCTGCCAAGGCGACCAGCTCGTTGATCTCCGACGAAATCATCAGGATGGAGGTTCCGGCCTCGACCAGGCGGCTCATGATGGTGAAGACTTCCGCCTTGGCCCCTACATCGATGCCACGGGTTGGTTCGTCGAAGATGAGTATCTTCGAACCGCTCGACATCCATCGGGCCAGGATGACCTTCTGCTGATTGCCGCCGCTATAGTGCAGGAGCTTCTGGGTCATGGATGGCGGCCGGATCCGCATCATCCGGATATAGTCTGCGCTCTCGCGCTTCTCGCGGCCGAGTTCGAGATTGGACAGCATCGCCCGATCGGAGAGCCATGCCAGGCTCAGATTGGGCGCGATCGGTTGCATCGGGATTAGGCTTTGCCGCCGATCCCGCGACAGCAGGCCGATCCGTGCGGCAATGGCATCGGCAGGGCTGTGATCCCTAAGCCGCGTCTCGCCCACGTGGATTTCGCCGCTGTCGAAGGGTGCCAGTCCGAAAATGGCGCCGGCCAGTTCCGCCTGGCCCGCACCCATCAGGCCGTAGACGCCCAGGATTTCGCCTTGTCGCAGCGAGAAGGAGACGCCCTTGAGCGCCGTTCCCGAAACCAGATTTTCGACCCGTAGGACGTCCTTCCCGGTCTCGCTCTCGAATTTGGGGAATTGCTGCCCCATCACCTGACCAACCATCAGTGAGACGATCTTCTCCTCACTCGCTTCGGCGACTGGGAGGGACGCTGCGAGGCGGCCGTCTCGCAGCACCGTCACCCGATCGGCGATCGCCATGATCTCGGACAGGTTATGCGAGATGTAGACGACGCCGTGCCCCTCTTCCTTCAGGAGGCGGATGACGTCGAAGAGCCGGGTTCTCTCGCTGTCAGACAGCGCGGATGTCGGCTCGTCGAACAGGACAATTTTTGGTGCGCGCTCCAGCACGCGGGCGATCTCGACCAACTGTTGCTCAGCGACTTCCAGCCTGCCGACCGGTGCGCGCGGATCGAGGTCGACACCGAGGCGTCGCAGGATTGCCCGTGCGTTCTTCTCGGCCGCCCGCCAGTCGATGGAGCCGAAGCGTCGGGGCAGGCGGCCGAGATAGATGTTCTCGGCGACGGAAAGGGCAGGGACCAGACTCAGTTCCTGATGAACGAGGCCGATGCCGTATTTTGCAGCGTCGAAATTCGACGGCACGATCTTGCCGTCGACCACGATGTCGCCGGACGTCGCCGAGTATTCTCCGGCGATGATCTTCATCAGCGTTGACTTGCCCGCCCCATTCTCGCCCATCAAGGCGTGAATTTCTCCGGCGCGGATGTCCAGCGAGACGTCGCAAAGCGCAACGTTGCCAGGGAATACTTTGCCAATGTCCCGGAGGCGGAGAAGCGTATTCGCCTCCGGGGCAGAGTCAGGCAGAGTAGGGGCGGGCGAGGTAGCCACCTTATGCAACTCCGTCAAGTCTATCGAGCCGAATGCGGATCGGCGATGCGACGCCGATAGCCGACTATCTGGAGATCGCTACTTCTTGCAGTTGGCGCGCATCGTTGCCCAGTCGATCTGCTCAAGCTTCGGATCGGGATAGAAAAGACGGGCGTTGTTGATCTCGACGGTACGCGGGCGGATGTCGAAGATCTTCTCAACGTCTTGCTTGCAGGCGATCTCGACGGCGATCTTCGTGCCGTACCATCCCCAGTCGGCAAAACCATGCGTGGTTTCCCCGATCAGCTTGCCTTCCGCGATGCGGTCGACCGATTCCGGCGTCACGTCATTGGTGAAGATGGCAACCTTGCCATCGCCGACCTTGACACCGTCGGACGCGGTCTCCAGCCGGCCGGCGTTCTGCGCCGCCAGCATCGCGCCCAGGCCCATCTCGTTCGAGGCGGCCCAGATGAAGTCGATGTCGTCATGGGCCTGCAGGAAATCTTCGGCGCAGTTGGTGCCCTTCTCGCGCTTCCAGTCGCCTGCGCAGGGAGCGCCGACGATTTCGATGCCAGGGAAGTCCTTCGAGACGTTCCGAAATCCGGTCAGGCGGGTGTTCGAGTAGAAATTGCCGGAGACGCCTTCGATGATGACGCCCTTGGCCTTGATCGCTGCCTTCTGCTCGGGCGTGAGCTTGTCGAAATTCTCTTTCCAGAACGCGCGGTCAAGATAGGTTTCCGGCTTCACGTCCAGCTTGTCGCCGGCGCCGAGGACGCCCGGTGCGCCAAAGTAATCCGCAACCGCCGATGCGCTGACCTCAGCCGCGACGGTGTTGTCGTAGCCGATATAGCTGTCGACCTCGAGGCCTTCGATCGGCTCAAGCAGGTTCACGACGATGACGCCGATACCAGCCTCTTTGGCGCGCCGCAGAGCCGGCTTGACTGAATTGACGTCGGCCGGAGACACGGCGATGACGTCGACCTGCTGCTGGATGAGATCGTCGATCGCATTGACCTGCTGGGCGATGTCGTGGCCCTGGCCGGTCGAGGTGATGATCTTCACATCAAAGCCTTTTCCCTTCGCGTCCGCGGCTGACTTCTCGAAGAAGTCAGTGGCGGTCTTGAAGACGCCGGAGACGTCCGGCGGGGCCCATCCGATCGTGACCTCGATCGGGGCGTCCTGCGAATACGCTCCGGAGACCGAGGCAATAATTGCCAGGGGCGCGATCGCGGCAGCGAGGACTTGCCTCAACCTTTTCATATTTCTCTCCTCCCAAAGACCAAACATGACGAGGGAAGGCTGACAGCGCAAAATACGGATGTCAAGATAGCCGCCTGTAATTACAAGATGTTGGCACGCGAACTTGAGTCAGGCCCGGCGTGAGGACGCCGGACCGCCCCTTGAGAAGCTGGGGGGAAGTCTATTCGCGGCAAAGAGGACTACGCGCCCAGAAGGAAGGGGGCTTGTCAGCCTGGCTGTCCGGGGCGGCGACTGGGAGGCGCGCCGGCTCGATGTCAGCCGATGCGCTGGTAGCGAGGGGTGCGGCAGTCAGGCGGCGTTCAGGCCAAAGAGGGAGGTGAGGCCGCTTGAATTCTGCCTGGAGCGCAGTCGCCTTAGAGGCTTCGATACAAGTCGATCGTCAGCCGGGTGCGGTCCGGATGATGCCAGGACTCGTAATATTCTACGGCGACGCCGCCTTCGTCAAAGGTCGTCTCGCGATTGAAGAGCGCCTGCGCACCGGCTTCCAGGCCGAGAAGCGAGGCGACATGGCTATCCACTTTGCCGATCTCTATGAGGCGCTTGCCGGTGGAAACCGTAATGCCCAGTTCGCTGCGCAGATAATTGTAGAGTGATGTTGTCTCCAGTTCCCGGTAATGCAGCAAATCAGGAACCCGGCTATAGGGCAGGTAATTCTGCACCAGAAGCAGAACCTCGCCGTCGGCAAGACGCAGCCGTTCCAGGAAGATCGCCTTGTTGTCCCCGATTTGTTCGGCCACGTGCGCTGGCGCATCGATCAGGCGTTGCTGCAAAACCTTGGTCGTCAGCTTGAACCCGGCCTTCGCCATGCCTTCCTGCAGGGGGTCGAGTTTCTGGATAAGCGTGATGGGCACCTTGCGGTCGCGCACAAACGCCCCGCGACCGCGCTCCGTCTCGATCAACCCATCTTGCGCGAGCGACAGCAAAGCCTGACGGACAACGCTGCGCGACACGTCGTATTCGGCGCACAACTCATGTTCGGAGGGCAATTTAGCCCCAACCGCGAGTTGCCCAGCCCGGATCTGCTCTTTGAGAAGCCCGGCGAGCTGGAAGTACAAGGGTATTGGAGTCGTGCGATCTATCAACGTGTTGACCTAGTCATGCATCATGTACGCCTATCATACTAAGCTCGAAACCGTGCCGGTTCAATGCAGAACTGGTAGGCGATCCCTGGCGAATCCCGTGGAAACACAACAGTTTTACAGTCCGACACCGCCTGGTGTCTGCTTGTGCAATTCGAAGAGCGAGACGGGCGGCCAGGGTTACCCTTGCAGGCTGTACGTACAGGTTGGTTGATGGCGTCCCGGTCTTAGTCGGCAAATCGGCATGCTCAATACTCCACGCCAGCGATCTCCAAGACGCGCGAATAAGCGCTTGATTTGCCGAAAAAGATGTACGTACATACGAACATAATGTTATCCGGGTCTCATGCGATGATCCGACCACGGCGATCTCAAGACAACTGGGGGAGTTGGTAGCGTGTATCTCGATCGGTTCCGGGTTGATGGGCAGCTTGCGGTGGTTACGGGTGGTGGACGCGGCATAGGCCTGGCGAGTGCCGAGGCGCTTGGTGAGGCAGGCGCACGCTTGGCCCTGATCGAGCGCGACCCGTTGTTGCTGGAAGAGGCGGCGACGGCGTTGCGAGCCAAGGGCTACGACGTCTCGGTGCATGAAGGCGATGTCACCAATGCCGCTCGCATGCAGGAAATCGCGGACGAACTCGCGGCGCGTGGCGGCGCATCAATCCTGGTGAACAATGCCGGTATTGCTCTGAGCGACATTCCCGCCGAGGACATGGAAGACGAGCGCTGGCTCAAGGTCATCGACGTCAATCTGAACGGTGTCTACTGGTGCAGCCGCGCCTTTGGCCGTCACATGCTGACAGCGCGTCGCGGCTCAATCGTAAATGTTGGCTCGATGTCTGGCTTCATCGTGAACCGCCCGCAGCCGCAGGCTCACTACAACGCTTCCAAGGCTGCTGTGCATCATTTGACGCGTTCCCTCGCGGCTGAGTGGGCGGCGCGCGGCGTGCGGGTCAATGCGGTCGCTCCGACCTATATCGAGACCCCCCTCAACGCACTGGTCGAGAACAACAAGCCGATGCTCGATCGATGGATCGACTCGACGCCCATGGCGAGGATGGGAAAAGACTTTGAAGTCGCGAGCGTCATTCTCTTCCTGGCTTCGGAAGCGGCCAGTCTGATGACCGGGTCTATCGTCCAAGTAGACGGCGGCTATACGGCCTGGTGATACGGCCTTTTCGGAGGGGATGGCCGAGGTGAGGAGTTTCGGGGACGCCTGACGTTTCCGAAAGGCTAAATAACTGGAGGGAACAATGAAGAACACGTTCAGCATTCTCATGTCTGGCGCCGCGCTCTTGCTTTGCCTGACGCCGGCGGCGATGGCGGCCGACTGCAAGGTCGGGCTGACGATGCCGTCGCTCAACGCGCCCTATTTCGCGGCGCAGGTTGCGGCCGTGGAGGCCGCGGCCAAGGAAAAGGGCTGTGAAATCACGACGGCCGATAGCCAGAGCGATTTTTCCAAGCAGATCAGCGACATCGAGGACATGGTCGCGAAGGGCGTCCAGATCCTGATCGTCAATCCTCGTGATCAGGAAGCACTTGTCGCCACCGTCGATGCCGCCTCCAAGGCAGGCGTCAAGGTTGTGGTGATGGACTCGACCCTGAATCCCAAGGCCAATGTGATCACGCAGGTCCGCTCGTCCAGCGACGAGAACGGTCGTCTTGTCGGTGACTGGATCGCCAAGAAGATGAAGGGCACGCCGATCAAGATGCTTCTCCTTTCGGGCAACCAGGGCAATCCCGGCGGACTTGAGCGTCGCATGGGTGTCGTCAAGGGCATCGTCGAAGGACAGCTCGTGAATGAGGGCGCCGTGAACCTGCAGATTCTAGGACAGGGCTGGGGCGACTGGGCCACCGATGGCGGCCTGAAGGCTGCCGAGGATCTGCTGCAGGCGCATCCGGACGCCAATCTGATCGTCGGCGAGAATGACTCCATGGTTCTCGGCGCGGCTCAGGCCGTCAAGGCTGCCGGCCTGAAGGACATTCTCCTTACCGCTGCCGCCGACGGCCAGCGCGAAGCCCTGGAAATGATCAAGGACGGCACGTATGGCGCGACGGGCCTGAACGATCCGGATCTCGTTGGCCGCACGGCGTTCGACATCGGCTACAAGGCATTCAAGGGCGAGCTTCCGGCCGACCTTCCGAAGCTTTATCTGACCCCGGCCGATGTGATCTCCAAGGATAACGTCGACAAGTACTACAATCCCAAATCCGTATTCTGATTGGATTTATTGCAATATAGAGGCACCGAAGGGTAACGCCTTCGGCGCCGCTTCTTTGAGTGGTGACATGTCCGTTCTCGTGAGCCTTAACGCCATCAAGAAGAATTTCGGCGGCGTTCAGGCGCTGAAAGGGATCGACTTCGACCTCCGGCAAGGCGAGGTTCATGCACTGGTTGGTGAAAACGGCGCCGGCAAGTCGACACTGATGCGCGTGCTGGCCGGCGAGACGACTCCATCGTCCGGTTCCATCAGCCTGTTCGGCAAGCCGGTGGAGTTCTCCGGGCCGCATGATGCAACGTCCCATGGTATTTCGGTCATCCATCAGGAACTGGCGCTGGCGCCGGACCTGACGGTGGCCGAGAACATCTTCCTCGGCCGCCTGCCGAAATTCGTCAATCATCGTGCTCTGCGGCGCGATGCGCATGATCTGATCCACAAGCTTGGCTTCAACATCGATCCCGCCACCCAGGTCGGGAGCTTGACCGTTGCGCACCAGCAGGTCGTCGAGATTGCCAAGGCGCTCTCCAACAATTCGCGCATCATCGTCTTCGACGAGCCGACTGCCGTGCTCGCAGGCAGCGATGCCGAGCGGCTGCTCGATATCATTCGCGAGTTGCGCGCGGCCGGCACGGGTATCGTCTACATCTCGCATCGATTGAACGAGGTCTTTGAACTCTCCGATCGCATCACGGTCATGAAGGACGGCTCGCACGTCGAAACCCTGGACACGGCGGATGCGAGCATCGACCAGATCATCTCAGACATGGTCGGGCGCCGAATGGATGCTCTCTTTCCTTCCAAGCTTGGCCGCGAGGCTGGCGAGCTTGTCCTGGAGGCCAGGAATGTGTCGCTCGGACGAAAAGTGCGTGACGTCAGTTTCTCCATCCGTGCCGGCGAAGTCGTGGGACTAGGCGGCTTGGTCGGGTCCGGCCGCACGGAAGTCGCGCGCGTCCTCTTTGGCGCCGATCGCGCGAAGTCTGGTTCGATCCTGGTCCGTGGGAAGCCGACCCGGTTGCATTCGCCGGGGGATGGCGTGCGCGCCAGCATCGGCCTCGTTCCCGAAGACCGTAAAATGCAGGGTGTCATCCTGGATGCGCCGATCCGGGTCAATTGCACGCTCGCCAAGTTGAGAAGCGTCACGCGCCTGGGCTTTCTGAACGTCCGCAAGGAGCGCCGGATCGCGACGAAGCTGGGCGCCTCTATGCGCCTGAAGGCCGCGAATGTGGATGCGCCGGTTTCGAACCTGTCGGGCGGCAACCAGCAGAAGGTTGCGCTCGCGAAGTGGTTCCACGCCGATTGCGAGCTCCTGATCCTCGACGAGCCGACGCGCGGCGTCGATGTCGGCGCCAAGAGCGAGATCTACACGATCATCAATGATCTGGCGAAATCGGGAAAAGCCGTCCTCGTCATCTCCTCCGAGCATCAGGAACTCTTCGGCATCTGCGATCGGATCCTGGTCATGGCGGAAGGGGCGATCGTGGGCGAACTGAATGCGAGTGAATTCACCGAGGAGCGCCTTTTGACCTTGGCGATGACACGAACGGAAAAGAATAACGATGAGGCAATAGCATGAGCGCTTCCGGAACCTTGCCCCCGTCGGCATCGCGCAATTCCCGACTGGTCGAGATCGTTCGCAACTACGGAACCGTCGGAATTTTCCTCGTGCTCATGGTGGTTGCGTCGTTCTGGTCGGACGCCTTCCTGACCGAGCGGAACCTGATGAACGTTGCCCGTCAGGTCGCATCCGGCCATGGCATCATGGCTGTCGGCATGCTGTTCGTCGTGCTGACGCGGGGTATCGACTTGTCCGTCGGCTCCGTGGCGGCGGTGGGCGCGGTACTGGGCGCCTATCTGATTGCGACGATGGGGTTCAGCCTCCCGGTCACGATCCTGCTCGTGCTACTGTCCGGCGTCGTCTCTGGCACGGTGACGGGGTTTTTCGTCGCTTACATGAAGCTTCCTTCCTTTGTTATTTCGCTCGCGATGATGGCCATCGCTCGCGGAGTTTCACTGATCCTGAGCGCCGGTCGTCCGATCACGATTGGCCCAAGCGGTTCGGCGCTGGTCGACTTCGGCAGCGGCTTCTTCCTGGGCGTTCCACAACCCGTCGTGCTGATGCTCATCATCTTTGCCATCGGCGGCGCGGTGCTGACCTTCACCAGCTTCGGACGCATCGTCACCGCCATCGGCTCGAACGAGGAGGCCGTGCGTCTCTCCGGCGTGCCGGTCCGGCGCTATATCCTCGGGGTCTACGTCATCAGCGGTGTGCTGGCATCGGTTGCGGGTATCGTGGCGGCTGCCCGCACCGGGATCGGCACGCCGCAAGTTGGCGTCGGTGCCGAGCTCAACGTTATCGCGGCTGTGGTGATCGGCGGCGCAAGCCTGATGGGCGGGCGTGGCGGCATGTTCAACACGCTGCTCGGCGCGCTCATACTCGGCATCATCACCAACATCATGAACCTCGCCGGCGTCCCAGGATACCACCAGAACGTCTATCTCGGGCTGATCATCATTCTGGCGATGCTGATCCAGTTTGTTGCGGCGCGCGGACGCCAGTGACGGAAACCCATGAGAGGAGGAGGCCAGGATGTCCCTGACGGATCTTGTGACGACTTTTCAACGAGACCTTTTCGCGGGCCGAACGGTTTTGGTCTGCGGCGCGACCAGCGGCATCGGCCTCGCCATCGCACAGGGCTTTGCCGCGCTCGGCGCTGATGTTGTCGCGGCAGGATCCAGCCAGGCGAAGATCGACGCCGAGAAGGCGCGTCCCGACAATGCCAATCTGAGCTTTGCGGTGCTCGACGTGCGGAGCAGCGACGATGTGAAGGCATTTGCGACGACGTTCGACCGGCTGGATGTGCTGGTAAACGCGCAAGGCATCGGCCGCGGGGAGGCGGAGCATCAGGAAGCCGTGTTCCTGGATGTCATCGACGTCAATCTCAACAGCGTCATGCGCTTGAGTTCGACATTCCGCGATCATCTGAAGGCGACGCGGGGATCGATCGTAAACATCACTTCGATGTTGAGCTATCTGGTCGAGCCGGAAGTGCCGGCCTACACGGCCAGCAAGACTGGTTTGCTTGGCCTGACCCGCGCCCTCGCGCATGCGTACGGCCCGGATGGCGTGCGAGTGAACGCGATCTCGCCCGGCTATCACAAGACGGCCATGACGCGCGGCCTTTGGAGCGTCGAGAAGAGCCACGATCTGATTGCGGATCACTCGGCGCTGAAGCGGTGGGGCACGGTCGATGATCTTGTCGGCGCGGCACTCTTCCTGGCGAGCCCTGCAGCGGGCTTCATCACCGGCGCTGATCTGCCCGTCGATGGCGGATATGTCTGCGGAAACACAATACGCTGATCTGGCCAAGGGCCGCACTGTTGGGAGGTTGTCGTGTCTCGATCCTTTGGTTCGCCCAGCCGCTATATTCAGCGCTGCGGCGAGATCGCCCGCCTTGGCGAGCATCTCGCGCTACTCGGCAAGAAGCCACTGTTTCTGATAGATGGATTTCTCTTCCACACCCTGTCGACGAAGATCGCCGCCGGGCTTGGCGAAGATGTTGAGGCGCGCTTCGAAAAATTCGGCGGCGAGTGCAGCAATCAGGAGATCGCTCGCGTTACCGTGTTAGTGGCCGAGCATGGGGCCGACGTCGTTGTCGGCGTCGGTGGCGGCAAGACGCTCGACACGGCTAAGATGGCCGCGCACCAGAACCATGCCCGCATGATGGCGGTGCCGACGATCGCCTCCACCGACGCTCCGACAAGCGCTGTCGTCGTGGTTTATTCGCCCGACGGCGTGCTGGAGATGGCGCATAATCTGCCGCGCAACCCCGACCTGGTGCTTGTAGACCCCGAATTGATCGTCGCTGCGCCGGTCCGTTTTCTCGTCGCGGGCATCGGCGACGCTCTGTCGACCTGGTTCGAGGCGCGCGCCAATATCGATGCGGGTACCGATAACTACATTTCCGGGGGCTTCCCGGCCACGCAGGCGGCGCGAGCGATCGCACGCCATTGTCATTGGGTGGTTATGGAGCAGGCGTTGAAGGCGAAGACGGCTGCCGAGGCGGGTGTCGTTACGACAGCCGTCGAAGATATTATAGAGGCGAACACGCTGCTGAGCGGCCTCGGATTCGAGAACTGCGGTGTATCCGCCGCCCATGGCATCCATGATGCCCTGACGGTGGTGCATGACGTGCATGGCATGCTGCATGGCGAGAAGGTCGCGTTCGGCGTTATTTGCCTGCTTGTGCTCGAGAACCGTCCGAAGGCCGAGATCGACGAAGCGATCGCCTTCTGCCAGAGCCTGGGGCTGCCGACGACCTTGGCCGGACTGCAGATCACCGAGGATGTCTCGGCCAAGGTTGACCAGATCGCCGAGGCTGCCGTGAAAGGCAAGATCACGCATGCCACACGCGCGACCGTCGGCGTGCGGGAGATCCGTGCCGCTATTCTCACGGCGGATGCCCTGGGTCGGGCAGCCTCATAGCGGCTCGCATTGTCTTGCCATGACGGCCGGACAGGTCTCTCCCTGCGACGTATCCAAATGCTTTGGAGGCAGAATGAAGCTCCAGGGAAAAGTGGCGATCGTGACAGGCGGCGCGCGGGGTATCGGCGCCGCGATTGTCAGGGCCTATGTGGCGCAGGGCGCCAAGGTCGTCATCGCGGATATCGAGGCTGAACTGGCCTGTGATCTTGCTAGCGAGCTTGGCGACGCCGCCATGTCGACACCGCTCGATGTTCGCGACATCAACTCCATCCAGTCGGTATTGGCAACGACTGCGACACACTTTGGCGGCGTTGATATTCTGGTCAACAATGCGGGCGTCTTCGACATGGCGCCGCTTGGCGAAATCACGCCGGAGATGTATCGGCGCCAGTTCGACGTCAATGTCGGGGGCCTGATCTTCATGACCCAGGGCGCCGCCCAGATCATGCGGTCTCGGGGTCAGGGAGGCGTCGTGATCAATATCTCGTCCCAGGCCGGGCGGCGCGGCGAGGCAAATGTCATTTTGTATTGCGCGGCCAAGGCCGCCGTCATCAGCATCACTCAGTCGATGGCGCTCGAGCTGATCCAGGACGGCATCCGCGTCAACGCGATCGCGCCGGGCGTCGTCGATACGCCGATGTGGGATCGGGTCGACGCGCTGTTTGCGAAGTATGAGGGCCGGCCGATCGGCGAGAAGAAGCGATTGGTGGGCGAGGCGGTGCCGGCTGGACGAATGGGAGACCCATCCGATTTCGCGGGGCCTGCCGTTTTCCTCGCCTCGGACGACTCCGCCTACATCGTTGCGCAGACGCTGAACGTGGATGGCGGTAACTGGATGAGCTAGATCTAATTGGATTGGGAGGTTGCCTCGGGTAACCGTCGACGGCTCGCTGGGTGTGCCGTTGCGTCGGGGGCTCACTGCCCTCCGTCAGGCTCGCTGTAATGGTCGGTCGGCCGCAGGCTGTCCCAGAAGAACCCGTCGACAATGGCGAGTGCCGAGTCGCCAGGCGGCGCGACGTAGCGACCGATATCGGCGATGACGCCCGGGCCCTGGACATAGCGCAGCGGTCCCCCATAGCCTCGTTGAGACATGGCGAATACTCCAGTGTTGTGGAATTTGGGGATGTTTTGAGGGGGCGGACCGGAAGGGGGAGGAGGCTTCCGGCCCGGCTGGCGGGCTACGCTAGCGGAGCGTCAGGCCGCCATCGACGGTGACGATCTCGCCGGTGGTGAATGATGCGGCGTCGCTGGCGAGATAGACGACCGAGCCGGCGAGTTCATCGACCGTGCCGATCCGGTTCATTACCGCGCCCTTGGCCCAATGGTTGGCGACGACGTCGGGATGCTCGCGCAAAACTTCCTCGGTGAGTTCGGTCATGATGTAACCCGGCGCCAGTGCGTTGACACGGATGTTGTGCTCGGCCCATTCCGTGGCCAGGCACTTGGTCAGCATGTGCACTGCTGCCTTTGACACATTGTAGGCCGCATGGCGGAACGGCCAGTTGACGATCCGACCCGACATCGAGCCGATATTGATGATCGAGCCGCTTTTCTGCGCGATCATCATCTTGCCGATCGCCTGGCTCACCAGGAAGACGCCGTCGAGATTGACGTTCAGCGTCTGGCGCCACTGCTCCAGCGGATAATCCTCCGCGTTCCCGGGCAAGACGATGCCGGCATTGTTGACGAGGATGTCGGCTCGGCCCCAGCGCGCCGCGACCTCGGCTGCGAGCCGCTCCACATCGGCGGGAACCGAAACATCGGCCTGGATGGCGAAGCTGTCGCCGCCTTCAACGTTCAGCTCGTCGGCAAGGCTGCGCGCCAGATCGATCGACGAGCGCACCACGATAGCGACATCGGCGCCCTGCGCGGCCAGTGCCTCGGTCAGGGCGCGGCCGATGCCACGCGAACCGCCGGTGACGATGGCTTTGCGGCCGGTGAGGTCGAAAAGGCGCGTATAGTCCCGCTTTGCGGACATGGTTGTTTCCTCCAGAGGCATTTCTTATCGGGGACGCCCTATGCGGCGGCTCTTCCGTCAGCGGGCTGAGGCGTGGCGGCAACCGTTTCGCCGAGCTCCTTCAAGAGGTGTTCGCCGGTGCGCAGTGCCTGCGCCACGATTGTCAGCGACGGGTTGAAGCCGGTCGAGGACGGCAGGAACGAAGCATCGACGACATAGAGATTGTCGACGTCCCAGACCTTGCAATTGGTGTCGAGCACGGAGGTGGCGGGGTCCTTGCCAAAGCGGGCCGTGCCGCATTGATGCATCGCCACGGTGATATCCATCTTCTGGGTGATGATGATCGGATAGCCGAGCGAGCGCATGTGGCGGGTCCAGACCTTCACCAGTTCCCCATGCGATTTCAGATTGTTCTCGGTATAGGCGACGCGGATCTTGCCGTCGGGATCGACGCTGACGCGGTTGTTGGGATCGGGCAGGTCTTCCGACATCAGCCACCAGTCGACGCTGCGTTCGGAAAACAGTGCCATGAGTGCCTCGGGTATCCAGCGCAGGTTCGCCGTCAGCATCCCGGCCTGCAGCTTGCCGAGCCCCTGGATGTTGCCGAGCGGGTAGGGGCGCTCCTTGTTGGCGAGATAGTAGTCATTGATCGCCATCGACTTCTGAAATGTGACGCGGTTCTTCTTGAACGGCGAAACGGCCATCATCGCCGTGTTGTTGTGGGCCATGTAGTTGCGGCCGAGCTGGTCGGACGTGTTGTTGCCGAGGCCGTTCGGGTGCTTCGCATTGGCCGAGCGCAGGAGCAGCGCCGAGGAGTTGATCGCACCGGCGGACGAGATGAAAATCTTGCCCGCGATGGTGCGGACTTGGCCCTCATGCTCCAACTCGACGGAAACGACCCGCTTGCCGCTGGGGTCGGTGATCAGCCGCCGCACATAGGTTTCGGTAACGAGCGTCACGCCGCCCTTGGCGAGCGCCGGATTGACCAGCCGGACTTCGGCGTCGCCCTTCGCGCCAATCTTGCAGGCAAAACCGTCGCACGTCTTGCAGCGGATGCAGGTGCCACCTGGGTGATAGTCGATGGCAATCGGCAGCGGGAACGGATGCAGTCCCTTCTCGCGCAGCTTCTTTTCGAAGAAGGCGATCTCAGGTTCATGGCCGATAGCGGGGAAGGGCATGGGACCGCTGCGGGGTGGCTCGATCGGGTCGATGCCGGCCTCGCCATGCGTGCCCATCAGCTTTTCGGCACGGGCGTAGTACGGCTCGAATTCGGCATAGGAAACCGGCCATGCGGGAGCGATGCCCGCTTCGTGCTGCAGGTCCTCGAAATCCTCCTTGCGGAATCGCACGGTGGCGGCGCCGAAGAACTTCGAGTTGCCGCCGACATAGTAATAGGTGCCGGGGTTGAACAGTGAGCCGTTCTTGTCGCGCCATTGTTCCTTGGCGGCGTATTTGCGCTTGTGGAAGACGGCGTCGACGCTCCAATTGTCCGCCTCGCGAGGAAGCCGGGTGCCGCGCTCGATCATCAGGATGTTACGGCCGGGCGCGGCCAGCGTGTTGGCAAGCGCGCCGCCGCCGACACCGGCACCGATGATGACGATGTCGTAGCTGTCTTTGAGATCGCTCATATTTTTCCTCTCCCTGGATGCCGGCTCTGATTTGCGGGGTGACCGGCTTCCAAGTTCCTCCTCACATCACGGCGCCGACGTGCCCGGGCACGAATTCATTGTCCCCGTCGTCGTGGATTTCGCTCAGCGTCTTCTCGCCCGAGGCCGCTGCCAGAATGATCTCGAAGATGCGCTGGCCGGCCGCTTCAGGGGGCTATTGAGCATCAAAGTCCCTTGGGCTTGAAGAATTTGCCGTCTTCGTACATCGCGCTCATCACGGCGAAGGACGCATCGAGATGGATCTTCATCGCGAGCTCGGCCTGGTCGGCATTTCGCCGCTCCAGGGCGCGGACGATGGCAGCATGCTGTTCCGTTACCTCGGCCAGATGGCCCGGCACCGGCGCGCTCAGTTGGCGCATGCGGTCGAGATGCGCCTTGACCAGATTGATGAACTTCCACATCCGCGGATAGCGGCTGATTTCCGCGATGGTCGAGTGAAAGGCGTCGTCGACGACGATGTAATCGCTGAGCGCGTCGCGCCGCAGAATGTCGCGCATCTCGGCGATCAGCGCATCGAGGCGAGCGATCTGCGGATCGGTGACGAATTGCGTCGCCCGGCGAATGCTCTCGATTTCCAGCGCTCGACGGATGACGAAGCCTTCTTCCGCCACCTCGTAGGAAATCTTGCTGACATAGGTTCCCGAATGCGGAAACACGTCGACGAGATCTTCATCGACGAGCCGCTTCAGCGCTTCGCGCACAGGCGTCCGCGATACGCCGAACTGCGCGCACAGCTCCTTTTCGGAGATCGCGGCGCCGGGAACCATGGCAAGGCGAACGATCGCTTCGCGTAGTAACCCATATATCTGCTCGGCCTTTTGGATCGGCCGGTCATTGATGATTTTTGGCGAACTCAAGGGGATTTTCCCGATATTCATTGGGTTTCCCCTAACTTTGGAGGGGTGTTGACATCGTGGAATTAGTCTGGCTTCAATAACTCATATATCGGTTGGCGAAGCAAGCGCGTTTTCGCGACGGGCACGACAAGACGGGGGAGGCAAGCCGGTCGTTGTCGTCGCCAGTTGAGCCGCATGGTTCGACGGAGGCCGAGAAGCGGAGGACAGAGTGAGATCGGCCGGCATCCCGCCGGCCCCAAACGATGTGTCATGCCCGAACGGCTGGCGCCCCAGAATCCGAACATGAAGTGGTACCGAACGTGGCCCGTATGGACTGCGAGCGGGTCTGCTTATCCAGAATTCCAGCACCCGAGAGCATGTCCGCGATGGCCCTGATTACCTATCTGACCCGTATCGAGTTCGACGAAGGCGCGGTGGCGAAGCTTCCGTCGATTCTGGAAGGGCTCAAGGTCGCGCGTCCGCTGATCGTCACCGATCGCGGGCTGGTCGCTACCGGGCTTGTAGACCGGGTTTTGGCGCTGTTTCCGACCCGTCCGACGGTCTTTCAGGACACGCCGGCCAACCCCACCGAAACGGCGGTACTTGCCGCTGCCGATCTCTATCGCGAAGCGGGTTGCGACGGCATTGTCGGCCTCGGCGGCGGATCGTCGATCGATCTCGCCAAGGCGGTGCGGCTGCTTTCCGGTCACGAGGGTCCGCTTGCGCAATATACCGCCGTCGAGGGCGGGGCTGCGAAGATCCACGGCAATATCTGTCCGATGGTGGCCGTGCCCACCACCTCGGGCACCGGCTCCGAGGTTGGCCGTGCCGCGGTCATCATCACCGCCGAGGGCCGCAAGCTCGGCATCGTCAGCCCGCACATGCTGCCTTCGGTGGCGCTCTGCGATCCCGAGCTGACCTATGGCCTGCCACCTTATCTGACGGCGGCGACCGGCATGGATGCTCTGTCGCACTGTCTCGAAACCTACATGGCCCCCTCGATCAATCCGCCGGCTGACGCCATCGCCATTGATGGTCTCAAGCGCGGCATGAGATCGATTCGCCAAGCCGTGGCCGACGGTTCCGACCGCCGCGCGCGCTGGGAAATGATGATGTGCGCGCTGGAAGGGGCGATGGCGTTCCAGAAGGGCCTCGGCGCGGTCCATGCGCTGACCCATCCGCTTGGCGCGGTGCGCGAGCTGAACCTGCATCACGGTACGCTCAACGCCGTGCTGACCCCCGCCGTACTGCGCTTCAACCGTGAAGTGATCGGCGCGAAGTGGGACGTGCTGGCGGAAATTCTCGGCGGCGAACCGGATGTCGTGATGGTGGAGCTTTCCGCCTCGATCGGCCTGCCGCCCGGACTTGATGCCTTGGGCGTTACCGAAGCGATGATGGAGCGCGTCGCCGGCGAGGCCCTCAAGGATCATTGCCACGGCACCAATCCGCGGATCGCCAGCCGCGAAGAATATCTCGATCTGCTGCACCAGTCGCGCTGAGCGGCCGGTGATCTGAACTTCGGCATCGGCCCGGAGAGGCTGATTTCGATCTCAATCTGGGAGGAAGAGACCATGACGACATTCGAAGAAGACAACAGCCCGCAGGCTGCCCGCCTGCGCCTGTCTCGCCGCGGCTTCCTGAGCGGAGCCGCCGCCCTGACCGTCGCCGCGGCGCTCGCTCGTCCAGGCCGTGCCTATGCGCAGGATGCGCAGTTCTGCGCCTCGCTCGGCTGGACCGTCTGGGAATCCGGCCGCCATATCGTCAGCGGATATCAGGACGCGATCAGCCGCCTTGGCGGCACGCTGACCATCGCAGACGCCAATTATGACGTGAAGAAGCAGGCCGACCAGATTGCTGCCTTCGTGGCGTCGAAGCCGGCTGCGATCTTCATCACCCCGGCCGACGCGGCCGCGATTGCTCCGGCCGTGCAGGCTGCGGTTGCTTCCGGCGTGCCGATCTTCTGCGGCGACAGCTACGTGCCGAACACCACCGTCACCTCGACGGCGATGTCGAACAATTTCGGCCTCGGTGCTTATGGCGCGCAGTACATCGTCGATCGCCTGAAGGGCAAGGGCAAGGTCGCCCTCGTCAGTCTGCCGTCGAATGAATCGTGGGACCAGCGCACGCTGGGTGCCAAATCTGTCTTCGTCCGCTACCCGGACATCCAGGTCGTCTATGAGATCGCTTTCGCGCTCGGCGGTACGACGACGCCACGCCAGGTCGTTGACAACATCCTGACTGCCAACGCGGAACTGGACGCGATCTGGTGTGCCTGGGACGGCGCGGCCTCGGAGGGCACGCTCGCTATCAAGGCGGCCGGCCGCGACACCTTCATCACGGGCATCGACGGCGGCCAGCAGTCGTTCGAATACATCCAGGCGGGCTCGCCATTCGCGCTGACCATGGCGCAGAGCTTCTACGAGATGGCCTTCATGAACGCGTTCTACGCCCATGAGGTCATCGCCGGACGCAAGGCGCCGCGCTTCGTCATTACGCCGTCCTACGCGGTCACGCAGGAAAGCCTCGCCGACATCGAGATCCCGGACAACTACGATCAGCCCGGCGAAGCCGCCAAGCTCGGCTGGCAGCGCGCTCTCTGATCTATCGGCGCGGCGGCTGGCAGTCGCCGCGCCCCTATTCTCGAAGAGGGCGATACATGGCGAGAGTTTTGAGGATGTTGGGCATCCATAAACGCTTCGGGCCGGTGAAGGCACTGAACGGAGTGGATTTCGAACTGGAGGCCGGCGAGATCCACGCGCTTCTCGGCGTCAATGGTGCCGGCAAATCGACTCTGATCAAGATCCTGTCGGGCGTTTACACGCATGACGAGGGCACGATCGAGATCGATGGCCAGCCGGTCGAACTCGGATCGCCGCGCGCCGCCATCGAAGCGGGCGTCGCTACCGTCCAGCAGCATCCCGAGCTGGTCCCCGACTGCACCGGTGTCGAGAACATCTTTCTCGGGCATGAGGGTCGAAAGCCCGGTCTTTTCGCCCGCATCGATCGCACCGCCATGCGCGCTGCGGCGCGCGATCTGCTCCAGCGCTTCCCGATCGAGATCGACCTTGAAGCGCGCATCGGTGAGATGCCGGCGGTGGATCGCGAAATTGTCGCGATCCTGCACGCGCTGCGCAACGAGAAGGCCCGCATCCTCATTCTCGACGAACCAACCTCGACGCTGACCGAGCGCGAGAAGGCGTCGCTATTTCAACTGATGCGCTCCCTGCGCACCGCCGGCATCGCCATCATCTACATCACCCATCGGCTGGAGGAGGTTTTCGAGATCGCCGACCGCTTCACCGTTTTTCGAGGCGGGCGCAACGTTGCGACCTTCACCTCGCAGGAAGCGACCAAACGCGGCGTTTCGATTCCGGAACTGCTGCTCGACGAAAAGGCCGGCGACCTGTTCCCGGAGCGCGATGGCAAAGCGGAGGGCGAGGTGCTTCTGGAGGCCCGTGGACTCGGTCGCAGCGGACTGTTCACCGGCGTCGATTTCGAGCTGCGGCGCGGCGAGATCCTCGGCATCTTTGGTCTCGTCGGCTCGGGCGTCGATGAGCTTTCCAAGACTCTCTTCGGTGCGATCCGTCCTGATGAAGGGACGATGCGGGTCAAGGGCAGGGCGGTTCGCTTTCGCGGTCCCCATGAGGCCTTGAAGGCCGGCATCTTCCTGGTGCCGGGTGACCGCCGCACCGAGGGGCTGGCGATGACGCAGGACGTGGTTTTCAACACGACCGTCGCCCATCTCGGCCGCGCCTCTCGTCTGGGTGGTCTGCTGAAATTCGGCCGCAACCGCCGTGACACGGAAGCCCTGGCGCGCGATGTGGACCTGCAGCCCTTCGAGCTCGACCGGCCGGTCAGCGCCTTTTCCGGCGGCAACCAGCAGAAGATCGTCATCGCCAAGGGCCTGTTCCGCGCGTCTGACATCTACATCTTCGTAGAGCCGACGGTCGGCGTCGACATCGGCGCGCGGGCCAAGCTCTATGCGCTCATGCGCGAGCTTTCGCGCCGGGCCGGCGTCATTGTCATGTCGTCCGATTGCGACGAGGTGCATGGCCTCGCTGACCGCGCGATGGCGCTCTACAAGGGCCGCCCCGTCGACGCCGGCGGCTGGAATGTCAGTCGCGATCAACTCCTCTCCGCCGGTATTATGGGAGCGCGCGCTGCATGAAAACGCTCGCAAAAAATCCGATCTTCCTTCGCATCCTCGCCTTCGTCGTCCTGCTGGCCGTGGTGGCGGCGATATTCCAGAGCCTGACGCCGGCCTATCTCTCCGGCAACAACATCCACGCTTTGCTGCGCCATATGGCGGTGCAGGGACTAGCTGCGCTCGGGCTGACCTTCGTGATCGTCGTGCGCCAGTTCGACTTGTCCTTTCCTGGCGTCGCCTCGCTCGGAGCCATGACGCTGGGATGGCTGATCGCCAGCAAGTTCGGCGTCGGCCTCGGCATCGGCGGAGCGGTCGCGGTCGGTCTTTTCTGCGGCCTCGTGAACGGAATCGCGGTCGCATATCTGCGCCTGCCCGACATCGTTGCCACCATCGCCACCGGCGGCGTCGCGGTCGGCCTGTCCTATTTCTATTCGAATGGCGCCTCGATCTCGAAAAACTTCTTCATGTCGGGAATTCTCGACCTGAACGATGCCAAGTATTTCGGCCTCGACGCGCCGGTGGCGATCCTGGCGCTGACGGCGGCCATCGCGGCGCTGGTGCTGCATGGTTCGCGCTTCGGCCGCGCCTTTTACGCGACGGGCGAGAACCGGGTTTCAGCCGTCTATTCCGGTATCCGGGTGAAGGCCTATGTGCTGGCCGCCTTCGCGATCTGCGGCGCGCTGTCCTGCCTTGCCATCACGCTGCTGGTCGCTTCGTCGGGGGCGGCCAATGTCACCGCCGGCAGCCAGTTGCTGATGCCGGCCTATGCCGCCGTCTATCTGGGCGCTGCGCTCTTTGGCGCAGCCTCGGTGCCGGCTACCATAGCCGGCACGCTGCTGATGTCGGCGATGCTGAACGGCTTCACCTTGATGGCTGTGCCGTACTTTTACTCAGACGCGATCGTTTCGACCGTGTTGATCGTGGCCATCGCTGCCTTTGATCCCAAGTTGAGCGCGGCTCTGAAGCGCGTGCGCACGAGCCGCTCGCGGAAAGCCCCGACATCCACATCCTTGCTTGAGGTGCGGTCATGAGCGCCGTTCTATCCTCGACCGCGTCCCGGTCGTCGCGAGGCGGATTTGATGCGCGTCGCTTCCTGGTTCGCTACGGTCTGTTCTTCCTGCTGATCGCGCTGGTCGCGGCCTTTTCCTGGATGCGTCCGAGCTTTGCCAGCGCCGCCAACATCAACGACATCCTGCGAACGGCCTCGATCTCGGCGATCATGTTCCTGGGCCTCACCTGGATCATCGCCGCCGGCGAGATCGACGTCTCGTTCATGTCGGTGGCGGCGCTCGGCACGATGATCGTCGCGGGGCTAATCCAGATGGGAGCCGGTTGGCCACTTGCATCGGCGGTGGCGGTGTTCTTCGGTCTCGTCTTCGGTTGCCTGAACGGCTTGCTCGTCGCCGTCATGCGGCTTCCGGCTCTGGTCATCACCATCGCTACCGGTGGGCTCGCTGGCTCGATCGCCGCAGCGATCGGCAAGGGAACGTCGATTCCGTTCAACTCGGTCGGCTTCGTGGGCCTTGTCCTGAATGCCAATGTCGGCATCGTGCCGGTGCTGGCAATCCTCGTCATCGCTCTCTACGGGATCGCCCTGGTGCTTCAGGACCGCACGACCTTCGGCCATTACATCTATGCGATGGAGCAGAACCGCAACGCGGTGGTCGAGGCGGGTGTTCCGGCCGGTCGCCTGCTGTTTCTTCTCTATGGTCTCTCCGGCGTTCTGTCCGCGGTCGCCGGCGTTCTTCTCGCCGCCGACCTCTCCTCCGGCCAGCCCTATATCGGCGCGTCCTATTTCATCGACGGGCTGACGGCGGTGCTTCTGGGCGGCATGGCGCTCAAGATGGGCAAGCCCAACGTCACGGGTACCCTCGTCAGCGTGTTGCTGCTGGCGTCGCTTCTCAGCGGCGCAGCGCTGCTCGGCTGGACGGATTCGCAGCGTCAGATCGTGCGGGCAGCCCTCCTGATCACGGGCGTCGCACTTGTCGTCTGGACCCGCCGCAAGACCCGCGCCCACCTCTGACCTTGGACGGACGATCCCGAGAGCTCGATCCGACGTGGCAGCCCGCTGACAGACATCCGACCCCAGTCTGGTTCCGCTGCGGTTCGAGGCACCGGCCCGAGCCTTAGGAGGGCGGGGCCGCGGATGGTGGGATCGCGATATAGTTTGGCCAGCCTCGCGCAGCGGGGTGGGACGCAGCCATGTTACGGCGAACCGTGACTGTGATTGTCTGCGAGGCGGGCCATTCCCCCCATGGGAGATGGCTGGCAGTTCAGCCAAGTCCCGCCGATATCTGGCGTGTGCGCATGGCATCCTTCGCCGGGTAACGTTCCGCCATGTAGCGGCCGGGGGAGATTCCGAGCGCCTTGCGAAACATGGTCACGAATGTCGGCACGTTCTGATAGCCGAGGTCCGATGAGACCTGTTGGATCGAGGCGCCGCCGGCAAGCCATCGGACCGCCAGGACCACTACGAGCTGCTGGCGCCATCGCCCGAAACTCATACCCACCTCGCGACGGAACTGCCGCTCGAAAGTCCTGGTGCTCATGCCGGCGCGATCCGCCCATGTCTCCAGCGTGCCGCGCTCGGCCGGCATTGCCATCATGCGGTCGATAACCCGCCGAAGGCGGAGATTGGCCGGCATGGGCAGGTGCAGGTCTTCGACCTGGGCTTCGGCCAGTTCGTCGAGAAGCACGGCGACGAGCCGAGACCCGGCGCCGCCTTCCTCGTAGAGCAGCGGCAGATGCGCGGCGCGGATCAGGAGTTCTCGCAACAGCGGCGTGACGGCAACCGTGCAGCAGGCCGTCGGCAACGGCGCATCCGCTTCAGGCGCGACGAACGCGCCGTAGCCCTCCAATGCGCCTGTAACCTTGACGGTGTGGAGCGTGCCGCCCGGAATCCAGATCGCGCTGCGGGGAGGGACGATCCATAAGCCGTTTTCCGTCTCGCAACTCAATGCGCCGCTTTGGACCATGATGAGCTGGCTCTTGGCGTGGGAATGCGGGGCCAACTCGAAGTCACCGAACGCCTCGGAGGCGATGCCATAGGTGACCAACCGACGCGGAACATCGTCTGGTTCGGTCCAATCCGGATTCCGCGAAGGGCTGCTCAAGAAAGGCATGATCGACACCATCGTTCTGGCGATAAGTCGAAATGGATTGTCCAGGCTTCGTAATGACGCCAAGAGGCGCTGTCCATATGTTCCAACGAGCATTGAGGGCATCCCGCCCTCGACGAGGAAATCAGCAGGGTGACGTCGCCATGCCGTTGGGAAGGTTGAGGCCGGTCGGCACGGGTAAGACGCGCGAGCAGCATGAGGCAGACGCGTTGTGAGCCCGCTCTCTATCGGCATCGTCGGCGCCGGTCCGGCCGGCTGCTTCGCCGCGCAGGCCCTGAGCAAGGACTTCATGGACGCGGAGATAACCATTCTTGATCGTCTGCCGGTTCCCTTCGGGTTGCTGCGCTATGGGGTCGCCGCCGATCATCAGGGTACCAAGGCCGTGCAGCATCAATTCGAGCGGCTCTTTTCCCGTCCCAATGTCGAGTTCGTCGGAGGGTTGGACTATGGCCGCGATGTGGATCTCGATCGGCTCCGGTCCATATTCGATGTCGTTGTTCTCGCGACCGGCGCACCCGACGATCGCCGGCTTGGCGTGGAAGGCGAAACGCTCGAAGGCGTGATCGGCGCTGGTCGCCTGACCCGCGCCTTGAACTCCCATCCGGAAGCCGGGGCGGAACTGCCGGTGGTTCTGCCGCGCGTCGGGATCGTGGGATCCGGCAACGTGGCCGCCGATCTGCTGCGGCTTCTGTCCAAGACGTCAGTCGAATGGGACGGGTCCGACATGGACGACGCGCTCTTGCACCAAATCCTTCCGCGCCCCGTCACGGAGGTTCATCTGATATCCCGTTCCGACGCAGTGGAGGCGCGCTGGGATGCGGCGATGCTGCGGGAACTCGCCAGCCTGAAGCGACCTCGTTTTCAGGTGCTGACCGGATCGATCGGGTCTCGGGGATCACCAGAAGCGGATGCGCTGCGCGAGCTTGTCGCGGCCCGGTCCGAGCCAACGGACCTCAGCATCAACCTCCATTTCGCCTGTGTCGTCGAACAGGTCCTCGGGCGAGACAGGGTCGAAGGAATTCGCATCCGCAGCCACACGGGCCTGCGCAAGGATCTTCCCGTCGATACGGTGTTGACCGCGATCGGCTTCGAGCCTCGGCCTGTCGAGACGGTTCCGCCGCGCGTGTATCGGACGGGCTGGTTGAGGACGGGGCCGCAAGGGACGATCCCGGCGCAGAGAACCTTGTCGAAACAACTGGCCCTGGAAATTGCCAGGGATCTGCGTTCCGGGCTGATCCAGCCTGGTCGCCCGGGATGCGCGGCCTTGCCGGCGGGACGCACGACCAACTTCGCCGGTTGGCGCCGGATCGACGCGTACGAACGCGCTCAGGCTGTCGAGCAGCGCGTCCGGCTGAAGATCTCCGATATCGAGACACTCTACGCGGTTGGCCAGGACGCCAACTTGGCCGTCGCGCCTGCCAGGGGAACGTCCAAATGAAGATCATCATCCTTTTCGGTACGGAGAGCGGCAATGCCGAACTCCTTGCTGATGAAGTCGCAGAGGCAATCGGCAACCGCTTTCCGGTCGTTAAACACGACATGAGCGAAACGGACCCGATGGAGCTATCGCCGGGCGATTTCCATCTCGTCATCTGCTCGACGCATGGGGAGGGCGTACTCCCAAGCGGCGCCGTCCCGTTCGCCGCGGCGCTCGATCGCGATCCGCCGGATCTACGCGGCCTTCGGTACGCGATGTTCGGCCTTGGCGACCACAGCTATGACCATTACGCGCGCGGTAGCGAAATCATCGATGAGCATCTTCGCGCCGCGGGCGCCGAGCGGGTTGGTCTCTACGGGCGGTATGACGCTTCCAGCCAGGACGATCCGGTTCAACTCGCCTGCGAATGGGCGTTTGCCGTGCTGAACGAAGCGGGCCACCTGATTGGGGAGAACGCATAACATGCTGGCGTATCTCGGGAATCGCGCTGCTGCCCGTCCCTATTGTGGTCGAGGCGAAGCAGTCGAAGCGACAGTACGCGCCTTCGATCCGATCCAACCTGTGCCGTATCGGAAGCGGCCGCATGAAGGGGCACGAGCATGGCCGGCCTGACGACCCGCGAGCAGTTGCAGGAGCAATTCGGAAGCCCGCCGGGGATGGTGCTGGCGAAAACCATTGATCATCTCGATGCGGGGGCGATGGCGTGGCTCGCGGCGTCCACCCTCATGATGGCGTCGATTGCGGAAGGGGAACGTCTCGAGATCGTGCTGGGCGGCGATATGCCGGGCTGGGCTCGGGGAGAAAGGGCCACGCTCTGCCTACCTTCCCATGCGCTGGACGCACCGGAGCGCTTTTCGCCTGGCGCCGGGTTCGGATCGGTCTTTCTGGTGCCCTCGCTCAACGAGGTGATGCGCGTCAAGGGGCGTGTGGCGTCGAATGATGGCAGCGAAGTCCATGTCGCCGTCGAGGAATGCTACATCCATTGCGGCAAGGCGCTGATCCGCTCGGACTTCTGGTCGGCATCGCCTATGGAAGCCGCGTTTTCTTCAGCCGAGCATCTCGCTGCGCATTGCCGTTTCATGGGGCTGGCGACCTGCGACCCGCAATCCCGGGCCGACCTGAGTCCCAAGGGCGACCCGGCCGGCTTGATGGTGCGTATAGAGGGCGAAACACTCCGTTTTGCCGATCGTCCCGGAAACCGAAGGATCGACAGCTTCCGAAACATCATCGATCAGCCAAACGTAGCGCTTGCCCTGCTGGTTCCCGGCGCTCATCGGATCGCGGTCGTCAAAGGCGAGGCGCGCATCACGGACGATCTCGCCGAACGGGAACGCTTCGCGGTCGGCGAGAAAGTGCCGGATTTGGTGACTGTGGTCGACAAGATGCTCGTCGATCAGCAGGAGAGCCGGGCGCTGGTGCGCGCTTCGCCCTGGCCGGCACCAGCAGCGCCCGGCGGCCTCAACGCGGGCAAGATCGCGGCAGGCCACTTGAGGCTGGGGAAGGGCGTCGGCGCGAAACTGGCGGGCGCTATCATGTCCGTGCCCGGCCTCGTGGAGCGCGAGATGGCCAAGGACTACAAGAAAAACCTCTACTGAGATCGCTCTCAACGTGGCGAAGCGCATCATCGTCGAAAGTGTCGTCAAGCTCGGCGCAGCGCTGGATATTCGCATCGTCGCGGAAGGAATCGAGACGGAGGAAGAGCGCCAGCTGATGCAGGCCTTGGGCTGTTCGGTGGGGCAGGGCTATCTGTTCGCTGCGCCGATGGACCCGGTCCAGTTCGAAAAGCTGCTCGGAAAGTCCGCTCGTTTTGGCTCTCTTGTGACCTAAGCTTCGGGGCGGTTCGCCAGGAGGCCGCGCAGGATGGTTTCGGTGATCGTCTTGGCGGCTTTCGCGCGGTCGGCTTCCGAGAGTTCGCGGACATCCAGCGCATCGCAGGCAAGGGCCTCGAACTCGACATAGAATTGCGTCGCGGACCAGAGCAGGATGAACAGATGCCGCGCATCGACCGGCACGATCTTGCCGGCCGCGGCCCACGCATCTAGCACCCCCGCCTTTTCCGCCGTGACCCGCCGCATGTGTTCGCGTGCGTCCAGAGACAGATGCTCCGCGCCTTGCAGGATCTCATTGGCAAATAGGCGCGTCTCGGCCGCATTTTGCCATGCGTGATCCAGCTTGGCGCGAACATAGGCTTCGATCGCTTCGGCCGGGTCGCGATCTGCCGAGATGTGTCGGAATGCATCGTCCCAGCTATGGATCAGCTGGTCGATCGCCGCATTGTAGATCTCTTCCTTGGACGAGAAATAATAATAGACGTTGCCCTTTGGCAGGCCGGAAGCCTTCGCGATTTCCACAATCCGCGCGCCATCAAGGCCCTTGCGGGAGAAAATCTCCACCGCGGCCGTGAGGATCTTCAGCACGTTTCGCGCTCGGATCGGCTCGTCCGAAGCCTCCGGAACCGCAGCCTCCAATTCAATCGATCTGCTGGGCTCAGCCATTGGGTATCCCGTTGTCGCTAAACATCTTTTTCCGGATCGAGCGCCCGGACCTTCGCGCATAACCATCCCCGGTCCAACCCTGCAACCGTAGGGGACCTTGGGAATCGAAGCACCAATAAAAAAGAAGTTGACAATATGGTCAACTTCTTTTCATAAAAAGCTGACAAAACGGTCAGGTTCCTGAAAACGACCTGCGACCGCCGCCTTGGGGAGGGTGCGAATGGCAATGCCGTTACGGGCTGCGATGCAGGAGTTTCTGGCGGATTGGCGCGACGATCTGGATGCGCCATGGCGTGCTTTGCTCGGACAGGTCGCGCTCGATTTCGAGGGGATGGCGCCCGAACTGGAGCTTGAAGTCTGGGAGCCGATCTTCCCCGTCCGCCGTGGAAAGCACTTCCCGGGAATGCCGGCCGGCACCCATTGCCTGCGCGCGTTCGACGGGATTTCTCCGGACGACGTGACGTGTGTCGTGCTCGGCCAGGATCCCTATCCGGAGCCGGGCTTCGCGACCGGACGGGCCTTCGAGGCGGGAAACCTCGCGGGTTGGAACGAACTCGACAAGATGTTCTCCAAGAGCATTCGCGCCTACACGCAGTTGATCGTGGCCGCGCGCAAGGGGGATCCGTCCTATGCGCGCGATTTCGGCGACTGGCCGAAGACGCTGGCGGCCATAGAGAGCGGGGCGGTCCCGCTTGAAGCTCCGTCCGATATTGCCGATCGCTGGGTTTCCGAAGGTGCCTTGCTGCTGAATGCTTCGCTGACGCTGACGCGCTTCAAAGTCGATATCGACGCCCATCAATCGCAAGGTCACCTCGTTCTCTGGCGGCCCTTGATCGTCGAAACCCTGCGGGTCCTCGCCGCGCGCGAAAAGCCGCTGGTGTTTTTGGGGTTTGGCGACGCGGCCGCGCAGGCGCTTGCCATGGCTGGCATCGACGAAACCGCTGGCGGCCATGTGCGCTGCATCCTTCGCGACCATCCGGCGCGCGCCGACGACGTGCTCCGCCGCCCCAATCCGCTGGTTCTCTGCAACGATTTTCTGGAGGAGATGGGTGCTCGACCCATCGCTTGGTAACATGGCCGCAACGAAGACATTCGATTACATCATCATCGGTGCCGGTTCGGCAGGCTGTGTTCTTGCCAACCGACTTTCGGCGGATCCGGCCAACAAGGTGCTGTTGCTGGAAGCTGGCGGGCGCGACCTCAATCCGCTGTTTCGGCTGCCCATGCTGATGGGCAAGCTGTTTCATTCCGGCATCTACAACTGGCACTATCACACCGAGCCCGAACCGCATCTCAACGATCGCTCGCTGTACTGGCCGCGGGGAAAGGTGCTGGGGGGCACCTCGACCATCAACGGCATGATCTACGTGCGCGGCAACCGGCACGACTATGATCGCTGGGCCCAAATGGGCGCGAAGGGATGGTCGTATGACGAGGTGCTTCCGGCCTTCCTGCGCTCCGAAACCCATGCGCAGCGCAAGGATGAGTATCACAACACCGAAGGCGAACTGACCGTCTGCCGCGCCCGCGGCTGGAACGGGCTGCTGGACGTCTTCAACGAGGCCGGTGGGCAGGCCGGCTATCCGCTGAACGACGATTTCAACGGCGAAGACCAAGAAGGTTTTGGCCGCTACGACTTCACCATTACAAAGGGCAAGCGCTGCTCGGCCGCCTATGCCTTCCTGCGTCCGGCCAAGAAGCGCCCGAACCTGACGATCATCACCCGTGCCCACACCCAGCGCATCCTGATCGAAAATGGCCGCGCCATCGGCGTCGAGTTCAGCCGGAAGGGCAATATCACCAGGGTGCATGCGGATCGGGAGGTGATCCTGTCCGCCGGTGTCGTCAACTCGCCGCAGATCCTCATGCTGTCGGGCATCGGCCCCGCTGATGAACTGGCTGAACACAACATCAAGGTCGTGAAGGACCTGCCGGGTGTCGGCAAGAACCTTCAGGACCATGTCGATTGCGTCATGGCCTATGAGTGCCGCGAGCCGGTGACGCTCTATTCCGATCTGCGCGCCGACAAGCTGACCTGGTCCGTCATCCAGGGCATGCTGTTCGGCGAAGGTATCACCACGACCTTCCCGTATGAGGCCGGCGCCTTCGTCAAGTCACGCGGCGATCTCGCGGCGCCGGACATCCAGCTTCATTTCATGCCGGCACTGGAAAAGACTGCCAACCTCCACTTTCCGAACCCTTTCAAGAAAGAACGCGTCGAGGCCAATCATGGCTTCTCCCTGCGGGTGGGGCCGGTCAATCCGGAAAGCCGTGGCGAGATCCGTTTGCGCTCGGCCGATCCGATGGATCGCCCCCGCATCAACGCCAACTACCTGCAAACCGAGTTCGACATCCGCACGATGATCAACGCCATCCGCATGACGCGGGAGGTGATCCAGCAGAAGGCGTTCGACAAGTATCGCGGCAAGGAGCTCGCTCCCGGCCCGGCTGTCGAGACCGATGCCGAACTGACCCAATGGCTACGCGCCAATGCCATGACAACGTTCCATCCCGTCGGCACCTGCAAGATGGGCACCGATCCGATGGCCGTCGTCGATGCGCAGCTGAAAGTTCACGGCGTGGAAGGCCTGCGCGTGGCAGACGCTTCCATCATGCCCATCATCTCCAGCGGTAACACCAATGCTCCGGCGATCATGATCGGGGAGCGCGCCGCTGAATTCATTCTCAAGGAGGCCCACCAGTGATCGTCGAACACCGTACCTATACCTTCAAGCCCGGCACGGTCGATGGCTGGCTCAAGAAGTATGAAGCGGAGGGTCTGCCGATCCAGAAGCGGCACCTCAACACGTTTCTCGGCCTCTTCGTCAGCGAGATCGGGCATTTGCACACCACGGTCCTGATGTGGCGCTACGACAGTCTCGCCGACCGCGAAGCGCGGCGCGCCGCCATGTATGCCGACCCCGAATGGCAGGCATTCATCGCCGGCGTCTGGGCGCTCGACGCCATTCAGACGCAGGATGTGATGATCATGAACCCGGCACCGTTTTCGCCCGGCGCATAAGGCATGCGGGTGCCGACAGGCATCCGCAAAGCGGAAGGGCGGCACACGAACCGCCCCCATAAAAAAACGCATACCGAACTTCCAGAGCCAGGAAATGGGAACATGACGAACAAAGATTCCAATGAACTCAATCTGCTGCGCCACTCCATCGGCCGCAGGACCTTTCTGAAGACGACGGCAGGCTTGGCGGCCTTCGGCATGACCAACGGCCTGCTCACGGCCGCGTCCTATGCCGCTGGCGGCCTGGTCGCGCTCGTGCATACGCAGGCGGCGGGCGACGCGAGCGCCGTGGACTCGATGATCGCCAAGCTCAAGCAGCTTGCCGAGGAGCAGGGCTTCCAGTCCCGCGCCGTCTATGCGCAGGACCCGGCGACCTATGAAACCATCTTCCGCACCCTTGGCGATGCCGGCGCTTCCGTGATCGTATCGACGTTCAACGAGGTCGCGGAGCCCTTCAAGGCGCTGGCGCCCGAGTATCCCAATACCAAGTGGATCCAGCTCTTCGCCGATCCCTTCGAGCCGGCGATCCCGAATGTCGTGACCGTTTCCTACGACTATTATCTCGGCTGCTATCTGTCCGGCATCTTCGCGGCGCGGCTGAGCAAATCCGGCAAGCTGGGCTTCATCGGCGGCGTGTCCATTCCCCCGATCAACGCCGACTTCAATGCCTTCAAGGCAGGCGCCCTGTCGGTCCGCCCGGATGCATCGGTATCCGTAGCCTTCGCAGGCTCCTTCCAGGATCCGGCCAAGGGCCAGGAAATCGCGACGCAGATGTATTCAGGCGGCATCGATTTCATCCAGACGGACGCGGCGGCAACCGATTTCGGCATCATTGCCGCAGCCAAGGAAGGCGAGGGGCGTATGGTCAGCGTGCTCGATCCCGCCCAGTTCCCGCAGGGCCCGAAGAACGTGATTTCGATCGTCGGCCTCGACTTCGGCAACTCGCTCTACAACGAAGTCGCCAAGGCGGTCGGCAACAATTTCGCCGGCGGCACGCATGAGCATACGGGCCTCGGCACCGGTGTGATCGACTTCATCCCCTCGCCGCTGTTCGCGGAACAGGGGCCGGCCGATCTGGTAGCCAAGGCGAAGGAAGTCCTGCCGGAAATCGCCGCGGCGCGCGCAGCGATTCTCGATGGATCCCTGAAGGTTCCGTTCAACACAACGCTCTGACTCCGACTGGATTCCGCTGTTATGAACGAGGCCAGCCCCTCCATATTTGAATGCCGCGATGTGACCGTTCGCTACGGTTCCATCGTGGCGCTCTCCGAAGTCGGAGCCGTCTTCGAGCGTGGCAAGATCCACGCCGTCGTCGGCCAGAATGGCGCTGGCAAGACGACCTTTGCCAGGGTTCTGGCTGGCCTCGTTCGACCGGCATCCGGCGAGCTCAAAATCGACGGTCGCCCCTTGCTGGGCGGCAACGTCAAGGACGCCCGCCGGGCGGGCGTCGAACTCGTGCATCAGAGCTTTGCGCTCCCCCCTTCCTTCACCGTCGCCGAGGCCATGCAATTCGGCGCGGAAGGGGGAGGGCTTTTCTCGAAGGGTAGCCTGGAAAAGCGCTGGCAACCGCATCTCGACGCGCTGGATGTGAAAGTCAAAGCCCGGCAGCGGATCCGCGATCTGCCGGTGGAAACCCAGCAGGGCGTGGAGATCGCGCGCGCCCTCGTCTCCGACGCCAAGCTCCTCATCCTGGATGAACCCACCGCCGTGCTGTCGCCGGAAGGCGCGGACAAGCTTTTCGAGCGCGTGCGACGCCTGAAGGCGCGCGGCGTCACCGTCATTCTCATCCTGCACAAGATCCGGGAAGTTCTGGCGATCGCCGATACGGTCACGGTTCTCCGGGGCGGCAAGCTCGTGGATGGGCCTCTCCCCTGCGAAGGGATCGATGCCGGCAAGCTGGCCGAGCTGATCATCGGCTCCGCAGCCGCCAAGACCCTCAATGCGGACGACAAGGCCGCGCTGACCGGCGCGGCCATTGTCACGCATGCGCAGGAGGATGCGGCGGTTCAGGATCGTGCCCCCATCCTGCGCATGAGCCAGGTTTCCACCCGGCCTGACCCGGAAGGTCCGGCGCTCGATCGCATCGATCTCGACATCCGCCCGGGTGAGATCATCGGTGTGGCGGGTGTGGAGGGCAATGGGCAGCGGACGCTGGTTCGCGCCATCGCCGCGATGGCCGATGTGGTCGACGGCACCCTTGCCATCGACGACATGGATCTGACCCGCGCACCGCTTGCCACCCGGCGTGCGGCGGGCCTGCGCATCATTCCTTTCGAGCGCAATGTCGAAGGCCTGAGCCTCACCAGTTCGCTTTGGGAAAACTGGGCCGCACGGGGTCTCCTGCAGACGTCCCTGCTGTCGACGATCAGCCCGGCAGCCATCCGCAAGCAATGCGACGCGGCCCTCAAGGAATGGGACGTGCGCTATTCGGAAGTGAGCCAGCGGGCGGGCTCGCTGTCCGGCGGCAACGCGCAGAAGGTGATCCTGTCTCGCGAGATGGATCCTGACGCCCGCCTCATTCTCGCGGCGCAGCCGACCCGCGGCCTCGACATCGGGGCGACCTCCTTCGTCTGGGATGCCATGCGCAAGGCACGGGCGCGCGGCTGCGGCCTGATGTTCATCTCTTCAGATCTCGATGAGATCTTCGATATTTCCGACCGCGTGATCGTCATGCTTTCCGGGCGCATCGTCGCCGAATTCCGGCCACCCTACGATCTCGCGGCGGTCGGGGCTGCCATGACAGGAGTCCATCGATGATTGACCGGCTCGTTTCCGTCTTTCGCGCGCTGATCTTCATTCTGATCGGGCTCGCGCTCTGCGGCGTCATCTTCCAGGCGGCCGGCTACTCGACGGGGCTGATGTTCCATTCGATCGCCGAAGGGGCCTTTCTCAGGCCCGGCGCGCTGCAGCAGGCGCTGCGTTGGGGCTTGCCGCTCTTCATCACGGCGGTTGGCGTCGCCGTGTCGTTTCGCGCAGGCTACTTCAATATCGGCGCGCAAGGGCAATTCTACATGGGCGCCATTACCGCGGCCTTCATGGCTGAATGGTTGAACGGCGCCCCGGCTGCGATCCTCATCCCCGCCTGCTTCCTTGCCGGAATGACGGGCGGTGCGCTCTGGGCACTCTGGCCGGGCCTGCTCCGGCTGAAATCCGGCGCGGACGAAGTCATCACCACCCTGATGGGCAATTTCATCGCCGGCCTGTTTCTGCTCTACGTCACCGCCGGCCCACTCAAGGACCCCTCGGGAACGGGACAGCAGGCATCGAGTCGCCCCCTGGCAAGCGCCTACCGGATCAGCAATTCGCTAGGACTGTCGCCGACCATCATCGCTATCGCGGTCATCGTTGGCATTGCAATGTGGTTTCTGGTCAACCGAACCGCGTTCGGCGTGCTCTCGGGCCTCGCCGGCCGCAACCCGACCATGGTGCAGTGGCAGGGTGCCCGAACCTGGCGCATCGGGCTTGCCAGCTTCCTCTTGAGCGGCGCGCTGGCCGGTCTTGCCGGCACGATCGAGTTCATGGGCCCCAATGGTCGCATAACCGGTGGCTTCCTGCCGGGGCATGGGTTCACCGCAATCCTGATCGCGCTCGTGGCCAATTTCTCAGTCGTCGGAACGGCTTTCGTCGCCCTGTTCTTCGGCGGCCTCGCCTCGGCAGCTCTCTATCTTCCGATCATGGCGGGCCTGCCTTCCTCGGCCATCGACATCATCAACGCAGCTATCGCCCTTTTCATCACCGCAAAATCCAAGGTCGTCGACCGGATAGCGAAACTCGGAGGACGGGTATGGAAGACTTCGTAATCGCGATCCTGCGTTCCGGCACGCCGCTGATCTATGTCACCCTTGCCGGTGTCATCGCGCAGCGAACTGGCATCTGGCATCTCGGGCTTGAGGGCCTGATGATCACCGGCGCCTGCGCGACCATCCTTGGCATTGTGCTGACGCAATCGATCTGGCTGGCGCTGCTGATTGCCATGGCCGTTTGCATTGTCGGCTCGATCCTGTTCTGGTTCGTGGTCGAGAAGCTCAAGGCCAACCAGATCATCGCAGGTCTGGGGCTGACGGGATTGGGCCTCGGCGGAACGGCTCTCGCCGTGCAGTCGATTTTCGGGACGCAGGCAGCCGTCAGCGCTCCCTTCGGCCTGCCGCGCCTCGGCCCGGCATTCGGCGCCTACGGCTCGCTTTCGATCCTGGTCTTGCTGATGCCGTTTGTCGTGCTCGCCATGTGGGTCGTCCTGCGGCGGACCCGCTTCGGCCTCCGCCTGGCGGCGGCCGGCGAGCATCCCTTCGCGGCGCGCAGCGTCGGCGTCAATCCGGCCGCCATGCGCCTGGTGGCCCTGATGATCGGCGGCGTCCTGTGTGCGCTCGCCGGGGCGGAACTGGCAGCCGGCAGTCTCCAGATCTTCGCGCAGAACATGACGGCCGGTCGCGGCTTCATGGGGTTCGCCGCCGTCATCTTCGGCGCCGGTCATCCCATCGGCTCCAGCCTGGCGGCCCTGTTCTTTGCCGTCGTCGGCGCGCTCGGCATCCGGGCCCAGCTCGCCTTTGGCGATCGTGTCCCGCATGATCTCCTGCTCGCGCTTCCCTACATCGCCACGGTGATCGGCATCTGGCTCAGCACGCAGCTGCGGGGTGGCACGAAGGCTGCCAGCGGCTTCGGCGAGTTGCGCGACCAGTAAGAGCCACACGGCATAACCGGCAGGACGGATCGATCATCTTGAAGCAGACGATAATCAGAAACGCGACGGTCCTGACGATGTGCCCGCAGCACGGAAGCCGCCCGATCCAGGGCGACCTCCGGATCGAGGATGGGCGGATCGCAGAAATCGGCAAGGACCTCGCGGCCGCTCCCGATGCTGCCGTCATCGACGGCACGAACCGGCTCGTCATGCCGGGCCTCGTCAACGCGCACACCCATTCCAGCGAGACCTTCTTCCGCGGGCGCTATGAGGGGATGCCGCTGGAGATATGGCTGCTCTATGCCTACCCGCTGCTGATGGGGCCGGTCATCGACGAGCGGCTGCTCTATCTGCGCAGCCTGCTCCTGGCGATGGAGTCGCTGCGCAATGGCGTTACAACCCTTTGCGACGATTTCTTCGACCCGCCGGCGCATGATCTGTCCCGGCTTTCGGCCGTCTTCAAAGCCTATGAAGACGCCGGTATCCGGGCCAATGTGTCGAGCGCGGCGATGAATATCCATACGCTCGACGCACTCCCGTATGCCCGCGAGGTCATGCCGCCCGAATTGCAGGCGCAGCTCGATTTCGGGCCGCCCATGTCGGCCGACGCCTATATGGATTATTGCCGCTCTGCCTTCTCCACGCTGCATGGCACGGCCGGGCGCATCCAGTTCATGCTGGCGCCCTCTGCGCCGCAGCGCTGCACGGCAGACCTGCTCCAGGCCTGCCATGCGCTGGCGGTGGAAATGGGCGTACCACTGCATACCCATATTCTGGAGACCAAGACCCAGGCCGTTACCGGCCACGAGCTCTATGGCAAAAGCCTGATCGCCTATATGGACGAGCTGGGCGTCCTGTCGCGCAACACGACGATTGCGCACTCCGTCTGGGTCAGCGACCGGGACATCGAGCGGATGGGTGCCGCCCGCTGTTCGGTGGCCCATAATGCCATCTCCAATCAGAAGCTTGGCGCGGGGATTGCGCCCATCCGCCAGCTGATGGATGCGGGCGTAACCATCGGTCTTGGCACAGACGGTGTTTCCTCCAACGATACTGCCCGTATTTTCGACGTCATGCGCGTGGCAGGGCTGATCCACAGCGTCTCCGGCCCGGATTACACGCAATGGATCGAGGCCGACGCGATTCTCAAAATGGCGACGCTCGGCGGAGCGCGCAGCGCGATGCTGGAAGATGTCACGGGTTCGCTCGAAGTCGGCAAGGCAGCCGACCTGCTGATCCTCGACCTGACGACGCTCAGCTTTACCCCGCTCAACGACGTGGCGCGGCAGCTGGTCTATGCGGAGAATGGTTCGTCCATCGAGACGGTCATGGTGGCCGGCGAGATCGTCGTTCATCAGGGTCGCATGCGCTCGATTGACGAGGCAGCCATCCTGGCCGAGATCCGCGAGCTTGTGCCGGCGCACCTGGCTGAGCACGCCAAGCTTGAGCAACGCAACGCGGCGTTTCATTCGACCATGGCCGAGATCCATCGCCGCGCAACCTCGAGAGACATTGCGATGAACCGCTATGTCAGAGGCCCGGGCGAAGATCGGCCCTAGGCTCGGCCGAACGTCCGTCGAACGACTGCTACCCCCGCCACCAGGGCGAGGGTCAGAGCATCGGCAGGCTGGAGGGCTTCCGGCCCCGTGGAAAGGCCTGGTCGATCCGGCGCGCCTGATCCTGGGTGAGCTCGATGTCGCCGGCGCGTGCGTTGTCTTCCGCGTGCCGCGCGGTCGAAGCTTTGGGTATGACGAAGCTCCGTTGCGCCAGCCAGGCGAGCGCTATCTGTCGGGCGGTGGCATTGTGGGCCGCGGCGATGTCGGCCAGGACCCGGCCGCCGGCCGAGCTTTCGCTGGGAAAGTTGTCATGACCAAACGGGCTATAGGCGACGACGGCAACCCCATTCTCTTCGCACCAGGGCAAGACGGCGTGCTCGATCGCGCGTTCGCCCAGATGGTACAGGACCTGGTTGCAGGCGATCCGTCCCGGGCCGGACGCCGCCAGCGCGTCTTCGAGATCCGATACGTCGAAATTGCTGACGCCCCAGCCGGCGATCTTGCCGGCGCGGACTAGTTCCTCGAATCCTTCGAACGTCGCTTCCAGCGGATAGCGCCCGCGCCAGTGCAGGAGGTAGCAGTCGAGCTGCTCGACGCCGAGGCGCTTCAAGGACCGTTCGCAGGCGGCAATGACGCCCGAGCGCGAGGCGTTCTGCGGCAGGACCTTCGAAACCAGGAACAGCCCGTCGCGCCGGCCCCGGATCGCGTCGCCGATGACAAGTTCGGCGTCGCCATACATTTCGGCGGTGTCGATATGCGTCATGCCCGCGTCGATGCCCCGCTGCAGGGCCGTGACGGCCGAGGCCCGGTCGCCCGTGTCGAGATACCAGCTTCCCTGGCCGATGATCGCTACCTCGGACGGGGTGCTGCCAAACGATCGTAAGCGCATCAGAACACCCGTGTCTTGACAGCGTGCCGGAGACGATCCGGCCCGGTTTCGATGGTCATGGGACCTCCCTGGCAGCCTTCGCCCCGATCGGACGGAGCTGGGCGGACGTCGCCACGCGCGGGCGATGCCCGGGGATCATCGCAGCGTTCGACCGTCGCCGCAAAGCCTGGTTATCCGGCCAAGCACCGGCGGCCGGCTAACGGCCCCAAACGACGGCGTTTTCGTGGCGCTTGATGATGTGCTTCAGGTTTTCGAAGGCCGTCGTGACATGGCCGGCGAAGCGCTCCGCCGCCGGCGAGCGCGGGCCGCCGACCCGGCGCAGGATGCCGAGCGAGCGGTTGGGCTGCGGGATCTCATAGGGCAGCACAGTGACGCGGTTTTCCTTGCGCTGCGCGAACACCACGGAGAAGGGCAGCACGGCGAGGGCGTCGGTCTCGGCCAGGAAGTTGATCACGCTCATCAGCGAACCGCCGGAATAGCGCACGTTGAGGTCGGACATCCCGATGCTCATCAGGATCATCTGCAGGTCGGACATCAGCGGCGAGCCGGGCAGAGGCGCCACCCAGGGAAAACTGGTCAGGTCATGCGCGCGCAGGCGGCGATTGCGCAGCAGCGGATGGTCGGGCCGGCAGGCGACGATGTTGCGTCCCGGCAGGATCTCGGTGAACTCGAAGCCGGGGCCGAGGTCGAGCACGCCGATCGGCACGATGCCGAGATCGATCTGATGCCCCTCTAGCGCCGCCACCATCTCCGGCAGGTTGAGATAGCTCTGCTGCACGGTGACCTCGGGTTCCAGGTTCTGGAACTCGCCGATCATCCGGCTGATCATCGCATCCATGAAGAACGGCACGCCGCCGACCCGGACGACGCCCTTGGTGCCCTTCAGGAAGCCCTGCACGGCGTCCGACGCCTTGCGCGAGGCGGCGATGATCGTGCGCCCCTGGGCGGCCAGTTGCGCGCCGAGCGGCGTCGCCTGCAGGGGGCGCCGCCCCTTGAGGAAAAGCGGCTCGCCGACGCGCGCCTCCAGCATGGCCAGCGAGCGGCTGACCGCCGGCTGGGTCAGGCCCAGCGTGGCGGCACCTTCCGACACGCCGCCGGCATCGAGCACGGCGGCGAGCTGCATGAGGTGGCGTTCGTTCAGTCTCATAGCAAAGTGCTATACCGGGGCGCGTAGAACTCATCAAGAGTTGGGCAGGGCCGTGCTATCCCGATTGGCAAGGGGAAGGGAGGCCCCGGCGGAATGCACGGCCAGCACGACGGTCCGCACGAGGATGATTCTGCCGACGCTGTTTCGGCGCAGGCGAAGGAATTTTCGCGGCGTCTGACGGCCATGGGCCAGTCCCGTTTGGCGGCGGCTGCGCAGGCGACCGTGGGCGGGCTGCATGCCCTGATCGCCGAACTCCGCCCTTCCGGCGACGAATTCCGGCTTGCGATCGACTTCCTGACCGAGGTTGGCCACTACGCCGATGCGCGGCGGCAGGAATGGGTGCTGTTCGCCGACGTTCTGGGCGTGTCGTCGCTGATCGAGGATCAGAACAATCCGCGTCCCGCCGGCGCGACGCCGAACACTGTGGCGGGACCCTTCTACCGGTCCGACGTCCCGGAAACGCCGCTCGGCGCCAACATCTCGCGTGATGGCAAGGGCGAGGCGCTGGACGTGGCCGGCAGGGTGCTCGACCTTGATGGCCATGGCCTGGGCGGCGCTACGGTTGAGGTCTGGCAGGCCAATTCCGAGGGGCGCTACGAGAACCAGGAACCGGACCGGCAGCCGGAATTCAACCTTCGCGGCCGGTTCCGCGCCGATGCCCAGGGGCGGTTCCATTTCCGCACGGTGAAGCCGAAGGGCTACACGCTGCCGGCGGATGGTCCGGTCGGCCAGTTGATGTCGGCGCTTGGCCTCGGCCTGGAAAGGCCGGCCCACATTCATTTCCGCGTTTCGGCCGAAGGCTTCGAGACGCTAACGACCCACATTTTCGACCAATCCGATCCGGCCATCGGCCGGGACGCGATTTTCGGGGTCAAACCCGAACTCATGGCCGAGTTCCGCGCGCTGCCACCCGACGGAGGAAAGCGGAAGTGCGCTCTCGACCTCAATCTTGTGCTCTGCCCGCAAAGGCAGGGCAAAACCGGAACCTCTGGGAGGAGATGAACCGATGGCCCGTATAAGCGGCTACCACCACCTGACCATGTCGACCGACAGCGCGCAGGAAGACTTCGACTTCTACACCAAGGCGCTGGGCCTTCATTCGGTGAAGCGGACCGTCCTTTTCGACGGCGTGATCCCGGTCTACCACCTTTATTACGGCTCGCCGAATGGCGATGCCTCGACGATCATCACCACCTTCCCGTTCCGCAAGCCGGCCGTCTATGGCCGTCGCGGCACCAACCAGTCGCGGGCCATCCTGCAGTCGATCCCCGTCGGCGCCGCCGATTTCTGGGTCGACCGGCTGAATAAGCGCGGCATCGAGGCCGCCAAGATCACCCGCTTCGGCGCCACTCGCGTCGTCTTCGCGCATCCCTGCGGCATCCCGCATGAGCTGGTGGAAAGCGAAAGCGACCCGCGCGAGCCGATCACCAATGAAGTGCAGGGCATCGGCAAAGATCACGGCATCAAGGGCATCTATGGCAGCGTTGTCGCCGTGATGGACCGGACCGCCATGGATGACTTCCTGACCATCGCGCTGCCGCTGGAAAAGGAAGCCGACAACCATGAAGGCCTCGTCTACCGCGTGCCGGACGAGTCCGGCGTTATCCAGCGCGTCGAGGTCATCGTCGACCGGGACAGCGCGCAGGGCACCTGGACGCTGGCCGGCGGCACGATCCATCACCTCGCGCTCAACACCGGCAATGAAGAGAACCAGCTGAAGCTGCGCGCCCACATCGAAGGTCTCGGCTTCACCGATATCTCCGAGCAGAAGGACCGCAACTACTTCAAGTCCTGCTACGTCCGCTCGCCCGGCGGCGCGCTGTTCGAGCTGGCCTGGACCACGCCGGAAGGCTGGGCCAAGGACGAGCCTCCGGGCGCGATCGGCAAGACGCTCGTCTTCCCGCCCTGGTTCAAGGATCGTGAAGCCGAACTGCGTGAAGGCCTGGAGCAGGCGGAATTCGCATGATCCAGGACGGCGGTCCGCTCAGGCTTGGCTCTCGGGCCCCGGAGGCGAAGGCGATCTGCGTCTTCGTCCACGGCCGCGGCCAATCGCCGGAGGAGATGCAGTCCCATGTGCTGGCGCGGCTTTCCGCGCCGGCCGTGGCCTTTGTTCTGCCGCGTGCCCCGATGGGCGCGTGGTGGGATGCGCGGGCCGTTGATCCCCTGACGCCAGTCGCTCGCGCGCAGCTTGCGACCGCCTTGGACCACCTCGCGGCGGCTGTCGCGGCCGCCCGGGGCGAACTGCCCGGATTGCCGCTGCTTCTGGCGGGCTTTTCGCAAGGGGCCTGCCTCGCGATCGAATATCTCTGCGCCGGATTGCCGCCGCCGCAGGCGCTGGCCGCTTTGACCGGATCGCGCGTCGGCGTGCCGTCGGATGCGCGTGCCGAGGCCGTTCCGGCCGGCGTTCCGGTCTATCTGACGGGCGGCGATGCCGATCCCTGGATCCCCGTTTCGGCCTTTGCCGACGCCGCCCAGACGCTTGGCAGCAAGGGCGCGAGCCTGCGCGCCGATCTGTTCCCGCGCCGAGGCCATGAGGTCTCGGATGCCGAGATCGCCATGCTGGGATCGATCCTTGCGGATCTGGTCGCCGGCCGGAACCCAAGCATGGAGGCGGCGCGATGATGGATCAGTTTGTCTTTCCGGGACTGACGACACGGGTCGTGTTCGGCGCGGGTACGCTGTCCCGCGTGGCGGAGGAAGTGCGTCGGCTCGGCCATGACAAGGTGATGGTGCTTTCGACGCCGCACCAGAAGGCCGATGCGGAAAAGCTGGCGGAAAGCCTGGGCGAGCTTGCCGGCGGCATCTTTGCCGGGGCGGTCATGCACACCCCCGTCGAGGTGACCGAGACGGCGGTGGAAGCGTTCCGCGCCAGCGGCGCCACAGCCGTGGTCAGCCTGGGCGGCGGATCAACCACCGGTCTCGGCAAGGCGATCGCCGTGCGCACCGGCGCCGATCAGGTCGTGATCCCGACCACCTATGCCGGCTCGGAAATGACCGACATCCTGGGCGAAACGGCTTCGGGCGAGAAGACCACGCGCCGCTCGCCGGATATCCGCCCCGAGACGGTGATCTACGATGTCGACCTGACGCTGAGCCTGCCCGTCGGACTCACCGTCACCTCGGCCATGAACGCCATCGCGCATGCGATGGAGGCGTTCTACGCGCCGGACCGCAATCCGGTGATCGAGCTGATGTGCCGGGATGCCATGGTCGCGTTTCGCGACGGTATTCCGGGACTGATCGAAGACCCTCAGGACAAGGCCGCGCGGGCGCAGGCGCTCTATGCGGCCTGGTGCTGCTCGACCGCTCTCGGCAGCGTCTCGATGGCGCTGCACCACAAGCTGGCGCATGTCTTCGGCGGCTCGTTCGACACGCCGCATGCCGAAACCCACGCCATCCTGCTGCCCTACACCACCGCGTTCAACGAACAGGCGGTGCCCGAGCTGCTGCGCCCGATCGCCGACACGTTCGGCGGCGGCTCGGCCGGCGGCGGGCTCTGGGATTTCGCGCAGTCGGTCGGCTCGCCGCTCAGCCTCCAGGCGATCGGCATTCAGGAGGCCGATCTCGACCGCGCCACGGCGATCGCCGTCAAGAATGCCTATGCGAACCCGAGGCCAATAGATCCGGGCTCGATACGGGAACTGCTCCAGGCGGCGTTTGAGGGACGCCGTCCGGGGGACTGAGAAGAAGCTAGAGGGAGGAGAAACACATGATTTCGAGACGGAGCTTACTGAAAGCCTCGGCGGCGACGGGTTTCGCCCTTGCCACTTCGGGCCTTGCCGCGCCTGCCATCGCGCAGGGCGCCAAGATCCGCTTGGGCTATGTTTCGCCGCAGACCGGTCCGCTGGCCGGTTTCGCCGAGAGCGACGCGTATAACATAAAGGCATTTCTCGACTCCGACGCTGGCAAGAATTGTGAGGTCATCGTCAAGGACAGCCAGTCGAACCCGAACCGGGCTGCGGAGGTGGCGAAAAGCCTGATCGTCGACGACGAGATCAACCTGATGCTCGTCGGTTCGACGCCGGAAAACACCAACCCGGTCGCCACCACCTGCGAAGCGGAAGGGATGCCCGTCATCTCGACGACGGCGCCGTGGCAGCCCTGGTTCATCGGCCAGCAGGGCAATCCGGGCGACCCGTCGTCGTGGAAGCCGTTCGATTTCGCCTTCCATTATTTCTGGGGTCTGGAAGACATCATCGCCGTCTATACCGGCATGTGGAAGCAGCTCGATACCAATGGCAAGGTGGGCGGCTTGTTCCCGAACGATGCCGACGGCAATGCGTGGGGCGACCCGAAGAACGGCCTGAAGCCCGGCCTGGAAGCTGCCGGCTTCAGTCTCACCGATCCTGGCCGTTACCAGAACCTCTCGGACGACTTCACCGCGCAGGTCAACGCGTTCAAGGCAGCCAATGCCGAGATCGTCACCGGCGTCGTGATCCCGCCCGACTTCACCACCTTCTGGAACCAGGCCCGCCAGCAGGGCTTCAAGCCGAAGGCCGTGACGGTCGCCAAGGCGATCCTGTTCCCGCAATCGGTCGAGACGCTGGGCGACGCGGGCCACAACCTTTCCTCCGAAGTATGGTGGTCGGCCTCGCATCCGTTCAAGTCGTCGATCACCGGCCAGAGTTCGGCGGAACTCGCGGCGGATTTCACCGCCAAGACCAAGCGTCCGTGGACACAGCCGATCGGCTTCTCTCATTCGCTGTTCGAAGTGGCGGCGAATGTCATGGGCCGGGTTTCGGATCCGACCGATGCTGAGGCGATCGCGGCCGCCATCGCCGCCACCGACATGTCGACGGTTGTCGGCAAGGTGGCGTGGAACGGCGTCGGCGTGCCGCCTTTCGCGGCCAAGAACGTCTGCAAGACGCCGCTCGTCGGTGGCCAGTGGCGGAAGAAGGACGGGGGCGGCTTCGATCTGGTGATCGTCGAAAACGCCAACGCGCCCGAGATCCCCACCGCCGGCAAGATGGAAGCCCTGGCCTGATCCGGAAACGGGGCGGCGCCTGCCGCCGCCCCCGATCCATCCGGCTCCCAAGGTGCCCCCAAGGATGGCAGCAATGATACTCAGGCTTGAAAATGTCTCGAAGTCGTTCGGGGCGCTGAAGGTCACGGATGCCGTGACCGTTTCGGTGCCGCGCGGCGAAGCTTTGGGCATTATCGGCCCGAACGGGGCCGGCAAGTCGACGCTGTTCAACCTGATCACCGGCAATGTGTTGGCGAATGAGGGGCGCATCGAATTCCTTGGCCGTGACGTCACCCGCGCTCCCGCGATGGAGCGGGTTCGCATGGGAGTCGGCCGCAGCTTTCAGATCCCGCAGCCTTTCGAGGGCCTGACGGTATTCGAGAACCTTTTGACCGCCGCCGCCTTCGGACGGGGCGGGCGCGAGGCCGACATGGTCGATGCCTGCGCGCGCATCCTCGAGGACACAGAGCTTCTGAAGAAGGCGAATGTCGTCGCCGGCTCGCTGAGCCTGCTCGACCGCAAGCGCCTGGAACTGGCCCGCGCGCTCGCGACTGGGCCGGAGCTTTTGCTGCTCGACGAGATTGCCGGCGGCCTGACTGAGGGCGAATGCAGGGCGCTGGTGGAGACGATCCGCGACATCCATGCCCGCGGCACCACGATCATCTGGATCGAGCACGTGCTGCATGCGCTGACCTCCGTGGTCGAGCGGCTGCTGGTGCTGGATTTCGGCCGGGTGATCGGCGTCGGCGCGCCGGACGAGATCATGGCCTCGAAGGAAGTGCGCGAGATCTATCTGGGGCTCGAGGTCTGATGCTGCTCCAAACCCACGGCCTCATCGCGAATTACGGCCAGTTCCGCGCCCTGTTCGGCGTGGATATCGCGGTCGCCGCCGGTGAATGCGTGGCGATCATCGGTGCCAATGGCGCGGGCAAGTCGACGCTGATGCGCTCGATCACCGGCGTGCTCCGCAACGATGCCGGGATGGTGCTGCATCGGGGCGAACCGATCGGCGCGCTGTCCTCGGCCGAGGTGATGCAGCGCGGCATCGCCATGGTGCCCGAGGGCCGCCGGCTGTTTCCTTCCCTGAGTGTGGAGGAAAACCTGCTGATCGGCGGGCAGGTGCGCAAGGCGTCCGGTCCATGGAATCTGGAGGCGATCTACGATCTCTTCCCGATCCTGCGCGAGCGGCGCCGCAATCCGGGCACGGCGCTTTCCGGCGGCCAGCAGCAGATGGTGGCGATTGGCCGGGCGCTGATGTCGAACCCGGAACTGCTGCTCTGCGACGAGATCAGCCTCGGCCTCGCCCCCGTCGTCATCCGCGACATTTACGCGGCCCTGCCGAAGATCCGCGCCGGCGGCGCCGCGATCGTCGTGGTCGAGCAGGATATCGGTAAGGCGCTCGCCGTCGCCGACCGCGTCTATTGCATGATGGAAGGCCGCGTCACGCTGGCGGCAAAGGCCGCCGACGTCACCCGCCAGCAGATCCACACCGCCTATTTCGGGGAGGCGGCATGATCTGGCTCGATACCCTCGTGCAGGGCATTCTGCTGGGCGGCCTCTATGCGCTGTTCGCGGCAGGGCTGAGCCTCGTCTTTGGCATCATGCGGCTGGTCAATCTCGCCCATGGCGACCTGATCGTGTTCGCCGCCTATCTGGTGCTGCTGGGCGTCACCATGCTCGGCCTGTCGCCCTGGATCGCGGCACTGGTTGCGATGCCGCTGATGTTCGGCCTCGGTTGGCTGCTGCAGACCGTCGTGCTGAACCGCGTGCTCGGCAAGGATATCCTGCCGCCGCTGCTCGTTACCTTCGGTCTCTCGGTCGCGCTGCAGAATGGTTTGCTCGAAGCCTTTTCCGCCGACAGCCGCCGCATTCCGGCAGGCGCGCTGGAAGGCGCCTCGCTCGATCTCGGACTGGTCACCGTCGGCGTCATGCCGCTGCTGACCTTCGTGTCGGCCATCGTGGTGATCGTCGCGCTGAACGGCCTTTTCTATCACACCGCCCTCGGCCGGGCGTTTCGCGCCACCTCGGACGATGCCGTCACGGCGGGGCTGATGGGGATCGAACCGAAGCGTATCTTCGCGATCGCCACCGGCATCGCCATGGTCGTAGTGACGATCGCCGCCCTCTATCTCGGCATGCGCTCCAATTTCGACCCGTCGATCGGGCCGGCGCGGCTGATCTACGCCTTCGAGGCAGTGATCATCGGCGGCTTGGGCAGCCTGTGGGGCACACTGGCCGGCGGCGTCATCATCGGCGTTGCGCAGACCTTCGGCGCGGCCGTGAACCCGGAATGGCAGATCCTGGCCGGCCACATCGCATTCCTGATCGTGATGCTGCTCAAGCCGCGCGGCCTGTTCCCGCGCGCCGTGGATTGAGGGGCAGCATGTACAGACTGACCACTCGTACCCGCGCCGGAACCGTCACAGCGATCGCTGCGCTCGGGCTCGTCATCGCTGGACTGGCGCTGCCGGCCTTCGCCTCGCGCGGCGTCATCCAGGACCTCTTCTTCATCTTGACCATGCTGACGCTGGCGCAGATCTGGAACCTGCTCGCCGGTTATGGCGGTCTCGTCTCGGTTGGACAGCAGGCCTTCGTCGGCATCGGCGCCTACGCCATGTTCGCCGGCGTCATCCTGCTCGGCTGGAATCCGGTCTGGGCCATCCCGCTGGGCGGTCTCGCCGCGCTGGTGCTGGCGGTCCCCACTGCTTTCTTCGCCTTCCGCCTGCAGGGCGCCTATTTCGCCATCGGCACCTGGGTCATCGCCGAGGTGACGCGCCTGCTGGTCGCGCAGTGGAAGACGCTGGGTGGCGGCACTGGCACCTCGCTGCCCCGCGAGGCGACCAGCAACATTCTCGGCACCGACCTGATCCGCGCGCTGTTCAGCGTCCGCGAGGCGGCGGCTCGCGACATCCTCGCCTATTGGCTGGCGCTGGTGCTCGTCGTCGCCGTGACCGGCGGGATCTACTGGCTTTTGCGCAGCCGGCTCGGCCTGGCGCTTTCCGCCGTGCGCGACAATGTCGAGGCGGCGCGCTCCGTCGGCGTCGATGCCGGCCGGATCAAATGGGCCGTCTTCCTGATCGCCGCCGCCGCCACGGGCCTGACCGGTGCGCTCATCTTCCTGCAGACGGCGCGGATCTCGCCGGATGCGGCCTTCGCGGTCACCGACTGGACCGCCTACGTCATTTTCATCGTCGTCATCGGCGGCATCGGCACGATCGAGGGTCCGATCCTCGGCGTGATCGTCTTCTTCGTCCTGCGCTCGGCGCTGGCTGATTACGGCAGCTGGTACCTGATGACGCTCGGCCTGATCGCCATCGCCGTGATGCTGTTCGCGCCGAAGGGCCTGTGGGGGCTGATCTCCGCCCGCAGCGGCCTTCACCTGTTTCCCGTCCGCCGCAAGCTGGTCGGGTTGAAGATCGAGGGAGGGAATTGATGGTCGATATCGAAACCGACGTGCTGATCGTGGGGACGGGCCCGGCAGGCTCGGCCACGGCGGCGTTGCTGTCCAGCTATGGCATCGCCAACATGGTGGTGAACCGCTACCGCTGGCTGTCCAACACGCCGCGCGCCCACATCACCAACCAGCGCACGATGGAAGTGCTGCGCGACCTCGGCCCCGAGGTCGAGGCGGAGGCCGTGATGCACGCCTCGCCGCAGGAACTGATGGGCGAGAACGTCTTCTGCGAAAGTCTGGCCGGGGAGGAGATCGGCCGCATGACGAGCTGGGGCATGCACCCGCTCTCCAAGGCCGAGCATCTGCTGTCGTCGCCGTCGCTGATGAACGACCTGCCGCAGACCTTCATGGAGCCGATCCTGTTCAAGACGGCCTGCTCGCGCGGCACGCAGGCCCGCATGAGCACGGAATACGTGAGCCACGTCCAGGACGCGGACGGCGTCACCACAACCTGTCGCGACCGGCTGACGGGCAAGGACTTCACCGTCCGTTCGAAGTTCCTGGTCGGCGCCGATGGCGGCAATTCGCTGGTCGCCGAGCATCTCGGCCTGCCGTTCGAAGGCAAGATGGGCGTCGGCGGCTCGATGAACATCCTGTTCCGCGCCGATCTCTCGAAGTATGTCGCCCACCGGCCGAGCGTCCTCTACTGGGTCATGCAGCCCGGCGCCGATGTCGGCGGCATCGGCATGGGCCTCGTGCGCATGGTGCGGCCCTGGAACGAGTGGCTCATCGTCTGGGGCTACGACATCAACCAGCCGCCGCCGGTCGTGACGCCGGAGCTTGCGACCGACGTCGCGCGCCAGCTGGTGGGCGATCCCGAGCTCGAGATCGAGTTGCTGGGCGCCAACACCTGGACCGTGAACAACTGCTTCGCGACCGAGATGCAGAAGGGCCGCGTCTTCATCATGGGCGATGCCGCGCACCGGCATCCGCCCTCGAACGGGCTTGGTTCCAACACCTCGATCCAGGACGGCTTCAACCTCGCCTGGAAGCTCGCCAAGGTCGTCAAGGGGCAGGCGGGTCTCGGCCTTCTCGACAGCTATACGGTCGAACGGGCGCCAATCGCGCGCCAGATCGTGACCCGCGCCAACCAGTCGATCGGCGAATTCGGGCCGATCTTCGCGGCGCTCGGCATGGATGGCGGCGTCGACCACGTCAAGATCCAGAAGAACATGGAGGCGCGCTGCGACGCGACCGCCGCCGCGGAAGCACAGCGCGAAGCGCTTCGTCAGGCGATCGCCTTCAAGAAATACGAGTTCGATGCGCATGGCGTCGAGATGAACCAGCGCTATGCCTCGGATGCCGTGGTGACGGACGGTCAGCCGCAACCGGCCTTCGAGAAGGACCGCGAACTTCACTACGCGCCGACGACCTGGCCCGGCGCGCGTTTGCCGCATGTCTGGGTGTTCGAGCGCTCCGGCCGCAAGGTCTCGACGCTCGATCTCTGCGGCCATGGCGAGTTCACGATCCTGACCGGCATTGGCGGCGAGGCCTGGGTGAAGGCTGCCGAAGAGGTCGGCGCGGAGCTCGGCCTGCCGATCCGCACCCATGTGATCGGCCCGCGCCGCGCGGTCGAGGACCATACCGGCGACTGGGCCCGCGCCAGCGAGATCCGCGATGCCGGCTGCCTACTGGTCCGGCCCGACCACCACGTCGCCTGGCGCTCGGAAACGCTCGCCGCCGATCCGGCGGCGGAGTTGCGCCGTGTTCTCACATCCGTTCTCGCGCGCTGAGGAACCCCATGATCGACGAACACGAATATGGCTACTTCACCGAAGCCGACTCCGCCGACGTCGTCGTCGCGCGCAACCGCAACGCCAAGGACGAACGGCTGAAGCAGGTGATGGAAGTCATCACCCGCAAGCTGCATGAGGCGGTCAAGGAGATCGAGCCGACCCAGGAAGAGTGGTTCGCCGCCATAATGTTCCTCACGCAGACGGGTCAGATCTGCAACGACTGGCGGCAGGAATACATCCTGCTGTCGGACGTACTCGGCGTCTCGATGCTGGTCGATGCGATCAACAACCGCAAGCCGTCCGGTGCTTCGGAATCGACGGTGCTCGGGCCGTTCCATGTCGCCGACGCGCCGGAATTGCCGATGGGCTCCAACATCTGCCTCGACCAGAAGGGCGAGCCGATGTTCGTGCATGGCCGCATCCTCGATACCGAGAGCAAGCCGATCGCCGGCGCCAAGATCGACGTCTGGCAGGCGAATGACGAGGGCTTCTACGACGTCCAGCAGCAGGGCATCCAGCCCGAGTTCAACCTGCGCGGCGTGTTCCGCACCGATGCCGACGGGCGCTACTGGTTCCGGGGCGTGAAGCCGAAATACTACCCGATCCCCGATGACGGCCCTGTCGGCAAGCTGCTCGGCGCGCTCGGTCGCCACCCGTACCGGCCGGCGCATCTGCACTACATCGTCGAGGCCGAGGGCTTCGACCCGCTCACCACACACATCTTCGATCCCGACGATCCGTACATCAATTCCGACGCCGTCTTCGGCGTGAAGGAAAGCCTGCTGGCCGAGTTCCGTAAGGTCGAGGACGCGGAGGCTGCGGCCAAGGTCGGCATCGAGGCGCCGTTCTACGACGTGGAATTCGACTTCGTACTGTCGCGCAAGAAGGGCTGATCGCAGCGGACGCCGGGCGGCGTCTGCGCTCAGATCTCTATGGAACAAACGGGAGTAAACTGATGGCCGCGCTGGAGAAAATGTTCGATGTCAGGGGCAAGTCGGTGATCGTCACCGGCGGCGCCAGCGGCATCGGCCGGGCCTATGCCGAGATCATGGCCGAGCATGGCGCCAGGGTCTGCATCTTCGATATAGACGCGGAGGGCACGGCGCGGCTCGTCTCGGACATGACGGCCAAGGGTTGGGACGTCTGGTCCCAGATGGTGGATGTGAGCGATCGTCCGGCCATGGCGGCGGCCTTTGACGCCGTCGTGGCCAAGCATGGCCGCATCGATACGGTCTTCGCCAATGCGGGCATCGATCCCGGTCCCGGCTTCAACACGGTGACCGGCGAGCGATTTCCGGGTGGGGCGATCGAGAACATTCCCGACGAGCAGTGGGATCGGGGCATCGAGCTCAATCTGAACTCGGTCTACACGACGGTGAAGAACGCCGTCCGCCACATGAAGCCGAATGGCGGCGGCGAGATCATCGTCACGTCGTCGATCGCCTCGATGATCAACGAGAGCATTGTCGGCACGTCCTACATGCCGGCCAAGGCCGCGGTGAACCATTTCGTGCGCCACATGGCCATGGAACTCGGCGCCTATGGCATCCGCGTCAACGCGATCCTGCCGGGCCCGTTCATCACCAACATCGCCGGAGGAAGACTGCGCAACAAGGCCGACCGCGCCGCCTTCGAGAGCCAGTCGCTGATCGGGCGTATCGGCGACATCGAGGACATCAAGGGCCTGGCACTGCTGCTGGCGTCGCCGGCCGGCTCGCTCTTCACCGGCTCGCTGATCGTCATCGATGGCGGGGCCCTGACGCGCATGACCTGACGCTTCGACCTGAGGCCGGCTTCGTCGAGGAGGGCGGGGCCGGAGACACCTTATCAACGGGAGGGAACGACAATGACCTATTACAACAAGCTGGTGAAATCCGGCATTCGCCCCAGCCGGCGAGCCGTGCTCAAGGGGCTGGGCGCAAGCGTCGCGGCCAGCACGCTGGCTCTGCCCGGCTATGCCCGCGCCGCCAATGCCGGCACGATCAAGGTCGGCTATCTGAGCCCGACGACCGGCCCTCTCGCTCTGTTCGGCGAGACGGACGGCTACACGCTGCAGAAGATTCGCGCGCTGCTCGGCGGCCAGTTGCAGGCGGCCAATGGCGACACCTATGCGATCGAGATCCTCGACCGCGACAGCCAGTCCAATCCGAACAAGGCGGCCGAGATCGCCGGCAATCTGATCCTGAATGACGAGATTCACCTGCTCGTCCCGGCCTCGACCACCGACACCATCCTGCCGGCAGCGGAGCAGGCGGAACTCTACGAGACGCCCTGCATCTCCTCCGGCGCGCCGTGGCAGGCGGTCGTCTTCCCACGCGGCGGCGGCAAGCAGACCTTCGAGTGGACCAACCATTTCTTCTGGGGCCTCGACGAGGCGCTCAACACCTTCGTCGGTCTCTGGAACCAGCTCGAGACCAACAAGAAGGTCGGCATGCTGTTCCCGCAGAACATCGATGGCGAGACCTGGGGCAACGAGGAATACGGCCTGCCGGTGCCGACCCGAAAGGCCGGCTACGAAGTCGTCGTTCCCGGCTATTTCCAGCCGCGCACCAATGATTTCTCGGCCCAGATCGCCGAGTTCAAGAAGAACAACTGCGAGATCATCGGCGGCATCACCTATCCGGACGATTTGAAGACCTTCGTCACCCAGTGCAACCAGCAGGGCTTCAAGCCGAAGGCGGTCACGGTAGCGGCAGCGCTGCTGTTCCCGGGCGGCGTCGAGGCGATGGGACCGCTCGGTAACGGCATGTCCTCGGAAGTCTGGTGGACGCCGGCCTTCCCGTTCAAGTCGTCGCTGACCGGCCAGGTCAGCCAGGACATCGCCACCCAGTGGGAGGCGGATACCAAGCGCCAGTGGACGCAGCCGCTTGGCTACTCGCACGCGCTGCTCGAGGTCGCGATCGACATTCTCAAGCGCTCGTCCAACCCGCTCGACCGCGAGGCCAACCGCGACGCGATGGCATCGACCGACCTGCAGACGCTGGTCGGCCACATCAAGTTCGACGGCTCGCCGCACAAGAACATCTGCAAGACGCCGATCTTCGGCGGCCAGTGGGTGAAGGGCGACAAGTGGCCCTACGACCTGAAGATCGTCGACAACACGGTCAATCAGCTCTTCGCGCCTGAGCAGAAGATCCAGCCGATCGCCTGGTGAGATGAGACAGGACGCGGGGACGATGATGGACAGGGAAATCCTGCTGAAAGCGCGCGGTGTGTCGAAGTCCTTCGGCGCCGCCCGCGTCCTGCATGAAGTGAGTTTCGATGTGCGTCGGGGCGAGGTGCTTGGCATCCTCGGCCCGAACGGCGCCGGCAAGACGACGCTGTTCAACATGATCAGCGGCGATCTGAAGGTGTCGGGCGGCGAAATCCAGCTCGGCGAAACGGCTCTGCGCGGCGAGCCGCCCTTCAAGCGCTGCCAGATGGGGATCGGGCGGACCTACCAGATCCCGCGTCCCTATTCCGGCATGACTACCTTCGAGAACCTGCTGGTCGCCGCCGCTTTCGGCGGCGGCCGGTCCGAGAAGCAGAGCTACGCCTTCTGCGCCGACGTGCTGCGCGAATGCGAGCTCTACGACAAGGCCAACGTTTCGGCCGGCGCGCTGACGCTGCTCGATCGCAAGCGTCTGGAGCTGGCGCGGGCGCTCGCCTCGGACCCGAAGCTGCTGCTCCTGGACGAGATCGCCGGGGGGCTCACCGACGATGAATCGAAGGCACTGGTGGCGCTGGTCCGCCGCATCCGCGACCGCGGCATCACCATCGTGTGGATCGAGCATGTGCTGCACGCGCTGATGGCGGTGGCCGACCGGCTGCTGGTGCTGAACTTCGGCGAGAAGATCGCGGAAGGTCTGCCGGCCGAGGTGATCGCGCTGCCCGAGGTCCAGCGCGTCTATATGGGGATCGAGGCATGACCGCCGTTCTTTCCACCCATGGGCTGATCGCCCGTTATGGGGATTTCCAGGCGCTGTATGGCGTCGATACGGAACTGCATGCCGGCGAGGCCGTGGCACTGATCGGCGCCAATGGTGCCGGCAAGTCCACCTTCCTGCGCTCGATCATGGGCCTTTTGCCGGTCGCGAAGGAGATGGTGCGGCTGGACGGCGAGCCCGTCGGCGGTACGGCGACCGACCGCATGGTGCAGAAGGGCATCGCCATCGTGCCGGAAGGCCGGCGGCTCTTCACCGGCATGTCGGTGGAGGACAATCTGCGCGTCGCCATCGACCAGGCCGCGCGCATCGGCGCCAAGGGCGGCTGGACGCTGTCGCGCCTGCACAAGCTGTTTCCGATCCTCGCCGAGAAGGCGCGGTCGCAGGTCCAGAGCCTCTCGGGCGGCCAGCAGCAGATGGTTGCCATCGGTCGCGCGCTGCTCTGCCAGCCGCGCGTGCTGCTCTGCGACGAGATCAGCCTCGGCCTCGCGCCGAAGGTGATCCGCGAGATCTACGCGGCGCTGCCTGAGATCCGCGCCGCCGGCACGGCGATGATCGTGGTCGAGCAGGATGTGGGCTTGGCCCAGTCCGCCTCCGACCGCCTCTACTGCATGCTGGAGGGGCGCGTGACCCTGACCGGCAAATCCGGCGACGTCACGCGCGAACAGATCGGCAAAGCCTATTTTGGAGCGGGCCATGGAGTGGTTTGACGCATTGGTGCAGGGCATCCTGCTGGGCGGCATGTACGCCCAATATGCGCTTGGCATGGCGCTGATGTTTGGCGTGATGCGGATCGTCAACATCAGCCATGGCGATCTGGTCATCCTGCTGTCGCTGATCGGCATCTCGATGGCGACGGCCTGGGGGCTGGCACCCGTCTCGGTGCTGATCATCCTGGTGCCGCTCGCCGTGCTGATGGGCTGGCTGTTGCAGAAGGCGGTGCTGAATCGCGTGGTCGGCAGCGATCCGCTGCCCTCGCTGATCGCGACCTTCGGCCTTTCGATCGCGCTCCAGAACCTGATGCTGCAGATCTGGTCGGCCAACAGCCGGTCGCTGCCCGGCCATGGCATCGAGAGCCAGTCGATCGAGATCGCGGGCGTCTATGTCGGCGTGCTGCCGCTGATCGTGCTGGCGGTCGCAACCGGACTGACCTGGGGGCTCGACATCGTGCTGAAGCACACGCGCTTCGGCCGGGCGCTTCGCGCGGCTTCTGCCGATGTCGAGGCGGCCTCGATGACGGGCATCAATCCGCGCGCCGTCTATGCCCTGGCGACGGCGGTGGCGGTCGGCATTCTGGGCTTTGCCGCCGTGTTCCAGTCGCTCCGTTCGACCGTGGCGCCAGCCGATGGCCCCGCCCAGCTGATCTATGCCTTCGAGGCGGTGATCATCGGCGGCATGGGCGCCGTCTGGGGCGCCTTCCTGGGCTCGATGGTGCTGGGCATCGCGCAGGCCATCGGCTTCCGCATCGATCCTGGCTTCGGCGTGCTCGCCGGGCATCTGGTTTTCCTGTTCGTGCTGGCGACGCGCCCGCAGGGCCTGTTCGGAAAGGCAACGACATGAGCGCAGTCTCCTACGCCGCAACCGCCGTGCCCGAGGTGCAGGTCCAGCGCCAGACCCCGTCCGGCCGGATCGCCATGACGCTGGCGCTGGCTGGCATCGTCGCCGTCGCCGTGATGCCCTGGTGGGCATCGACCGGCACGATCCGCTCGATCCTCGTGCTCTGCTGCTACATTGCCGTCGCGCAGATGTGGAACCTGCTTGCCGGCTATGCCGGCCTGGTCTCGGTCGGCCAGCAGGCTTTCATGGGAGCGGCGGGCTACGCGCTGTTCGTGTTGGCGCAGACCTTCGGCATCAATCCGTTCCTGGCGGTGTTCCTGTCGCTGCTGGTGCCGGCGGTGCTCGCCGTGCCGCTCTATCTGCTGCTGCACCGCCTCGACGGGCCGTATTTCTCGATCGGCACGTGGGTCGTGGCGGAGGTGTTCCGCCTCGTCTGCTCCAACCTGCCGATCGTCAATGCCGGCGCCGGCATGTCGCTTCGGGTGATGAAGGACTATTCCGCTTTCGAGCGGAATGTCGCGATGTCGCTGCTCTGCGCCGGCATGCTGTTGCTGACGGTGGGCGGCAGCTACTGGCTGCTGCGCTCGCGCTACGGCCTCGCGCTGATCGCCATGCGCGACAATCCGGTCGCCGCCGCCAGCCAGGGCGTCAACGTCGCCAAGCTGCGTTTCCTGATCTATGTCGCCTCGGCGGTCGGCTGCGGCCTCGCCGGCGCGATCTACTTCATGGCGCAGTTGCGCATCACGCCCGGCTCGGCCTTCGACCCGATGTGGGCGAATGTTGCTATCTTCATCGTCATGGTCGGCGGCATCGGCTCGATCGAGGGCGTGCTGATCGGCGCGCTGATCTTCTTCATCGCCGACCGCTGGTTCGGCGCGTACGGCGCGACCTATTTCGTCGTTCTCGGCCTGATGACGCTGCTGGTCGCGCTTTATGCCCGCACCGGCATCTGGGGCCTGATCTCGAAACGATGGGATGCGCCGTGGTTCCCGATCCGGCGAAAGCTCGTCGATCCGAACCGGCCATAGGGGAATTCCATGAAAGCAGCCATCTTCGATACGGTCGGCGCGCCGCTGCGCATCGGCGCGGTGCCCGATCCGACTCCGGGCCCGGACGAGGTCGTCCTGCGCATCGCCGCCTGCGGCATCTGCGGCAGCGATCTGCACATTACCGAGGATCCGGTTCCCTTCGGCATCAGCGCGGGCTTCGTGCTCGGCCATGAATTCGCCGGCGATATCGTCGCTCTGGGATCGGCGGTCACCAACTTCCGCATCGGCGACCGGGTCGCGGTCGTGCCGATGCGCGGTTGCGGCCATTGCGAGTCCTGCCGGCGCGGCGATTCCGCCCGTTGCGCGGAGATGGTGCTGATCGGCGGCGGCTATGCCGAATATGCGACCGTCGCGGCGCGCCAGTGCCACATTCTGCCGGACGACGTGCCGCTCGAGGACGGCGCGCTGGCCGAGCCCTTGTCGGTCGCGCTGCATTGCACCGTGCGTTCCGGCATGAAGCCCGGGGATCGTGTTGCCATTCTGGGAGCCGGCCCGATCGGGCTGCTCGTCGCCTTCTGGGCGCGGCGGATGGGAGCGTCGCGCGTGGTCGTAGCCGACATCCACGACCATCAACGCGAGCGGGCACTGGCGCTGGGCGCGACGGACTTCGTCCTCTCTGGCGAGCGCCTGTCTGAAAACCTGGCCGATGCCTGCCGCGGCGCGCCGGACATCGTCTTCGAATGCGTCGGCAAGCGCGGCCTGCTCGGGGCCGCCGTTGCGGCCGTTCGCCTGCAGGGCACGGTGGTCGGCGTCGGCCTCTGCATCGGCGGCGACGAATGGGATCCGTTCGTCGCGCTGAGCAAAGAAGTGAACCTGCTTTTCTCGGTGTTCTTTCACCAGAGCAACGAATTCGGCGTCGCGCTCGATGCGCTACGGGGCGGACCGTTCGCGCCCCAGGCGCTGATCACCGATCGGATCGATCTGTCACCGGTTCCGCAGATCTTCGAGAGCCTTCGCCGCCGCACCACGCAATGCAAGGTGCTGATCCAGCCGGAACTTGTTTAGGGGAGGAGTATCCATGGCCGTAGAATTTGAAACGCTCGAATATGATGTCGGCGGCACGAAGACGGTGGTGAAGGCCATCGGCAAGGGCAAGCCGGTGCTATTCCTGCACGGCGCCTCGACGCTGGAAGGCTTCGATTTCGCGGAAGGACTTGCCGACCGATTCCGCGTGCTGTGCGCCAGCCATCCGGGTTTCGGCTATTCGGACCCGGCGCCGCATGTGAGCGGCATGTCCGACATGGTCGTGCACTATCTCGACCTGCTCGATGCGATGGACCTTAAGGAAAAGCCGCATCTCGTCGGCTTTTCCATGGGCGGCTGGATGGCGACGGAGCTGGCCGGCGTGGCGCGCGAGCGCTTCGACAGGGTCGTGCTGGTCGCGCCCGCCGGTCTCAACGATCCCGCGCATCCCGCCACCAATCTCGGCGCGCTCGCGCCGCAGGACCTGCCTGGCTATCTGGCGCACGATGTGTCGGTGGCGCTGCGCTACTTCCCGGACGGCTCGGACGCCGTTTTCGCCGAAGCCTTCGGCGCCGACCGGGCTCGCGAAGGCGAGACGCTCGGCCGGCTGCTCGCTCCGTTTGGCATGGGGCACCCGAACCTTCGCCGCTTCCTGGGGCGGATCAACAATCCAGCGCTGGTCGTCTGGGGCAAGCAGGATCGCCTGCTGCCGGCAAGCCAGGCTCCGCTTTTCGTCGAGGCTCTGCCCGACGCGCGCCTGATCCTGGTGGAGGACGCCGGTCACTTCGTCATGCAGGAGAAGCCCGGGACCGTGACCCAGATCGGCGACTTCCTCGCCGGCTAAACCGAATTCAAAGTGGAGGAGAGATTCATGAACAAGCCCATCAAGCACAGTTCCTGGGGCACGACGGTCGACTACCGCGACCTCTTGAAGAAGATCGCGGAAATCGGCCCGATCCTGGAGGCCAATGCCGACGCCGACGAGAAGAACGGCGAACTGACCCAGGAGACCTTCGAGGCGCTGAAGCCGCTTCGCATGTCGCATATCTTCGCCGCCGAAGGCCTGGGAGGCGCGCAGTTGCCGCCGACGCAGGGCCTCGAACTGCTGGAGGCGATCACCTGGCATTCCGGTTCCGCCGGCTGGGTCTCGATGGTGCATTGCTGCATTGGCGCGATGTCGGCAGCCTTCCTGCCGGACAGCGCGGTTGAGCGACTGTTCGCGCCTGGCACCGACAACCGATTCTCGGGGCAGGGCGCGCCGCTCGGCATGCTGAAGAAGGTCGAGGGCGGCTATCGGCTCACCGGCAAGTGGAGCTATGGCAGCGGATTCAGCCACGCCACCTATTCGCACAGCGCCTGCTTCGTCGATGACGGCACCGGCAAGCCCGCCAAGGACGAGAACGGCAACGTCATCGTCATGTGCGCCCATGCGCCGATTTCCGAGCACAAGCAGCTCGGCAACTGGGACGTGCTGGGCTTGGGCGGCACGGGCAGCATCGACTACGCGGCCGAGGACGTCTTCATCGCCGACGATCTGCTGTTCCCGATCCTGACCGCGCCGCCGCTGCGCCAGAAGGAGTTCTTCAGCCTGGGCGTCGTCGGCCTCGCGGCGATCGGCCATACCGGCTGGGCGCTCGGCACCGGACGGCGGATGCTGGACGAGATCGCCAAGTTCGCCCGCGCCAAGTCGGGCCGGGCAGGGCTGATCGGCGAGAGCGAGAAGTTCTGGTACGACTATGGTCGCGCTGAGGCCCGCTATCGCGCGGCCCGCGCCTTCGTCTTCGAGGTCTGGCGCGACATCGAGGCGACGGTCGAGGCCGGCGAGAGCGTCTCGACCCGGCAGATCAGCCTGGTCCATCTGGCCAAGTCGGAAATCCACGAAGTCGGCGTCGATGTCTGCAATTTCGCTTATCGGGCCGGCGGTGGCGCATCGCTGCGGGCCGGCGTCATCCAGCGGACTTTCCGCGAGATGATGGTGGCGGCCAACCACTTCACCATCGCGCCGTCGGTCGTCACCTCGGCCGGCCGCAACATCGGCGGAAGCTGGACCGATCGGGTCTGGCAGTTCTACGACCTGATCGAGAAGAAGTAGTCCTCAGGGCCGGGCGGTTCGACCGCCCGGCTCCCTATCCCATGCCGCGAGAAAGAGCCGTCGATGAGCCTGCACCCGATGACCCAAGCGTTCCGCGAGGCGTTTCGCCGACATCCGGCCGGTGTCGCCGTGATCACGGCCGATCCCGGCGATCGTCCCGTCGCGATGACGGTGTCGTCGCTGATCTCGGTCAGCGCCGCGCCGCCGGTCGTCGCCTTCTCGCTGTCGATGAAATCCGGCTCCTCGGAACCGCTGCTGCGTGCGGAGACGATGGTGATCCATCTGCTGCGCTACACCGATATCGACCTGGCGCAGCTCTGCGCCTCAAGCGGAGCGGAGCGGTTTCCAGCCGGTGGACCCTGGGAGCGGCTTCCGACCGGCGAGCCACGCTATACCGGCGTCTCGACCTGGTTCCGCGCCCGCCGGCTCGGCGTGCTGCCGATCGAGGGCGCCACGCTGGTGGCCGCCGAATTGCTGGAAGGCGAGGCGAACCCGGAAGACACCGCACCGGAGGACCATTCGCTGGTCTATCTCGATCGCCGCTGGCACCGCCTGCACAAGGAGCTCGGCGACAGCATGTTCGACCTCGTGGATTCCTCCCGCTTCATGTAGGCGGCCGAACTCATGATCCCTTTGTTTGCGTCGGCGGTTGCCGTTCCGGCGCATGAGGACTTCTGATGGACAAGACAGTCGCAGACCTCGCCACCGCTGTGGCGGGTATCGAGGATGGTATGACCGTGATGATCGGCGGCTTCGGCGGGGCCGGCTCGCCGATCGAGCTGATCCACGCGCTGATCGATCGCTTCCTTGCGACGGGGCACCCGACGGACCTGACGATCATCAACAACAATGCCGGCAACGGCCATGTCGGCCTCGCCGCCCTGATCGAGGCGGGAATGGTGAAGAAGCTCATCTGCTCCTTCCCGCGTTCGGCCGATCCTGTCGTGTTCACCGACCTCTATCTGGCCGGCAAGATTGAACTGGAACTGGTGCCGCAGGGCACGCTGGCCGAGCGCATCCGTGCCGGCGGCGCCGGCATTCCCGCCTTCTACACGCCCACCTCCTATGGCACCGATCTGGCCAAGGGCAAGCCGGTCGCGGAGTTCGACGGGCGGCCCTATGTGCAGGAGCGCTGGCTGAAGGCCGACGTTGCCTTGGTGAAGGCCGAGACTGCCGACACCCAGGGCAATCTCACCTATCGCGCCGCCGCGCGGAACTTCAATCCGCTGATGTGCATGGCCGCCGCCGAAACCGTCGTGCAAGCAAGACGCGTCGTGCCGGCGGGTGGCATCGACCCCGAGGTCGTCATCACGCCCGGCATCTTCGTGCAGAAGGTGGTCGAGGTCGCGGATGCGCAGCAGGAAGAAGACCTGAACCGCGCCAATGCCGTCTATCCGGGAGTTGCCTGACATGGCCGCGAAGCTCACCAACAACCAGATTGCCTGGCGCGCCGCGCAGGACATTCACGACGGCGCCTATGTCAATCTCGGCATCGGGTTTCCGGAAAAGGTGGCGCAGTACCAGCCGCCAGGTCGCGAGGCGATCTTCCACACAGAGAACGGCATCCTCAACTTCGGCGAGGCGCCGCCCAGCGGCGAGGAAGACTGGGACCTGATCAATGCCGGTAAGCGGGCCGTCACGCTCAAGCCGGGCTCGGCGTTCTTTCACCATGCCGACAGCTTCGCCATGGTGCGCGGCGGCCATCTCGATGTGGCGATCCTCGGCGCCTATGAAGTCGCGGAAAACGGCGATCTCGCCAACTGGTCGACGGGGCCGAAGGGCGTGCCGGCGGTGGGCGGGGCGATGGATCTCGTGCATGGCGCCAAGCGCGTGGCCGTGATCACCGACCACGTTACCAAGGACGGCAAGCCGAAGCTGCTCCAGCGCTGCTCGCTGCCCCTGACCGGCGTCGGCTGCGTCACCCGCGTCTACACCTCGCTGGCGGTGATCGACATCGAAGGAGGGCGTTTCGTCCTGCGCGAGAAGTTGCCGACCTTGTCCCTCGACGAATTGCAGGCCGTGACCGGCGCCGAATTGCACGTAACCGGCCCTGTCGCCGATCTGATCGTTCCGGAGCTTTGAAATGACCGACGTCTTCATCTGCGATTATATCCGCACGTCGATCGGCCGTTTCGGCGGCGCGTTGTCATCGGTCCGCGCCGATGATCTCGGCGCCATTCCGCTCCGGGCGCTGATGGCGCGAAACGAAGGCGTGGATTGGGAGGCCGTCGACGACGTGATCTTCGGTTGCGCCAACCAGGCCGGCGAGGACAATCGCAACGTCGCGCGCATGTCGTCGCTGCTGGCGGGGCTGCCGGTCGGCGTTTCGGGCACGACGATCAATCGGCTCTGCGGCTCCGGCATGGATGCCGTCATCACGGCGGCCCGCGCCATCAAGGCGGGTGAGGCCGAATTGATGATTGCAGGCGGCGTCGAAAGCATGTCGCGCGCGCCTTTCGTCATGCCGAAGGCCGAGACTCCCTTTTCGCGCCATGCCGAGATCCATGACACGACTATCGGCTGGCGATTCATCAACCCGCTGATGAAGGCGCAATACGGCGTCGATTCCATGCCGGAGACGGGCGAGAACGTCGCCGAGGACTTTTCCGTCTCGCGCGAGGACCAGGACCGCTTCGCGCTGGCCAGCCAGGCCAAGGCGGCCGAGGCGCAGGCGAATGGTCGATTGGCACGCGAGATCACGCCCGTCACCATCCCCCAGCGCAAGGGCGATCCGGTGATCGTCGACAGGGACGAGCACCCGCGCGCCACGACCCTGGAAGCGCTGGCCAAGCTGCCGACGCCGTTCCGCAAGGGTGGTACGGTGACGGCCGGCAACGCCTCCGGCGTCAATGACGGCGCTGCTGCGTTGATCCTCGCTTCGGCGGCGGCGGCGAAGAAATACGGCCTGACCCCGATCGCCCGCGTGCTTGGCGGCGCGGCAGCCGGCGTGCCGCCCCGGATCATGGGCATCGGCCCGGCGCCGGCATCGAAGAAGCTGATGGCCCGGCTCGGGCTGAAAGCGTCCGATTTCGACGTGATCGAACTGAACGAGGCGTTCGCCTCGCAGGGCCTCGCCACCTTGCGCGATCTCGGCATCGCCGATGATGATGCGCGCGTGAACATCCATGGCGGCGCCATCGCGCTTGGCCATCCGCTCGGCATGTCGGGTGCCCGGATCACCGGCACGGCCGCGCTGGAATTGAGCCTGAATGGCGGCCGCCGTTCGCTCTCGACCATGTGCATCGGCGTCGGCCAGGGCATCGCCGTCGCCCTCGAGCGGGTCTAGGCAGCCAGCGCGTCCCGATTGCCGAGGTCGGGCCGCGCTGTCGCCTTAACGCAGGGAATCTTGCCGGATCATCTCCGCGGCCTTTTCCGCGATCATGATCACCGGCGAATTGGTGTTACCGGAGACGATGCTTGGCATGATCGAGGCGTCGACGACGCGCAGGCCGTCGAGGCCATGCACCCGAAGCCGATCGTCGACCACAGCCATCTCGTCCCGGCCCATCTTGCAGGTGCCGACCGGATGGAAGATCGTCGTCGCGATGTCGCCGACCTTGCGCACCAGATCGCTCTGATTGACGATTTCAGGCCCGGGCAGCATTTCCTGCGGCGCGAAGCGCGTGATGGCGCTGGTTTTCATCAGGCGCCGAGCATGCTCGATCGAGGCCACCGCGACCTGGCGATCCCGTTCCGTCGAGAGGTAGTTCGGCCGGATTTTCGCCGCCTCGCGCGGGTCGGCAGATGCCATATGCACGGTGCCGCAGCTTTCGGGGCGCAGATTGCAAACGGAGACCGTCACGGCCGGGAATTTGTGCAGCGGCTCGCCGAGGCGATCCGTGCTCAGCGGCTGGACGTGATATTCGAGATCCGGCGTCTCCAAACGCGGGTCGCTCTTGGCGAAGATGCCGAGCTGGCTCGGCGCCATCGACAGTGGCCCGCTGCGCCTCAGCGCGTATTCGACCCCCATGGCGGCGCGGGTGGCGAGGTTGTGGTAGCGCTGGTTGAGCGTCGCCGCGCCGCTCACCTTGAACACGGTGCGGATCTGCAGATGGTCCTGCAGGTTCTCGCCGACGCCGTTGAGCGCGTGCCGGACCGGGATGCCGAGGTCGGAGAGCAGATCCGGCCGACCGACGCCTGACAGCTCCAAAATCTTCGGCGAGTTGATGGCGCCGGCGGAGAGGATCGTCTGGCCCGCCTTCACCTGATGTAGCCGCCCGTCCTTGCGGAACATGAGCCCGGTGACGCGACCGCCTTCAAAAGTCAGCTGCTCGGTCTCGGCTCCGGTGACGACGCGCAGGTTCTGCCGGCTCTCGATACCGCGAAGGAATGCTTTCGAAGTGTTCCAGCGCACGCCGTTCTTCTGGTTGACCTCGAAATAGCCGGAGCCTTCATTGGTGCCGGTGTTGAAATCGTCGGTGCGCGGGATGCCGAGTTCCTCAGCAGCATCGCGGAACGCGTCGAGGATCGGCCAGGACAGGCGCTGCTTTTCCACCCGCCATTCGCCGCTTCCGCCGTGCAGCGCATTCTCGCCGCCATGATGGGCTTCCGACTTCAGGAAGTAGGGCAGCACGTCGTCCCAGCCCCAGCCGGCATTTCCCGCCTGCCGCCAGCGGTCATAATCGGCCGCTTGGCCGCGCATGTAGATCATGCCGTTGATCGAGGAGCAGCCGCCGAGAACTTTTCCGCGGGGATAGTTCAGGCTGCGGCCGTTCAGGCCCGGCTCCGGCTCGGTCTTCATCATCCAGTCTGTGCGCGGATTGCCCATGCAGAACAGGTAGCCGATGGGGATGTTGACCCAGTGGTAGCGGTCGCTGCCGCCGGCTTCGAGCAGGAGCACCCGGCTGCGCGGATCGGCGGAGAGCCGGTTGGCCAGCACGCAGCCCGCCGAACCAGCGCCGACGATGACATAATCATATTCGCCAAAGGAAGAAGAAGCAGGTTCGGTCAATTCTGCGCCTGTCCAGCGGCGATGCGCTGCCAAATCGGGGTCATCGCCTGGTTGATCTCACCATAGACGCTATAGCGTCGTTCGTAAGCCGGCGAAATCGCGTTGTCGGGCAGATAGTTGCGGGCGGCGGCTGTCATGGCGGCAGCGCCCTCGCCAAAGCCGGCAAAGGCGCCGACGCCGACGGCGGCGGCGATCGCCGCACCCAGCGCGCCGGTCTCCCGGCTGCGCGCCACGGTAACCGGGACGCCAAGCACATCGGCGAAGATCTGCGGCCAGACCTGGCTGCGCGAGCCGCCGCCGGAGAGGACAACCTCGTCGATCCGCGCGCCGGCCCCGCGCAATCTTTCGACATGGCGCTTGTGCTCGAAGGCGACGCCTTCGAACAGGGCGCGCAGCAGGTGAGCGCGGGTGTGCCATCCGGCAATGCCGTAGAACCCGGCGCGGGCGCTACCGCTCTGCTGCGAGCCATAGAGGAACGGGTGATAGATCGGCATATCGCCGTTCGGATCGATGGAGGCGACCAACTCGCTGCAAAGCTCGAAGGGCGACGCGTCGCCCTCCGCCCCGTGCTCGAGGAATTCGCGCACGATCCATTCGAGGTTGGCGGCTGAGGTGGCGCTTGCCTCGATCGCCAGATAGCGGGCGGGATCGAAGGTCGAGACCATGAAGATGGACGGGTCGCGGATCGGCTCATCGGTGATGACCTGGTTGATGCTCCAGGTCCCGGCGATGACGGAGGCGGCGCCGGTGCGGGTGACGCCCGAACCGACCGCGCTCGCCACCACGTCGAATAGACCAGCGACGACGGGCGTGCCGGCGCGGAGGCCGGTGAGGGCGGCAACGTCATCCGTGATCCGGCCGGCGATCTCGGCTGATTCCAGCACGGGCGGCAGCAGCCCCATGCAGTCTTCCAGCTCATAGGCGGCCATCAGCTCCGCCTCATAACGCCGGTCCGGCATCCGCAGCAGGCCGCAGCCCGACATGTCGGATGTATCGGTCGAGCGTGCGCCGGTCAGGCGGTTGACGACGAAATCCTTGCAGAGGAACACCGTACCGACCCCGGCGAAAAGATCCGGGGCATGACGCTTCAGCCAGGCGAGCAGAGTGGGGGTCTGCGCCGCCCAGGGCATTTGCAGGCAGTGCGCATAGGCGCGTGCGCCGACATCCTGCTTCGCCCAGTCCGTGACGATGCCGACGGCGCGGGTGTCGAGCGACTGGATGCCGATCAACGGCGCGCCGTCGCGATCGAGTGCATAGAGGCCGTTGCCATGTCCGGCGCAGCCTACCGCGATGATCTCGCCGGCGTCGATGCCGGCCTGCTCGATGCATTGGCGGACAACTGCCACGGCATTGCGCCACAGCTCGTTCAGGTCGCGCTCGACATGGCCGGGCTTCGGCATGGAGGAGTGGCCATCGCGCGCCGCGAGCGCCAGTTCGCGGCCGGTCTTGTCGAAGATGATCGCCTTGATGACGGTATTGCCGGCATCAAGTCCGAGAATGTACTCGCCCATGGGTTCCCCTCCCGAAACCGAAGTCTCTATGCGTTCTGATAGAGTTCCCAGGCCGTCGCGCCGTCCGCGTCGTCGTGGATGATCGCCATCAGGCCGCGCACCACGGCTCTCGGATTGGCATGCTGGTAGATGTTGCGGCCGTAGACCATGCCGAGCGCGCCTTGGGCCATCAGGGCCGCCGACTTGCCGAACACGGCGCGCAGATCCTCCTTGCCGCCGCCGCGCACCAGTACCGGGCAACGCGCCGCCTCGACGACGCGGTGGAAGTCCTCGGGGTTGGTGGTTGGGTCTGCCTTGACGATGTCGGCGCCCATTTCGCGCGCCAGCCGGGTCAGCGTCACGATCTTCTCGGCATCGCCATCGACCATGTAGCCGCCATTCTGGTCGACCGGCAGCATGGCCAGCGGCTCGATCATCAGCGGCATGCCGTATTTGTCGCAATCGGCGCGGACGCGGGCAATGTTCTGGACGCATTGCCGGAACAGGTCGGGCTCGTCCGGCAGCATGAACAGATTGACCACGGCGCAGGCCGCGTCCATCTCGATCGCGCCGATCAGCGGCTCGGCTTCGTTCTGCAGCACCGCCCACATCGCGCGGTGGCGGATGCGGTTGTAGGGATTGCCCATGTCGATGCGCATCACCAGCGCCGGCTTGTCCTTGCCGGGGACGGATTGTAGCAGGTCGGCCTGGCCGTAGTTCATCTGGATCGCGTCGGGCCCAGCCGCGACTAGCTGGGCGACGACGCCTTCCATGTCCTCGAGACCGGAAAGGAAACTCGGCTCGTTGCAGACGCCGTGATCGATGGCGACGTCGAGACAACGTCCGCCGCCGAAGAGCCGGTTCATGCGGGCTTTCTGGTTCAGGCGCATAGAGCGCTCCTTTTGTCGTTTGTATGGGCGCAATCGGGAAAATGGACGCCGTGCTGGCTGGCGAGCAGGCCGAGAAAGTCGGAGCGCTCGCCAGCGGAGCGTTCCGCATCCCAGCCCTTTTGTTCGGCGAGGATGGCGAGCCCGGCGTCGATGAGATCGGGCGTGAGGCCGCCTGAAATGGCGATGGTGGTGCGGCGGAGAAACAGATCGGCGAGGGTTTCGACCTGCTCGCGCTCGACGATGGCGGCGATCTCGCCCGCCGAATAGTCCGAGCCCGGCAGCATCTCGACGGGATCCTTGGCGATGTCGGCAGCGAGCGCTTCGGCAGATGTGCCGTAGCGCTCGAAGAGGTGTTGCGCGTAATCGGGGCTGAGCCCGTGCTCGCGCGCAAGCCCGGCGATCCATGCGGCCGGGTTCGCCGGAAAGGCGCGGCCGCCGCCGATGGCGAGGTCTTCAGTGCCGATCGTGCGCGTCAGGCCAAGCCGCTCCAGCGCCATGTCGGCCGCCAAGGCGCCGAACGAGCGGAAGGTGGTCCACTTGCCGCCGATCATGCAGAGCGTCGCCGGCACTGCGTCGGTCGCCTCGACGAACTCGCAGAAATGATCGCGCGGGATGCGGCCGGTGAAGCTGTCCTTGCTGGCGGGCAGGGGGCGGACGCCGGAGAACTGGAAGACGATTTCGTTGTCGGCAATCGCGATAGAGGGGAAGACGAAGGAAAGCGACTGCAGGATGTAGCGCCGCTCATCGTCCTCGCAGCGCACGCTGTCGGGATCGTCGACGCGGATGTCGGTCGAACCGATCAGCACCTTGCCGAGATAGGGGAACAGGATGCAGATGCGCCCGTCCTCGTTCTCGTAGTAGACCATGTGGCCGTCAAGCGCCTGGTAGAGCGCCGGGTTGTCGACGATCAGGTGCGAGCCCTTGGTGCCGCCCATCATGCGAGGCGCTGGGGCGCCGATCGCCTGGTTGGTCAGGTCGATCCAGCCGCCCGTGGCGTTGATGACCAGCTGTGGCCGGATCGGCAGCGTCTCACCGGTCAGCGTGTCGGTCAGCACGAGGCCGGAGGCGTCGGAAGCCACCGTCGCATAGTTGAGCGCGCGGGCGGAGGGGTGGGCCGTGAGCGTGTCGAGCAGCATTTCCAGCCCCAGACGCTCGGGCCGGCTGACCCAGGCGTCGTAATAGGTGGCGGAGCTGCGGATCGCCGGGTTAATCGCCGGCCAAGTCTTCAGCGTTTCCGTGCGGCCGCGAAACCGGTGCGCCGGCATCAGCCGTCGCGACGCGGTGAAGCGGTCATAGAGCGTCAGCCCGGCCTTGATGACGAAGGCACCCCGGCGACTGGGCCGGCGCGTCAGGCCGAGGAAGCGGACCGCGCCATTCGCGATGCCGGAGAAGATGTCGAAGATCGGCACGGTCGTCGGCAGCGGCGCCACGTAGTGCGGCGCGTTCTTCAGCAGCCGGTCGCGCTCAACCAGCGACTCGCGCACCAGCTTGAACTCGCCATTTTCCAGATAGCGCAGGCCGCCATGCACCATGCGCGAGAGGGCAGCGCTGGCGCCGCTGCAATAGTCGCCCTTTTCCGCCAGCATGACATCGACGCCCTGCAGCGCGAGTTCGCGGAAGACGCTGATGCCGTTAATGCCGCCGCCGATGACGAGCACGGCAACATCCGGCCGACCGCGCAGGGCGGCAAGGGTTTCGGTGCGGTTCATCGGGTTTCTGCTTTCTCGCTCACGCATCCATGGCCACGAGATGCGTCGCAAGCGCCGCATCGAGAGTGGCGAGATCGTCGGCATCGAGGTGGATTTCCCCGGCCCGCGCATTTTCGATTGCCTGCTCGGGATTGCGCGCGCCGCAAAGCGCGAAGGTGATGCCGGGCTGGGCCAGCGTCCAGGCGATCATGATCTGCGCCATGGAGGCGCCGTGCTTCGCGGTGATCGGGGCGATGGTCGTCTTTAGCCGCGCGATTTTCTCGCGGTTGGCCGGAGAGAAGCGCGGATTGCCGAGGCGCTGGTCGTCGCCGGTGAATTCGCGCGAGGGATCGATTGATCCGGTCAGCAGGCCGAGTGCCAGCGACGAATAGCTCAGCGTCGCGATGTCGTTGCGCATGGCGATCGGGAGGAGAGTGCTCTCGATCTCGCGGTCGAGCGCCGAATAGCGCTCCTGGATCGCGTCGAGCCCGCCGGCGGCGACGTATTGGTGCAGGTCGTCGAGGCTCAAATTGGATGCGCCGATCGCGCGGATCTTGCCCTGCGCTTTCAGCTTCTCGAGCGCGGCCATCGTCTCGGCGATCGGCGTGGTCGGGTCCTGCCAGTGCGTGATGTAGAGGTCGATATGGTCGGTACCGAGCCGCTTCAGGCTCTGTTCCACCTCATAGGCGATGCCATCAGCGCCGAGATAGCGGTGGACCGGGATTCCGTCCTGGTCGAAGAAATGGTTGCCCTTGCCGGAGTGCCAGTTGAGGCCGCATTTGGTGGCGATCACCACCTTGTCGCGCTTGCCGCGGATCGCCTTGCCGACGATCTCCTCGCTGCGGCCGAGGCCGTAGGCCGGTGCCGTATCGATCAGGCTGATGCCGGCCTCGATCGAGGCCTCGATGGCGCGGATCGAGGCGGCTTCATCCGTGCCGCCCCACATCCAGCCGCCGATGGCCCATGTGCCGAGGCCGACGGCCGAGGCGGAAATGCCGGATTTGCCGATGGGGCGCTGGATTGGCTGCGGGCTCATGCTGCTTCCTTCTGGGCGAGGTCCAGGATCTGGAGCCCGGTCGTCTCGTCCGTGACGATGATGTCGAGGTGATTGCCGCGCATGGCGCTCAGCACCGGCGCGATCTTGCTGGCGCCGCTGGCGATGCCGATCGAGCGGGGAATGGTGGCGAATTCGTCGAGCGTCAGCGACACCAGCGAGCGGTTCGGGGTGTAGTCGCAAAGCTGGCCGTCGCGGCCGATGAGATGGGCCAGCAACTCGCCCGTCGCGCCCGATTCTTCGATGGCGCGGCGATCGGCTACGGAAAAGGGATGCAGGTCGTAATAGCTGGAGTCATCGCTGAGGATCGAGCCGATGCCGATCACCGCCACATCCGCCTCGCGGGCGCGGCGGAACACGTCGCCGACGGAGCGCACGCTCATCAGCATCTCGCGCTGTTCCGGCGAGTCCGCGAAGAGCGGCGCGTGGATCTGGTAGGCGCGGCCGCCGAGCTTGTCAGCCATCAGTGAGGCGACATGGTTGACGTCGGTATAGTGCTTGCCCTGGACGAGCCCGGTCGCCGGGATGACCTCGACATCGTAGCGCCGGCCGGGCTGCAGCCCCGCCACCAGGGCGCTGACGCCCTTGCCGCCGGAGATCGAGATGGTGTCGCCATCCTTGATCGTGTCGAGCAGCAGCCGCGCCGCCGCCTCGCCGACCCGTTGCAGCGCCGTGCGCGGATTGTCGGAGACGGAGGGCACCACCACAGCGCGCTCGATGCCGCCAAGCTCGACCAGCCGCGCCTCGATCTCGACGAGATGGTCGATCGGCGACTTGATCTTGATCTCGACGAGGCCGAGTTGGTGGCCGCGCTTGATCAGCCGGTTGACCGTCGCGTGCGACAGGCCAAGTTCCCGGGCGATCTCCGCCTGGGTCTTGCCCTCGATGTAGTGCAGGACGAGGGCCTGATGCATCTGCCGGGCAGCCTGGAGGTCGTCGCGTGGAGTGATGGGGGCCATGATCTTGCTTCGGTGCGCTGGAGACTCAGGACTTCTTGCGATGCAGGAAGTGGTCGATGGAGACGGCAGCGAGCAGAATGCAACCCTTGATCATCTCCTGCCAATAGACGGAGACGTCGAGCAGGATGAGCGAGCTGGTGACGACCGAAAGCAGCGCCATGCCGAGGATCGCCCCGAAGATGGTGCCGGAGCCGCCATTGAGCGAGGCGCCGCCGATCACCGCTGCGGCGATGATGTTGAGTTCCATGCCCGCGCCGAAGGTCGGCGTGGCGGCGCCGAAACGGGCCACGTAGATGACGCCAGCGAAGCCGGCGAGGGCGGAGCACAGCACCGTCACCCAGAACTTCACCTGGTTGGTCTTGATGCCGGAGAACTGCGCCGCCTTCTGGTTGGAGCCGGTATAGAAGACCTTGCGGAAGGCGGTGGCGCGACGCAGCAGGAAGTCGAAGACGGCGACGACGACCAGGAAGATCAGGATCACATAGGGGATGTTGTGAAAGCTGCCCTGGCCGATCGCCTTGAACGAAGGCGGGAGCGAGAACAGCGACAGCGGCGTTCCCTTGGTGATGATCAGGCAGAGGCCTCGCACGATCACCATCGCCGCGAGCGAGGTGATGAAGTGGTTGAGCCCGACCACGGTGACGAAGAAGCCCATGATGGCGCCAATCAGCGCGCTGGCGGCGATGCCGACCAGGCTTGCCGTCCACGGATCGAGCCCGGCCAGGAACAGTGCGCCGGAAATCACCATCGAGAAGCAGACCACCGAGCCGACGGAGAGGTCGATGCCGCCGACGATCAGGAGGATCGTCATGCCGACGACGACGATGCCCTCGATCGAGAAGCTCATCATCATGGCGCGAAGGTTGCCCCAGGTGAGGAAGTGGGGCGAGGCGAAGCTCATGGCGACGCAGAGCAGGAGAATGATGACGATCAGTCCGGCTTCGCGCATCGAGGCGAGGCGGGCGAAGTCGATGCGCCGGGCGCCGCCGGCGTTGAGTTCGGCTTGCATGGGGGTGTGTTCCCTAGGCGACATGGGCGGCCTGCTGTGTTGAAGAATTCGTGACGCCGGAGGCGAGGCGCATGATCGCTTCCTCGCCGAGGGCATCGGCGCCGAGTTCGCCGGCGATGCGGCCCTCGTGCACGACGACCACCCGGTCGCAGAGGCCGATCAGTTCCGGCAGCTCCGAGGAGATGACGACGATACCGACGCCCCGGGCGGCGAGCTGGCGCAGCAGGCGGTGAATCTCGACCTTGGCGCCGACATCGATGCCGCGAGTCGGCTCGTCCATGATGATGACACGCGGGTCGACCGAGAGCTGCTTGGCGATCGCGACCTTTTGCTGGTTGCCGCCGCTCAGCGTCGAGACGGCGGCGCCGATGCCGGACATGCGCACACCGAGGCGCTTCGTCAGCTCGCTCGCCTGGCGGTCCTCAGCCTTGCGGTTGAGCAGGCCCAGCGATGTCACTTTGTTCAGGTCGAGCGCCGAGATATTGGCCGCGATCGGCATGTCGAGGAACACGCCGGAGCCCTTTCTGTCCTCGGACAGGTAAACCAGGCCGGCCTTGACCGCGTCGCTATAGTTGCGGATGGGCTGCGGCTTGCCGTCGATCTCGACCTTACCGGCTGTTGCCGGGCGAAGGCCGCAAATGGTCTGGGCGATCTCGCTGCGGCCGGCGCCGATCAGGCCACCAATGCCGAGGATTTCGCCGGCGCGAAGCTCCAGGTCGACATGCTGGAAGCAGTCGCTGTCGGCAAGTCCCTTGACGGAGAGCAGAACGCGGCCCGGCGCTTCCGCGAGTTTGTCGGGATAGAGCTGGGTGATCTCGCGGCCAACCATCTTGCGCACGACGTCATCCGGCGAGACGTCGACGATGCGGTCGGTCGCGACATACTGGCCGTCGCGAAACACCGTGACCCGGTCGCAAAGCGAGAAGATCTCGGCCATGCGATGGCTGATATAGACCACCGAAATGCCGCGCTGCTGCAGCCCGCGCACGATCGAAAACAGGCGCTGCGCCTCGCTTTCGGTCAGGGCGGCGGTCGGCTCGTCGAGCATCAGCACCTTGCAGTCGAGCGTCAGCGCCTTGGCGATCTCGACGAGCTGCTGGTTGGAAATGGAGAGGTCGGCCACCTTGGTGCGGACCGGGATCGGGGCGAGCCGGTCCATGACCTTCTGCGCCTCGACATAGAGCTTTTGAAAATTCATCAGCGGCGAACGGCGGGCGTTGATCGCCGCCATGTAGATGTTTTCCGCCACGGTCGCGTCCGGGCAGAGCGCGATCTCCTGATGCACCAGGCCGATGCCGAGGCGCTGGGCCGCGGCGGGCGAGGGGATGGCGACGCGCTGGCCGTCGAGCCAGATCTCGCCATCGCTGGGCTGAAGCACGCCGGCGAGGATGTTCATCAGCGTCGACTTGCCGGCGCCGTTCTCGCCGCAAAGCGCATGGATCTCGCCGCGCCGAAGCTCGAAGCGGACGTCGCTCAGCGCCTTGACCGGGCCGAAGGCCTTGGACACGCCGCGAATTTCAAGAATGGGCGCCTGGGTCACGCCATGCTCCTGCGGTAGATGGGAAGGGGAAGGGGGCAGCGCCCCCTTCCGGCAGCTTCGCCTCGGCGGATCGCCGGGCGGCTGAGACGTCGAGGCTATTCCTCGATGCCCTTGGTGCCGCGGCGCTGCAGGTACTTGTCCCAGTAGAAGTCGTCGGCATTCTCGGCGGTGACAATGGAGAAGCCGTTGTCGACGAAGGGCACGGCCATGCCGTTGGCGCCCGAACGCTTGGTGTCGTTCATCGGGTCGATCAACTCGGGATGCTTGGCCATCCAGAGCAGCATGAAGCCCATATAGCCCTGCATGCCCTGGTTGGGATTGACCGATCCGTAGATCTCGCCGGCCTTGATCATGTCGAGGATCTTGGCGTTGACGTCGGCCAGCATGACCTTGATCTTGCCGCCGCCTTCCTTGGCGGCCTGGGCGGCGCCGATGGCCGAATTGGCTTCCGGCATGAACACCGCGCCGAGGTCGGGGTGAGCCTGCGCCAGGCTTAGGACCGCCTGATAGGCCTTGGTCGGATCCTGGTTCGAGGCAGCGCGGCCGACCAGCTTCATGTCCGGCCACTTGGCTTCCATGCGGGCGATGAAGGCGCTGATGCGCTTGTCGTGATTGTCCTGGCCGGGATTTTCCAGCACCGCGTATTCGCCCTTGCCGTCCATCGCCTTGGCGACGGCGTCGGCGGCATAGGTGCCTTCCGCCAGATTGTCCGAGGTGATGAACGAGACGCGCTTCGAATTCGGCGAATCCGCCGCGAAGGTGACGACGGCGGTGCCCTGCTCGATCGCGCGGTTGATCGGCTCGATGAACGGGTCGGAGTTCATCGGATGGACCAGAATTCCGGCCGGCTTCTGCGCCAGGGCCTGATCAAAGGTCGCGATCTGCTTGTTGACGTCATAGTCCGGCGTGCCGGTGTAGCGCGTCTTGCAGCCGAACTGCTGGCCGGCCTGCTTGAACATCTCATAGACCGGGAACCAGTATTCGACGCCCGAGACCATGACGTTCATGACGTATTCTTCACCCGGTTCACACTTGAACGGGTTGGTTGTTTCGGCAAACGCCTGGCTCGATGCCAGACAGGTCGAAGCAGTCGCCGCAAAAGCGAGCGTTTTCAGAAATTTGCGCAAGTTCCCTCCCTTGGCCGAAGCCATCCACAAAGATTATGGCGAACGCCAAGGCGCTCGATTTCTTGATTGGACTGTCGGAACTTCCTCCCGAAGCCGACGCCGGGATCATAACAGCAAGTCGAATGTCGTCAATATCGTTCAAGCAATGAAATATATTTCATGCAGGAGCATGCTGGGATCCAGGGCGGGCTATGGGCGGGCCGATAGAAGCTGGATCGAGAAGGGGAGTGTTACGCGCTGCGGGGACAGCGCGGATCCGGTCAAGCCGATGTGCCGTCGGCGGGACGAGCGCGGCACCGATCGCGCACAGCCATTGGCCTCGTCGAGACGACGAGGCGTGGCGCTGGGCACTTGCTCTTCGCTACGCCAACCGGAGGCGGCTGGACGTCGAATACGCAGCTAGACCGATGGCTGGGCCGCGATCGCACGCGGGGCGTAGCCGTATCGCTTGCGGAAGGCGTAGGAGAAATACTGGCTGGAATTGAAGCCGCAGGCCATGGCGATGTCGGTGATGCTCGGCCGCTTGGCGTCCTGCAGCATGACGGTTGCCCGCTCCAGGCGCAGATGCTGGAGATATTGCAACGGGCTCATATTGGTCAGCAGCTTGCAGTAATCGGCAAAGCGCGTCCGCGACAGCCCGCATTCCTCCGCCATCAGCTCAAGCGTCCAGCTTTCCTCCGCCCGGCCAGGCAGCCGGCGCAGGAAGATGGCGACGGTGTTCTGGGCGGTCGAGAGGTTGGGATCCAGGGCCGGAACCTGCTCCATCATGCGGTCGATCAGGGCCAGCATGACGGTATTGATCGCCACCTTGAGCCGCGTCTCGCCCGTCTCCGGCGTCCGGTTCGCGAGGATGGGCGCGATCGCCTCGAAGGCGTTGGCAAGTTCGCTGTTGCCGTCCCAGACGGGCTGGTTGTTCTGCGTCAGGATCCGGCCCAGCGTGTGCGCCTCCTCCTCGGAAAACACCATCCACTCCGGCCAGCTCCAGCTTTCGTTGGGCCGCCGCAGGCCGCCATCGAGAATGAGCCAGAGCAGCCGGCTGGGGCCGACGACCGGGTCGCCGATCGAATGTAGCTGCCACGGACGGATGACGATGAACTGGCCCTGCCGGAGCAGATGCTCGGTGTCGTCCACCACCAGCCGCAGGCTGCCGCGCGACAGGAACGCGATCTTAAAGCCCTCGTTGCAATGCCGCTTCAGGCCCCAGGTCTGCTGGAACTTCGCGTCCCAGAAGCCTGTGGTGCAGATTCCGGGCAGCCGCTCGCCGAGAGACGTGCCGGGATAGCTGCCGCGCGTCCAGGCGCGCAGTTCGACTTCGCCCCGACCGGCGGCGATCTGTAGATCGCGGCAGTTATCGGCATACATCAGCGAGCCTGGCTGGCGGAACACGGTCGGCCTGGGCTTCGGGTCGATTTCCGCATTGACGTGCTTGTTCATGGTCCGCTCCCGGTTGCCCGGGTCCCCTCCGGGACCCAGAGCCGTTTTAAGCTATTTACCAATGTGGATTGTTGCAAGCCACGATCCCGGCGATGTGACACGGTCGACCTAGGGACTGGGAGGTCGGTCCAAATGCATGCGTCCGGGAGGGGCCGTTCTTGAAGGCTGCGTTCAATCTGCTTGTCGTGGGCGCCGAGATCACGGCCGAGCACGCGCCCTTGCTCGAGCGTCTCAAGGCGCTCGGCTATGACGGCGTCGAAGTGCCGGTCTTCACCGGCGACGTCAAACGTTATGCCGAGTTGGGCGCGCTGCTGCGCGACATCGGCCTTGCCGCGGCGACGGCGGGCACGGTCCCGGTCGAGGCCAATCCGATCAGCGCCGACCCGTCTGTGCGCGCCCGGGCCACGGAGCATCACAAATGGCTGGTCGATTGCACCCATGCCATGGGCGGCGAGATCATCGCCGGACCGGTGCATTCGCCCGTCGGGCATTTCACCGGCCTTGGCCCGAGCGCGGATGAACTCTCCTGGTGCGTCGAGGCGATGCGGTCCTTGGCGGAATATGCCGCGCCCGCCGGCGTCCTGATCTCCGCCGAGGCAGTCAATCGCTTCGAGTGCTACGTCATGTCGACCATGGCGGCGGCGTCGGCCATCCATAGGCGGGTGGATCACCCGAACTATGGCTACATGTTCGACACCTTCCACGCCAATATCGAAGAGAAGCATCCGGTCGAGACTTACGAAGTTTACCACCGGGAGATCAACCACTACCACATCTCCGAAAGCGACCGTGGCGTCCCGGGGACCGGCCATGTGCCGTTCCCGGCGCATTTCGATGCGCTCCGCCGCTGCGGCTATGACGGCTGGCTGACGGTCGAGGCGTTCGGCCGCTCGGTTCCCGAGCTTGCCGGCGCCACGCGGGTCTGGCGCGATCTGTTCGAGGATAGGGACCAGTTGTTCGCCGACAGCATCGCGCTGATCCGGCGCGAATGGCAGGCGGCCGGCGAGCGGGTCGCGGCGGAAAGCGTGGTCGCATGACCGCCGTTCTTGAAATGCGCGGCATTGGCAAGGCCTTCCACGCCGTCCAGGCGCTGGACGCGGTCGACTTCGACTGCCGCGCCGGGGAGGTGCATGTGATCTGCGGCGAGAACGGCGCCGGCAAGTCGACGCTGATGAAGGTATTGGGCGGCAGCTATCGCCCCGACAGCGGCGACGTGCTGCTCGAAGGCCAGCCTGTCCGCTTCCAACATCCGCGGGAGGCGAGGGCGGCCGGCATCTCGATCGTGCATCAGGAACTCAGTCTGCTGCCGTTCCGCACCGTGGCCGAGAACATCTTCACCGGCATGGAGCCGACGCGCTGGGGTTTGCTCGACCGACGGCAGATGCAGGACCGGTCGCGCGCCCTGCTGCAACGCCTCGGCGCCTCGATCCCGACGACCGCGCTGGTGGCCGATCTGTCGATCGCCGAGCAGCAATTGGTCGAGATCGCCAAGGCCATGCTGATCAACGCCAAGGTCCTGGTGATGGACGAGCCGACGGCGGCCCTCGACGATCGTGATGCCCGCGCCTTGCTGGATCTGGTCGGCCGGATGAAGGCCGAAGGCGTGGCCATCATTTATAGCTCGCACCGCATGCCGGAAGTGATGGCGATCGCCGACCGGGTGACCGTGCTCAAGGATGGCCGCCATATCTGGACGCGCGACCGGCAGGACGTGACCGTGCACGACATCGTCACCGCCATGGTCGGGCGCGAGTTGCAGGACTTCTACCCGCCACGCGGCGTTGCGAAGCCCGGCCTGCCGGTGTTGCAGATCGTCGGCGGTCACAACCGACATCTCCGCGACATCGACATGGTGGCGCGGGCTGGCGAGATTGTCGGCGTCGCGGGGCTCGAGGATTCCGGCAAGAACGCGCTCGCGCAGGCCCTGTTCGGCGATGCGCCGTTCGACCGCGGCGAATTCCGCATTTCCGGCAAGGTCGTCACCATCCATTCGGCGCGGCAGGCGACCGCGGCGGGGATCGGCTATCTGCCGGGAGATCGCAAGCGGGAAGGCATCGCGCCGCGCCAGTCGGTACGCGACAACGCACTGCTGACGCTGCAGGCGAGGGCGCCGGCCCTGCCCTCGCCGCATGGCGGAGGGCGAGCGCGATCGAAGGTCGATGAGAGCCTTCGGGCCATGGATGTGCGGGCGGGCGATTTCGGGCAGGAGATCGCGACGCTTTCGGGCGGTAATCAGCAGAAGGCGATCATCGCCCGCTGGCTCCTGCAGGATCCGCGCGTCTTCGTATTCGTGGAGCCGACGCGCGGCATCGACGTCGCCGCCAAGGCCGCGATCTACGAGACCATGCGGACGCTTGCGAATGAAGGCCGCGCCATCGTGATGGTGTCGTCGGACCTGCCGGAAATCGTCGGGGTCAGCGACCGCATCCTCGTCATGCACCAGGGTCGCATAGCCGGCGAACTGCCGGGCGGCGCCGAGGAAGGGGCTGTCATGGAATTGGCGCTTGGGGTCTCGGCTGCGGTTGCCGCGGGGAGGCCGTCATGAGCGTCGATACCGTTGCTGCCCCCCGGACGAGTCGTGGCTTCCGGGATCTGCCGGTGCCGCTTGTCGTCATCGCGCTCGCGGCCATCATCTACGTGACCGCCGCAGTCGTGACCGGACAGACGAACCAGATCTCCCTTGCTGGCCTCGCAGGGCTGCTGCAGCGGACCGTGGCGCTCGGGCTGGTCGGCCTGGGCCAGACCTTCGCCATTCTCGTCGGCTCGATCGATCTTTCCGTCGCGGCGCTGATCAGCACCGTCGCCGTGCTCGCCTCCTATCTGATGCAGGGCGATCCCGGCATGATCGTGCCGGCGGTCGCAGCCTGCCTGGCGCTTTCGCTCGTCATCGGCGCGATCAATGGCGGACTGGTCGCCTATTGGGGCATCAATCCGCTGATTGCCACCCTAGCGACCGGGCTCATCCTGCAAGGCTTGCTGTCGGCCGGCTTCACCTATCTCGGCGGCCGCGTCGCGCCGGAGTTCCAGGCCTTGGCCTATCAGGGGCTCTTCGGCGTGCCGCTGCCGGTGCTGCTGCTGGCAGTTTTTGCGCTGCTGGCCTGGTTCGTGCTGGCCAAGACGCGCTTCGGCGCGCATCTCTATGCGGTTGGCGGCAACCCGGATGGCGCCAAGCTCGCGGGCCTGCGGGTCGAGCGTTTCGTGCTGTCGGCCCACATCCTCGCCAGCCTGGGCGCTTGCATCGCCGGCCTCTATCTCGCCGCGCGCCTGCAATCCGGCACGCCTTGGATCGGCCGCGACGGCATCTACGATCTCGAATCCATCGCCATCGTCGTCATCGGCGGGACGGCGCTTTCGGGCGGCAAGGGCGGCGTGCTCGGCACCATTGCCGGCGTCCTGCTGTTTGCGAGCCTCGATGCCAGTTTCAACATGTTCGGCGTCGATGCCTTCCTGAAGCAGGTGTTGCGCGGCGCCATCGTCATCGCGGCGGTCGCGGTCTATGCGGTCCGCAACAAGGGGCACGTCGCATGACCGCCATTCCCGACACCGCCCGTCCGGCAAGGCGCATCTCGCTGCGGGGGCTCAATTTCGCGCTTCTGATATTCGTCGTCCTCTATGCGGGGATCGCGATCCTGCAGCCCAACTATCTCGACGCCGCGCTGTTCATGAACTTCCTGCGCCGCGCCGCCCCTCTGATCATCCTCGCCTGCGGCCAGCTCTACGTCATCCTGTCCGGCGGCTTCGATCTTTCGATGGGCGCCGTCGTAACCCTGGTCGTGCTGGCCGCGTCGATGCTGATCGGCGGTGATCCCACCATGACCTGGCCGGTGATCGCCGGGCTCTATGCGATGGGGCTGGCGGTCGGTCTCGCCAATGGACTGATCGTGTCGTTCCTGAAGGTGCCCTCGATCATCGCCACCCTGGGCATGATGCTGCTCATCAACGGACTGGCGCTTGCCTGGTCCGGGGGCGCGCCGCGCGGAGACCTGCCGGACAACTTCCGCGATCTTGGCCGACTGGTGCTGCGCGACGTGCCGCTGCTCGGCGTCCTGCCCATTGCGGTCATCATCCTGGTCGTTGTCACGGCTCTCGCGTGGTGGGGATTGCATGCGACCGCCTATGGCAAGCGGCTGCTCGCCGTCGGCGACAATCCGCGCGCAGCGGAACTCGCCGGTGTCCCGGTTAAGCCGACGCGTATTGCCGCCTTCGTCATTTCCGCGCTGTCAGCCGTCACGGCCGGCATCCTGATCGGCGGCTTCTCGGGCGTCTCGGTCAATGCGGGGCGGGGACTGGAATTGCAGGCGATCGCCGCCTGCGTCATCGGCGGGGCGCAGTTGCTCGGAGGGCGCGGCTCCGTCGTCGGCGCCCTGTTCGGCGCGCTCAGCCTGTTCGCGCTGTTCACCTTGCTCAACCTGCTCGGCCTTCCGCAGGCACTGCGCGACAGCCTGCAGGGCGTCATCCTGATTGCGGCCGTAGGGGCGAGCGTCCTGCGCCACCGCCGCTCAAGCTGATTGTCCGCTCCGGCGGCAATTCAAGAAGAAGTTCGTCAATGGAGAGGAGACGAGGGATGCAATTCAGATCGATTTTGGCGGCAACGCTGGCGGTCGCGTTTTCAACCGCTGCCTATGCCCAGGAATTCAACGATCCCGTCGAGTTCAAGAAGCAGCGCGACCTGCTCTCGACCAAGGCCGAGGGCCCGGATGGCAAGCCCTGGGAGCAGCATCTCGGCGGCGCGATGATCGATACCGCCAAGTTCAAGAAGGACGGTCCGCATACGATCTGCTTCTCGAACGCCGGCGTCTTCAATCCCTGGCGTGTGGTCGGCCTCAACAATCTGAAGGGCGAGGCCGCGCTTCAGAAGGACCGGATCAAGGAACTCGTCATCCTCGACGCCGAAGGCAAGGACGACAAGCAGATCTCCGACATCCAGTCGCTGCTCGATGGCGGCAAGTGCGACGTGCTGATCGTCTCGCCCACCACCACCGCCGCGCTGACGCCCGCGGTCGAGGCCGCCTGTGAAAAGCTGCCGGTCATCGTCTTCGATCGTGGCGTGAACACCAAGTGCCCCGTCACCTACATCCACCCCGTTGGCGGCTATGGCTTCGGCATCACCTCGGGCGAATTCATCGCCAGCAAGCTGCCGAAGGGCTCCAACGTGTTGGCGCTCCGGATCGTCGCCGGGGTTGACGTGCTCGAGACGCGCTATTCGGCCGCCAAGTCGATCTTCGACGAGGCCGGCATCAATGTGATCGGTTCGGAATTCACCGGCAGCGATCGCGCCAAGACCAAGTCGGTGGTCGAGGACTACATCAACCGTGGCCAGAAGATCGACGCGGTGTGGATGGACGCCGGTGATACGGCGACCGCCGCGCTCGAAGCCTTCGAGGATGCCGGTCTGCCCTATCCCGTGATCAGCGGCGAGGACCAGCAGGACTTCCTGCGCAAGTGGCAGAAGGAAAATCTGGTCGCCATTGCTCCGTCCTATCCGACCTATCAGTGGCGTACGCCTGTTATCGCGGCGCTCGATATCCTCGACGGCAAGTCGATCCCGGGTCCGGAATGGAACCTGCCGCAGCCGGCCATCACGCAGGAGACGCTGGCGAGCTATATCGACGAGCGCATGCCGGCGCTGCATTACAGCCTCTGCGGCTGCCAGGACCTGCCGGGCTACCCCGAGCAGTGGGGCGGCAAATAGGCTTGGCTCCGATGCAATCGGTTCCGTCCTGCAAGGGGCGGGGCCGGTTCCTCTCGCCAGCGCAGGACAAGAAGCGTCGCGAGCCCTCGCGACGCTTCTTTCGTTTCCGTCACCGCGCGCTATAACCTCATGCAAACATGAGGTTTTCAATGTCGGATCCAGAACGCAAGGCCATGCTGGCGGTGGGCGAGGTTGCCCGTCGCAGTGGGATTGCCGTCTCCACGGTGCATTTCTACGAGGCCAAGGGGCTGATCGCCGGCGAGCGTACGCAGGGAAACCAGCGGCGTTACCCCCGCTCGGTGCTGCGCCGGATAGCCATCATCCGCATTGCCCAGCGCGCGGGCATCCCGCTTGCCACGGTGAGCGAGGCGTTGCGCGACCTGCCGCACGATCACACGCCAAATGCGCGCGACTGGCGTCATTTCACCGAGACCTGGAAGGACATGCTGGAGGCGCGGATCGAGAGCCTGGTGCAGTTGCGCGACCAGCTCACCAGCTGCATCGGCTGCGGCTGCCTGTCCCTGGAAGATTGTCCCCTGCGCAATCCCGACGATGAACTGGGTCAGCGTGGTTCCGGCCCGCGCCGCCTGTTGCCCACCGAGGCGGCAAGCGATGCGGATCCGACCCTTGACCTCAACATTGGTTGAGGTTCTATAAGCCGTGTCGGTTGGCGACGACTCGTCGCCCAATGGAGTGCCGACATGAATTTTGATCTCGATGTGCCAGCGCCGACCGCTGGCCAGATGGTGGCGAGTGCGCCGCCGACTTCCCCCGCGGGTTGGGGCGAATTGCTGACCGGCAAGAACGCCATCTATGCGATCGCGCTTTCGGGCGGCGTCACACTGCATGCGGTGAACATGTATATCGCGACGACCGTGATGCCCTCGGTGATCGTCGATATTGGCGGTCTCGACTTCTATGCGTGGACCACCACGCTTTTCGTCGTGGCGTCGATCCTCGGCGCGGCGCTGACCGCCAAGCTGCTGCGAAGCGCCGGCCCGCGCGCCGCCTATGTCGTGGCGTCGATGCTCTTCGCCGGCGGGACGCTCATCTGCTCGCTCTCGCCCAACATGCCGGTCATGCTGGTCGGGCGGAGCGTGCAGGGGCTGGGTGGCGGATTCCTCTATGCGCTGGCCTATGGCCTGACGCGCCTGGTCCTGCCGGAACGGCTCTGGGGCAGGGCGATCGGGTTGGTGTCGGCGATGTTCGGCGTCGCCACGCTGGTCGGACCGGCCGTGGGCGGCGTGTTCGCTGAATATGGCGCCTGGCGGGCGGCGTTCTGGTCCCTGATCCCCTTGACGGTCGCTTTCGCGCTGCTCGCCTTTGCCACGCTGCCAAGAGCCAGCCGGGATGGGCAGGAACAACAGTCCGTGCCGCTGCTGCAACTCGTTCTTCTGACAGGGGCGGTGCTGGCAGTTTCGGCCGGCAGCCTTTCGGCGGAATTGTCGTGGAATCTCGCGGGCTTGCTGGCCGGTCTCGCCATGATTGCCCTGATTGCGGCGGCGGATGGCAGGGGCGGCACGCGGCTGCTTCCCAAGCGGGCCTTCAGCATCGCGACCCCGCTCGGCGCCTTGTACCTCACCATCGCGTTGCTGATGATCGGTATGCAGCCCGAGGTCTTCGTGCCCTATCTGCTGCGCCAGTTGCATGGCCAGTCGCCGATCTGGGCCGGCTATCTCGCCGCCCTGATGGCGCTTGGCTGGACGGCGGCGTCGCTGCTGAGCTCGCGCTGGCAGGAAAGCCATGGCGACAGGCTGGTTGTCGCCGGGCCGGTACTGGTCACGACAGGCCTGACGCTGTTCGCCTTCTTCATGCCGGTGCATGGCGCGGGCGACCCCGCCTATCTGCTGCCGATATGCGTCGGCCTCGTGCTGGTCGGGTTCGGCATCGGCCTCGCCTGGCCCAGCCTGGTGACGCGGGTCTATGGCAGCGTCACCGACGGTGATCAGGATCTGGCCGCCGGCGGCGTGACGACCGTGCAGCTCTTTGCCATCGCCTTCGGCACGGCCTGCGCCGGCATGGTGGCCAATTTCGCGGGAATCGCCGAGCCGGGCGGCATCGCCGGGGCATCGAAGGCGGCGCTTTGGCTGGGGTCCGTCTTCGCGCTGGCCCCGCTGCTCTGCATCGTCGTCGCGCTTCGGGCCGTCCGCCTGACATCGAAGGCAAGGCGTCGACCCGCCTGACCGGGACGCGAATGGAAGAGGCCGGCATCGCCAAGGCGGCGCCGGTCTTCGCTCCGCTTCAGGCACGGCAAGGGTTTGGCGCGTCCGCCCGAATGGCTATAAGGCCGCTTCAGATCCTCCCGGACGCCGCGGACCCCATGATTCGTCTCGATAACATCTCCAAGCAGAACGGCCATCAGATCCTCTTCATCGACGCGTCGATGGGACTGCAGAAGGGCGAGAAGGTCGGCCTCGTCGGACCGAACGGCGCCGGCAAGACCACGCTGTTCCGCATGATCACCGGCGAGGAGAAGCCGGACGACGGGCAGGTCTCGATCGATCCGGGCGTGACGATCGGCTATTTCAGCCAGGATGTCGGCGAGATGTCGGGCCGCAGCGCGGTGTCGGCGGTGATGGACGGCGCGGGACCCGTGAGCGAACTGGCCGCCGAGATGGCCGAGCTCGAGTCGGCCATGGCCGATCCCGACCGGATGGACGAGATGGATGCCATCGTCGCGCGCTATGGCGATATCCAGGGCCGCTTCGAGGAGCTGGATGGCTATGCGCTGGAGGGCCGGGCGCGCGAGGTGCTCGCGGGGCTGAGCTTCAGCGAGAAGCGCATGGACGGCGATGTCGGCGGGCTCTCGGGCGGCTGGAAGATGCGCGTCGCTCTCGCTCGGATCCTGCTGATGCGGCCGGATGGCATGCTGCTCGACGAACCGAGCAACCATCTCGATCTCGAAAGCCTGATCTGGCTGGAGGCCTTCCTCAAGGGCTATGACGGCGTGCTGCTGATGACCTCGCATGACCGCGAGTTCATGAACCGCATCGTCAACAAGGTGGTCGAGATCGACGGCGGTTCGCTCACCACCTATTCTGGCAACTACGATTTCTACGAGCAGCAGCGCGCGCTGGGCGAAAAACAGCGCCAGGCGCAGTTCGAGCGCCAGCAGGCGATGCTGCAGAAGGAAATCAAGTTCATCGAGCGCTTCAAGGCGCGCGCATCCCACGCCGCGCAGGTGCAGAGCCGGGTGAAGAAGCTGGAGAAGATCGACCGGATCGAGCCGCCGCGGCGCCGCCAGTCGGTGCAGTTCGAGTTCCGCCCCGCGCCGCGTTCGGGCGACGACGTCGTCAGCCTCAAGAACGTGCACAAGGGCTATGGCAGCCAGTCGATCTATGCCGGCCTGGATTTCCAGGTCCAGCGCAAGGAGCGCTGGTGCATCCTGGGCGTCAATGGCGCGGGCAAGTCGACGCTTCTGAAGCTCGTCACCGGCACGTCCGATCCGGACCAGGGGACGGTGACCCTCGGCGGCAGCGTCAAGATGGGCTATTTCGCCCAGCACTCGATGGAACTGCTCGACGGCGACGAGACGGTGTTCGAGTCGCTGGAAGGCTCGTTCCCGCAGGCGGGGCAGGGCGCGCTGCGGGCGCTCGCCGGCTGCTTCGGCTTCTCCGGCGACGATATCGACAAGCGTTGCCGCGTGCTGTCGGGTGGCGAGAAGGCGCGTCTGGTCATGGCCAAGATGCTGTTCGATCCGCCGAACTTCCTGGTGCTCGACGAGCCAACCAACCATCTCGACATGGCGACCAAGGAAATGCTGATCGCGGCGCTCTCGGAATTCGAGGGCACCATGATCTTCGTCTCGCACGATCGCCACTTCCTGGCCGCGCTTTCCAATCGCGTGCTCGAACTGACGCCGGACGGCATCCACCAGTATGGCGGCGGCTACAGCGAGTATGTCGCCAGCACCGGCAGCGAGGCGCCGGGACTGCATCCCGGCGGCTAGCTCTCACGGTTCGGCTGCGCTTCAGGCGACCTTGGCCTGGCGCGCGGCGCGGGCAGCCTCGAAGGCCGAGGTGTCGAGCTCGACGACGTCATAGGCCTGCAGGCTCGGCAGGTAGGTCTCGGCATCGTCGAGAAAGAGCTGGCGCGTGATGCCGAGCGCGATCCGGTCTGTGCTGAACTTCAACTGCGAGATGCCGGCCGCGCCGCCAAGGCTCGCCATGGCGCCGAAGGTGTGGCTGTAGACATGCTTAAGCCATGGCGCGCCGCCGGGCACCTTCTCGGTGAACTGGAAGCTGCCGGAGAGATAGGGATAGCCGGCCAGCGTCTTGTCTTCCTGGCCGGGCGCTGGCTGGAAGCGATCGGACCAGAGCGCGATCTTGTCGGCGAAGCCGGCGGTTTCCGGCCGATTGGTCAAGTCGATGACGAAGCCTGTCCCCACGATCAGGAAGTCGCAATCGAACGTGCCGCGCGGCGTCCTCAACCGGATCGCGTGGCCGTCGAAATCGACGCTATCGAACGGGCTGCCGAGATGCAGATCGAATTGATCGAAGCGGGCGCAGCGTTCGAAGGTGTCCTGCGGCGGCGGCTGGTTCATGCCGAGGAAGTGCCGCATGAACGACCATTTCTGCGCATCGTCCAGATCGCCGAAATGGCGCATGAAACCGACAAATTCGATCCAGCGGTTCGGATTGATCCGGGGCAGGACGCGGCGACGCGCGAACAGGTCGACGGAGGCCGCGCCATGCTCCAGCGCGGTCGCGGCATTGTCGAAAGCCGAGGCGCCGGCGCCCAGTACGGCGACGCGCTTGCCCTGGAGGGCCGCGAAGTCGATGGCCTCGGAGGTGTGCGCATAGCGCTCGCGCGGCAGAGCCTTCTCGATGAGCGCGGGAACGGCCCAACGCCCGGCGCCTTCGATGCCGGTCGCCAGGACGACATTGCGCGCCAGGATCGTCTCGACCACGCCGCCAATCCGGGCGGCGACCGCGAGGTAGCCGTCCTCGCGGGGCGCGATGTCGACGACTTCGGCGTCGTGGGTCGTGGGGATGCCGACCGTGTGCCGCATCCATTCGAGATAGTCGTGCCAGTCGCCGCGCGGGATCTTGCCGAGCCGGGCCCAGGCTTCCTTGCCGTATTTTGCCTCATACCAGGCCCGGACGGAGAGGGCGGCCGTGCCGAGCTCGGGGCCGGAGACCGTCTTGGGCGTGCGCAAGGTGTGCATGCGGGCATAGGTCTTCCACGGCCCGGCGCGGCCGGCCGGGTTGCGATCGAGCACGCGGATATTGGTGACCCGCTCCTTCATGAGGCGAAACGCGAGGGCGAGGCCGTTCTGGCCGCCGCCGACGATGACGACGTCATGCACGGGCTGGCCGTCCACGAAACGCGGCGTCACCCATTCGCGCGCCGGATAGTTGACGCAATCGAGCTCGAAGCGGGCGCGCTGCGCCAATTCGTCGAGTTCCCGGGTGTCCTGTGTCATGCCTGCTGCTCCGTGATCGCGCGCGCCGGCCGCCCGGTGGTCCGGGCGGCGCGGTCACGTTCGATCGAAGCAAGTGTCGTACCAGCGCAGGAAGGCGCCGTTGCGCGCGCTATCCCTTGGCGAGCGCCACGACCGGATCGAGCCGGGAAGCGTTGCGCGCCGGCAGATAGCCGAAGACCACGCCGATCAGGCTGGAGCAGAAGAAGGCGACGACGATCGAGGTGGTCGAGTAGATCAGGCTGAAATTGGAGCTGAAGGCGCTGAAAACGGCGCCGAAGCCGAGCGCCGTGCCGATGCCGATCAGCCCGCCGATAAGACAGACGAGAATCGCCTCGATCAGGAACTGTTGCAGGATGTCGCCCTGCCGCGCGCCCACGGCCATGCGCACGCCGATCTCCGAGACGCGTTCCGATACCGAGACCAACATGATGTTCATGACGCCGATCCCGCCGACGATCAGCGAAATGACCGCGATCGAGGCGACCAGCAGCGTCAGCGTCGCCGTCGTGGCGGTGATCGTCTGGCGGATGTCGTCGGTGTTGAGGATGAAGAAGTCCTTGGTGCCGTGTCGTTGGGTCAGGAACGTCGTGACTGCGGCTTCGGCGAGGTCGGTCGGCACGTCGTCGCTGACGCGGACCGTGATGGAGCGCAGCGAGGGGCTGCCGAGGAAGCGGGCCTGCACCGTGGTGTAGGGCAGGAACAGCGACAGATTCTGGCTTGAGCCGAAGCCGCCCTGCTGCGGCTTGGCGACGCCGACGATGCGCGCCGGCACCTGGCCGATCAGGATGACCTGGCCGACCGGGCTGCCGTTGAAGTCGGAAAACAGCGCCTTGCGGGTGTTCTCGTCGATGACGACGTCCTGCGCCATCGTCCGCACGCTTCCCGCGTCGAAGAACTGGCCGGCCGCAAGTGTCGTGCCCTTGGCGGCGAAGTACTGTTCGCTGACGCCATTGACGAGCGCGCTTGCCTCCTTGGAGCCGAAGCGGACCGAGCTGCTGGTGGAGACGGTGGGCGTCACCGCCGCGACATAGGGCTGCTTCGCCAGTTCGTTGGCGTCGGCCACGACCAGCGTCGTGATCTTGCCGGAGCGTATGTCGCCGAAATCCTTGCCGGCGAAGATCTCCAGCGTGTTGGTGCCGAGGCCTGAGATGTTGGCGAGCACCTTCTGGCGCGAGCCTTCGCCCAGCGCGACCACGCTCACCACCGACGCGATGCCGATGATGATGCCGAGCATGGTGAGGAAAGTGCGCAGCTTGTGGGCGCGCATCGACAAGAGCGCCATGCGCAGCGCTTCGCCGGCGCGGTCGAGGATCGAGGTCCAGCGGCGACCCTTGGACCTTGCGGGCGATGTGCCGCGATCGGAGGCCGGGGCAGGGATCTCCTTGGCCTTGCGCGTATCCGAGATGATGACGCCGTCGCTGATCTCGATGATGCGTTCGGCGCGGGCTGCGACCGCCATGTCGTGGGTGACGATGATGACCGTCTTGCCCTCGGCATGGAGCTCTTCGAGGATCTTCAGCACTTCCTCGCCGCTATGTCGGTCGAGCGCGCCGGTCGGCTCGTCGGCGAGGATGACGTTGGCGCCGTTCATCAGCGCGCGGGCGATCGAGACGCGCTGCTGCTGGCCGCCGGAAAGCTGGCCCGGGCGATGGTCGGTGCGGTCGGCCATGCCGAGCCGGCCCAGCAGGGCGGCGGCGCGAACCTGCCGGTCCTGCGGGGATTGGCCGGCATAGACGGCGGGGATCTCGACATTGCCGAGCGCGGTCAGTTCGGCCAGCAGGTGATAGCGCTGAAAGATGAAGCCGAAATGTTCGCGCCGCAGCGCCGCCAGCTCGTCCGGCTCCAGCAAGGAAGTCTCCCGGCCGGAAATGCGATAGCTGCCGGTCGTCGGCCGGTCGAGGCAGCCGAGAATGTTCATCAGCGTCGACTTGCCGGAGCCGGAGGCGCCGACTATGGCCACCATTTCGCCGGCGGCGATCGAGAGATCGATATCGCGCAGGACCGCGATCGTTTCCTCGCCGGAGGGAAACTCGCGCCGGAGACCAGTCAGCTTGATCAGCGGCTCCGTGGCCGAAGGGGCGTGCATCGGCTCAGAACCCCATGGGCGGGCCGCCCATCCGGCGTCCGCCCGGGGCGCGCGCCGTGGCCGATCCCTCGCCCGTCACGACCTTGTCGCCCTTCTGCAGGCCGGAGCGGACTTCGGCGATCACCTTGTCGTTCAGGCCGATTTCGACTTTGCGGGGCGAGATCTTGTCGCCCTCGACGACCCGCACCGTATAGCTGCCATCGGCGTTGCGGGGCCCAAGCGCCACGGCCGGCACGATCAGGGCGTCGTCGGCGCGGCCGAGCACGATGTGCACCTCCGCAGTCATGTAGGTGCGGAGCCGGCCATCCTCGTTCGGGACGTTGAAGATGCCATTGTAATAGATCGCCGACGACGTCGCGGAGGACGAACTCGTGGTGGCCGACGTGCTGAAGCTGCTGTCGTTGCGGATAGATTCAGGCGCCGGCTCGATCGAGGCGAGGGTCGCCTCGTAGCGCCGCTCGGGATCGCTCAGGATGGTAAAATAGATCGGCTGGCCCGCCTTCACGCGGACGATGTCGGCCTCGGAGATTTCGGCACGAACCGTCATCACGTCGAGCTGGCCCATGATGACGATGGTCGGCGCCGACTGCGCGGCGTTGACCGTCTGGCCTTCCTGCGTGACGACGGACAATACGGTGCCATCGATCGGCGCGGTGATCTGCGTGTAGCCGAGATTAGCCTCGGCGGTCGAAACGGCGACTTCCGACTCGATGATGCTGGCGTCGAGCGCTTCGATCTGGGCGCGTGTCGTCTTGACGTTGGCCTCGGCGGTCTCGAAATCGGCCTGCGAGACGGCCTTCTGCGCCAGCATGGACTTCTGCCGTGCTAGCGTCTGCTCGGCCAGCCGCAGCGAGGCTTCCTTCTCGACACGTTGCGCGCGGATGTTGGCAAGCGCGGCTTTGGCGGTGCGGAGCGCGTTTTCCTGCGTCACCGAGTCGATCTCGGCGATCAGGTCGCCCTTCTTGACCTGCTGGCCCAGCTCGACCTTGAGCGATGTGACCCGGCCGGAAACCTGCGCGCCGACGGCAACCAGCTTCGACGGCTTCAGCGTGCCGGTCGCCAGAACGGTTTCCTCGACGGCGCCGGTGGAGACGATCGCGGTCATCATCGGCGGTGCCTCGGGGCCCGTGAAACTGGACCGGAAGAAATAGCCGACGCCCGCCAGCACGATCAGCGCAACGACCAGGAGGGAGATGCGGGACTTTCGTCGCGGGGATTTCGGGCTCATGCGGACGGCTTTCGAACAGGTTGTGGGAGACGCCGGGACCGGGTGCGCGATCGGTCGGCGCACGACGTCGGTTGGGCGGTGTCGTCGGAAAGGGCGGCGGCGCGGTGTGGACTAGGGCCGGGCAAGATGGGGGCCCGTCCGCTTGTCGACGATGACCGGCCGCGAACTGTCGATCGCGCCGTCCCAGCCGCCGCCCAGCGCCTTGTTGAGCGCGATATAGTCCGTAGCGATGGCGACCCGGCTCTCGATCCGCGCGTCCGACGCCGAATAGAGCGAGCGCTCGGCAGTGAGCACGTCGAGGAAACTCGACGAGCCGGCCTGGAACAGCGTGCTGGCGAGGCGGTTGGCCTCGGCATAGGAGCGCGCCGCGGAGGCGAGCTTGCCGGAGCGGATGCGCTCCTGCGCCAGCGCGACAATGGCGTTCTCCACGTCTTCCAGCGCGGAGAGCACGGCCGCCTGATAGGCGATGAAGCTCTGGTCGCGCTGCGCCTGGGTCACCTCGACGGCGGCCTTCAACTGTCCGGCATTGAAGATCGGCACGGTCAGGCTGGGGCCGAAGGACCAACTGATCGACGAGCCCTTGCCGAGGTCGCCGAGCTTGGCGCCGCTGGTGCCGATGTTTCCGGTGAGGCTGGCGCTGGGATAGCGCGCCGCTTCCGCCTGGCCGATCTTCGCCGTGGCGCTGGCATATTGCGCTTCGGCAAGGCGGACGTCCGGCCGGGCCGTCAGCACATCGGCCGGGATGCCGGTCGGGATCGGCAGGCGAGGGGCGGGAACCGGCTTCGGTGCCTTCATGCGGTCGACGAGCGCGCTCGGCGCGCGGCCGGTCAGGACGGAGAGCCGATGCACGGTTTCGGCATAGGCGGCTTCGAGCGACGGAATGCCGGCCTCGGTGCTGCTGGCCTGGCCCTCGGCGGTCGCGACATCGGCGGCCGTGGCGCCGCCGGCCTCGAACTTGTTGCGGGTGATCGCCGCCGTCTCCCGCTGCGAGGCGGCAGTGCGCTTGGCGAGCGTGATGCGTGCCTGATAGCCGCGCGCCGAGACATAGTTGGTGGCGACGTCGCCGATCAGCGTCAGCAGCGTGGCGCGCAGCTCTTCCTCAGCCGCATCCATGCCGTAGCGGGCCGCCTCGACCGCGCGCTTGTTGCCGCCGAACAGGTCGAGCTCCCAGCTGGCGTCGAGCCCGGCCTGGAACTGGTTCGAGACATAACCGCCGCTCTTGCCGCGATCGGCGCCGGCCGAGCCATTGGCGGAGGGAAACAGGGCGCCGACCGTCTGGCGGTAGCTGGCGCGCGCTTCGCGGATGCTGGCCTTGGCGCTGGCGACGTCGAGATTGCCGGCGACGGCCTCGTTGACCAGTTCGTCGAGCATGGGGTCGCCCAGCCGCCGCCACCATTGCGAGAGTTCCGGCGGCTTGGACGGCTTGGAGGCGGTGCCGCTGCCCCATTTCGTCGGCAGCGAAAGGTTGGGCTTCTGGTAGTCCGGTCCGACGACGACACAGCCACCCAGCGCCGTCGTCAGCGCGAGCAACAGCGCCAATCGGGGCAGGGACGTGCGACGGCGGAGCCCCCGGCCCTGTCCATCGGGCATCGAGCGCGGAGCGGCGGTCAGGCCGGCGGCCGGAAGCCTTTGAACAGTCAAGGGTGAATCCACGTTAATGATAATGCAACCGAAGCTATATTCGGCGTGCCATCTGCAGGTCAATCGCACCGGACAGGGCGCATGGCCGCATGCCCTGGGTGACGGGGCTTTCTGGCACGCGGATGTGCCCGCGCCGCGCGCAGCCCGTTATGATCCGCGGAGGGAATCGGCGGCCTGTTCCGCCGCCGCTGAGATCGACAGGAGAGACGGCGTGACGGTTACCATCTACGGCATCAAGAACTGCGACACGATGAAGAAAGCCCGGCAGTGGCTTGATGCGAAAGGCGTTTCCTACGCGTTCCACGACTACAAGGCGACCGGAATCGACCGGGCGCATCTCGACCGCTGGGTCGGCGAGCTCGGCTGGGAAACCGTGCTGAACCGGGCCGGTACCACCTTCCGCAAGCTCGCCGACGCGGACAAGCAGGATCTCGACGCGGACAAGGCGATCGGCCTGATGCAGGCGCAGCCCTCGATGATCAAGCGCCCGATCGCCGATCTCGGCGACGGTCGACTGCTGATCGGCTTCAAGCCGGAAGCCTATGAGGCGGCCTTCCAATAGCCGAAGTCTATGCGGATATAAGGATATCTTTATATCCGACTTGACGGACCACAGCGCTGTCCCTAGGAGTGGTTCGTCGTGGTTCCCTGGGCCGTTTGCGCGGCGCCAGGGCTAAGAGGGAATCCGGTGCGTCTCGTCCGAGGCAATACCGGAGCTGCCCCCGCAACTGTGAGCGGCGAGCCCGGGTCCAATTCGTGTCACTGAAGCGATCGCTTCGGGAAGGCCGGACCGGGGCGGCGACCCGCGAGCCAGGAGACCTGCCGCGACATCATAACGTCCCTGGGCGGGGTGTCCCGGTGGTGCGCTTGCGCCCGCCGTTCCGACGCCGGGACCTCACGCATGCGTCCGCTCGGCCTTTGCCCCCAAACAATTGGGGTAAGCCGATGTCTTTCTCTTCTCTTCCCGTTGCCACGCTCGGCACGCCGCGGATCGGTCTGCGCCGCGAGCTCAAGACCGCGCTGGAAAGTTACTGGTCCGGCCTGTCGAACGCCGACGACCTGCTCGCCAGCGCCGCTGCACTGCGTGCCGCCAACTGGGCGCGCCAGCACGCCCATGGCGTCACCGTCATCCCTTCGAACGATTTCTCGCTCTACGACCATGTGCTCGATACCAGCGTCATGGTCGGCGCGATCCCGGAAATCTATGGCTGGCCCGGCGGTCCCGTGCCGCTCGACATCTATTTCGCCATGGCGCGCGGCAGCCAGGGCGATGCCGGACATGCGGATTGCGGCCATTCTCACCACGGCGCCGCCCAGGGCGTGCCGGCGCTGGAAATGACGAAATGGTTCGACACCAACTATCACTACATGGTGCCGGAATTCACGGCCGGTCAGCGCTTCAGCCTCGCCTCGATCAAGCCGCTCGACGAATATCTGGAGGCGAAGGCGCTCGGCTATGAGACCCGTCCGGTGCTGCTCGGACCGGTGAGCTATCTCAAGCTCGGCAAGAGCAAGGACGCCTCGCTCGATCCGCTGTCGCTGCTGCCCGGCCTGCTGCCGGTCTATGTCGAGATGCTGCGCCGGTTGGCGGCAAACGGCGCCGACTGGGTGCAGATCGACGAGCCCTGCCTGGTGCTCGACCTCGACGACAAGACGCGGCAGGCGCTTCGTGTCGCCTACGGCATGTTCGCCTATGCGCTGCCGAAGCTGAAACTGATGCTGACGCCCTATTTCGGTGCGCTCGGCGACAATCTCGATACGGCACTGGAACTGCCGGTGGCGGGCCTGCATCTGGATCTCGTCCGCGCCCCGGAGCAGCTGGACGCCGTGCTGGCCAAGGCGCCGCGCGGGCTTGTGCTGTCGCTCGGCGTCATCGATGGCCGCAACATCTGGCGCGCCAATCTTGCCACCCTGCTCGACCGGCTAGAGCCGGTAGTCGCGCGCCGCGGCTTGGACCATATCCAGATCGCGTCTTCCTGCTCGCTGCTGCATGTGCCGATCGATCTGGAGCTCGAAGCGGAACTCGACGCCGAACTGAAGAGCTGGCTGGCCTTCTCGGTCCAGAAGATGGACGAGTTGGCGACGCTCGGACGCGCGCTTGCCGGAGGCCGGCAGAGCGTGACGCCGGAGATCGCCGCCTCGGTGCTGGCAGCCAGCACGCGCGCGTCGTCGCCCCGCGTGCATGATGCGGCGGTGGCTGCGCGTTCCGCCGCCGTCACGGCCGAGCACGCCCGCCGTACCAGCCCGTTTGCCGAGCGGCGCAAGCTGCAGCAGGCGGTGCTGGACCTGCCTTCCTTCCCGACGACGACGATCGGTTCGTTCCCGCAGACGTCAGAGGTGCGCAAGGCGCGTGCGGCGCATGCCAAGGGCGCGCTGGACGAGGCTGCCTATGAGGCGTTCCTGCGGCAGGAGACGGAAGCCGCGATCCGCTGGCAGGAAGAGATCGGGCTCGACGTGCTGGTGCATGGCGAATTCGAGCGCAACGACATGGTGCAGTATTTCGGCGAGCAGCTTTGCGGCTTCGCCTTCACCAAAGCGGGCTGGGTGCAGAGCTATGGCTCCCGCTATGTCCGCCCGCCCATCCTGTTCGGCGACGTCTCGCGGCCAAAGCCAATGACCGTCGCCTGGTGGGCCTATGCCCAGTCGGTCACGGACAAGCCGATGAAGGGCATGCTCACGGGGCCGGTGACGATCCTCAACTGGTCGTTCGTGCGCGATGATGTTCCGCGCAGCGTCGCCTGCCGGCAGATCGCGCTCGCCATCCGCGACGAGGTGCTGGATCTCGAAAAAGCCGGCGCGCGGATGATCCAGATCGACGAGGCGGCGCTTCGCGAGGGGTTGCCGCTGCGGCGTGGCGAGTGGAGCTCCTATCTCGACTGGGCCGTGGAGAGCTTCCGGCTCTGCGCCTCGGGCGTTGCCGACCGGACGCAGATCCACACCCACATGTGTTACTCCGAGTTCAACGACATCCTCGACGCCATCGCGGCGATGGATGCCGACGTGATCTCGATCGAGACCTCGCGCTCGAAGATGGAACTGCTCGAAGCCTTTGTCGGCGACAATTACCCGAACGACATCGGCCCGGGCGTCTATGACATCCATTCGCCGCGCGTCCCGGCCGTGGCCGAAATGACCGACCTGCTCGGCAAGGCGGCCGAACGGCTCCGGGCCGGGCAGATCTGGGTCAATCCGGATTGCGGGCTGAAGACCCGCAAGTGGGAGGAGGTCCGTCCGGCGTTGATCAACATGGTCGCCGCCGCCCGGCAGCTGCGCGCACGCTTCGCTGAAGCCGCCGAATAGCGTCTCCTTTCCAATCAGACATGCCGGGGAGAGATCTCCGGCATGGCGAGGCCCTGGCGCCGACAAAAGCGAATCCGGTCAGAGCTTTGCGCGGTTATCCTCGCAGCGCGCGCAAGGCATTCAGGATCACGGCGACGTCGATCGCCTCCTGCAGCAGCGCGCCCTGCAGCGGCGGCAGGTAGCCGAGCGCGGCGGCGATCATGGCGAGGATCGACAGCCCGAGGCCAACGACCACGCTCTGCAGGGCAATTTTTGCCGAGCGATGCGATATGCCGATCGCGTCGGCCAGGCGGTCGAGCCGATCGACCAGCAGCACGACATCGGCGGATTCCGACGAAGCCGCCGCGCCGCGTGCGCCCATGGCGACGCCGACATCGGCGACGGCAAGAGCCGGCGCATCGTTGACGCCATCGCCCACCATCATGACGGGGCCGGCCGCGCGGGCGGCCAGCACGACATCGACCTTCGCCTGCGGTGACAGATCGGAGCGCAGTTCGTCGAGACGCATCTGGTCCACGATCGGTCGGGCGACCGCGGCGCGGTCGCCGGTGGCGAGCACGATGCGGTCGATGCCGGCCTTGCGTAGTCGATCGATGACCGATGCGGCATCGGTGCGGAGCGGGTCAGAAAGCACGAGAATGCCCGCCAGCGTGCCGTCGACGACGACGTCGATCGTCGCGGTGCTGCTCGGAAAGCGCGGCGTCACCCGGTTAGGCGGGAGGGTGATGTGAGACTTGGCGAAGGCGCTGCCACCGACCGCGACCCGGCGGCCGTCCACGACGCCGGAAAGCCCCGCGCCGGCCATCTCGTCGACCTCGGTCGGCGTCGAAAGCTGAAGCGAGCGGGCGTGCGCCGCCTGGATCAGCGCCTGCGCCATGACATGGGTTGACGCCTGGTCGAGCGAGGCCGCCAGCCGCAGTACCTCATTGGCGTCGAAGGTCGGCGCGACCCAGGTGTCGGTCAGTTCCGCGTGGCCATGGGTCAGCGTTCCCGTCTTGTCGAGCACGGCGACGCGGGCGCGGCCCAGCGCTTCCAGAGCATCCCCGCCCTTGACCAGCACGCCCAGCTTGGCGGCGCGCGATATGCCGGCGATGATCGCTACCGGAACGGCGAGGATCAGCGGGCAGGGTGTCGCCACCACCAGCACGGCGAGCGCCCGGATCGGATCGCCGCTCCAGATCCATGCGCCACCCGCCAGAAGCAGCGTCAGGGCGAGGAACCAGAGCGCATAGCGATCGGCCATGCGCACGGCCGGCGCCTTGGATTGCTGCGCCGCCTCGACGAGGCGGACGATGCCCGCATAAGCGCTTTCCGCCGCCGGTCGGGTCGCGATCAGATCGAAGGAAGAGCCGATCCCCATCATGCCGCTCAGCGCTTCGTCATCGGCCGATAGCCTGACCGGCATGGATTCGCCCGTCAGGGCCGACGTGTCGATCTGGGCACTTGCGGAGGCGATGCGGCCATCGACGGGCAGGACCTCGCCCTTGCGGATCAGAAGCCGGTCGCCCGGCTTGATCGAGTCGATGTCGACCTCGCGCAATCCGTCTGCCGTGTGCAGCATCGCGGTTCGCGCGACCCGGCCAAGCAGGGCCGTCATCTCCAATCGCGCGCGTCGCTCGGCGTAGTTCTCGAGAAACTGCCCACCCGCATACATCAGCGCCACGACATTGGCGGCGAGCGGCTCGCGGAAGATCAGAGCCGCCGACATCGAAAGCGCCGCGATGATGTCCAGCCCCGCATCCCCGCGTCGGAGCGAGGTGACGATCTGGACCAGCAGGCTGAGAAGGACGGGGAGGGTGGCGAAGCCCCAGACAAACGATGCCGATCCCCGGCCGCCGACGAAATAGAGCATCAGTCCGGCCGCGAGTCCGCCAAGCGCGGCCGCCAGGAGCGCGACATTGCTGGACCAGATCGGCCTGCGCTTTTGCGGCATGGGTAGCGAGATCCCCCAGACGGTGTGCGTGGGCGGCGATGGCGAAGACGAAGGGCGCGGTTCCGATAATGCCGCGCCGCGTGCGACACCAGCGCATTTTGTCATGGCTGTCGATGGGGGACGGTGGAACTAGGCTACGCCAGGTGCCGAATTTCCGGATTGCAGCACTTCCTTCAGCACGACCGCCTGATTGTGCGCCTCATCCTTGGCCCCGTAGAGCAGCGTAGTGACTTGGCCGGCGCATTTTTCCCGCAGCGCGGACACAGCCTCGGGATTGGCGGCCAGTTCCTGGCGGTAGCGGAGGACGAATTCGTCCCAATTGGCCGCCTCGTGATGAAACCACTGGCGCAGTTCGGTCGAGGGCGCGACATCGCGCGCCCAGAAATCGACCGCGGCGCGCGCCTTGGAGACGCCGCGCGGCCAGAGCCGGTCGACGAGCACCCGGAAGCCATCTTCCGGACTGACGGGCTCGTAGATGCGCTTCAGCTGAATCATGCGGCGATCATCCGACGAAGCCGGTTTCTCGTCCAGACCCGAGCCTCGCGCTCGATTTTAACCCTTGGCCGGGGCGAGCGTCTTGGGCGGCGTCTGCTGCGCCCGCTGGCCAAACCAGATGCTGCCGAGCACGGCGACCATGCCGAGCCACTGGGCGGGGCTCAGCGTCTGGTCGAGCCACCACCAGCCGAGGATCACGGCCGTCAGCGGGCTCAGGAAGCCGAGCGGCGATACCGTGGCGGGGCCGAGCCTCTCAATGCCGCGGAACCACAGCGTATAGGTCAGCGCCGCGCCGATGAGGCCGAGATAGACGAAGCCGACAATGTTGGCGCCTGTGAGCGGGGGGAGCGCTGGCTCCAGCCAATAGGCTAGCGGCAGCAACAGGATGCCGCCGGCGGTCAGTTGCCACGCGGTGAAGGTGAGGGGCGATACCGGCGGTTGCCAGAGCCGCGTCAGCACGCTGCCGCAGGCCATGGAGAGCGCCCCGGCGAGGCCCGCCGCGACACCCACTGGATCGAGGCTCGCCTGCGGCGTCAGGATCAGCAGCGCGACGCCGCCAATGCCCACGATCGCCGCCAGAATGGCCGCGACGCGCACCGCCGTGCCGAGCAGCGCCCGCGCCAGCAGGATCACCACCAGCGGCTGGATCGCGCCGACCGTCGCCGCGACGCCGCCCGGCAGGCGATAGGCCGAGACGAACAGCATCGCCCAGAAGATCGAGAAATTGAGCGCCCCCAGCACCAGCACTCGTCCCCACCAGACGCCATGCGGCAGCTTGCGCACCACCAGCAAAAGCAGGATTCCGGCCGGCAGGGCGCGCAACACGGACACCGTCAGCGGGTAGCCGGCGGGCAACAGCTCCGTGGTCACCAGATAGGTGCTGCCCCAGATCGCCGGGGCGATCGCCGTCAGCAGGAGGTCGAGATTGCGGTGCATGGCGCGAGCCTCGGTAATTTATCTTGACATCAAGATACCCAGATATGTCTTGACGTCAAGATATCTTCGATGGGACGATGCGGGCATGGACGCTGTCGACGAAATCCTGGCGCAATGGAACCGCGAGCGGCCCGATCTCGATTTCGGGCCGATGGGGCTGATCGGCCGTCTTGGCCGAATCGTGCACTTTCTGACGCGCGAGATGGACAAGACCTTCGTCGAATATGGCCTGACCGGCGCGAGTTTCGACGTGCTGGCGACGCTGCGCCGCTCCGGCGCGCCCTATAGCCTGTCGCCGGGCGACCTGCTTTCGACGATGATGATCACCTCTGGCACGCTGACCAACCGGATCGACCAGCTCGAAAAGGCGGGGCTGGTGGCGCGGTCGCACAACCCCGATGACCGCCGCAGTGTTAGCGTCCTGTTAACCCCAAAGGGCCTCGCGACGATCGAAGCGGCGGTGACGGCGCATGTCGCGACGCAGAAGCGGCTGATCGCGCTGCTGTCACCCGACGAGCAGGCGGCGCTCGATCCCTTGCTGCGAAGTTTCCTCGCCGGCATCGCCGGACGCGCGTCAGGCTGAAGCCGTGTGCCGGGCCTCGTGGTCGAGCAGCCAGCGCTTGCGCGCTGTCCCGCCGCTATAGCCGGTCAAGCCGCCATCGGCCCCGACGAGCCGGTGGCAGGGGATGATGACGCACCACGGATTGGCGCCATTGGCGTGGCCGACCGCCCGCGCCGATTGCGGCCGCCCCAGCCGTTCGGCCAGCCGGCCATAGTTGAGGGGGCTGCCGGGCGGGATGGTGCGCAGAGCCTGCCAGACCGTCTGCTGGAACGGGGTGCCGCCGGATCGAACCGCGATCGCATCCAGGGCGGCGAGGGCGCCGGCGAAATAATCCCGCAGGCTCGCGGCGATGGCAGCCGGGACCGCTTCCCGCGTCAGCGCATAGCCGCCCCGACCCAGCCGGCGATCGAGCAGCCGCGCCAGCCGATCTTCGCAATCGGCGAAATCCGCCGCGCGCAGAAAACCCTCTCTGTCGGCGACCAGCAGCATGTCGCCGATCGGCGTCGGGATGACCTCGAGCGACAGGCGGATCGCGCCGCCGCTTGCCGCAGTCGTCCCGAAGCCGGCCGGGCGCGGGTCGGCGTTCATCCGCACGCTTCCTTGTCCAGCAGCGCCCGCTTGCGCTCGACGCCCCAGCGATAGCCCGACAGCGCGCCGTCATTCCGCACTACGCGGTGGCAGGGGATCGCCACCGCGATGGCATTGGCGGCACAGGCGCCGGCCACCGCCCGCACCGCCTTGGGCGCGCCGATGCGGCGGGCAATGTCGGCATAGCTCGCCGTCTCGCCGGGCGGGATCTCGCGCAGCGCCTGCCAGACCCGCTGCTGGAAGGCGGTGCCGCGCACGTCGAGCGGCAGGTCGAGCCCGAGTTTCGGCGCCTCGACGAAGCCGACCACCTGCGCCACCAGCCTTTCGAATTCGGCGTCGCCGCCGATCAACTCGGCCTTGGGAAACCGGTCCTGCAGCTCGCGCGCCAGCGGCTCGGGGTCGTCGCCCAGCGTGATGGCGCAGATACCCCTGGAACTGCGGGCGACCAGGATGGCGCCGAGCGAACATTGCCCGATCGCGAAGTGGATCCGCGTGTCGGCGCCGCCGGCCCGGAACGCTGTTGGCGTCATGCCGAGCACGGCGTTCGAGGTCGCATAGAAGCGGCCGCTCGACTGGAAGCCGGCATCATAAATCGCCTCGGTGACGCTGCCGGCCCCGCCCGCCAGTTGGTTTCGCGCGCGCGACGAGCGGTGCGCCGCCGCATAGGCCTTGGGCGTCACCCCGGTCAACGCCTTGAAGATGCGGTGAAAATGGAAAGGACTGAGGCCGACCGCGCCGGCGAGCTTGGCGAGCGACGGCTCCGTCTCGGCCTCCTCCAGGATCCGGCAGGCGCCGGCCACGATTTCGGCATGCTGCTCGGCCAGCGACGCGGCGTTGGGCGTGCAGCGCCGGCAGGCGCGGAAGCCTGCCGCCTCCGCGTCCTCGCAGGCGTTGAAGAAGCGGACATTCTCCGGCCTGGCGTGGCGGGAAGGGCAGGAGGGCCGGCAATAGATTCCGGTGGTTCGGACCGCGAAAACGAACGCGCCGTCGAAGGCGCGATCGCGCGCCAGCACCGCCCGCCAGCGCGGATCGCGCTCGACTGGCGCAAGCGCATCAGCGGGCGCGGCGGCCTCGGCGGGGGCAGGGACGTCTGGGTGCAGGGCGTGGGCCATGGGCATCATCCTTCGCATGGATCATGCTCCCTAGGTAGGCCCCGGAGACTCCGCGCGCACTCCGGGCCTTGCTTTTGAATTTTTTGGGGGAAGCGAGGAGCTTGGCCCCTGTCCCCTGGCTTTGCGCTCCATTTCCGGCAGTCTTCGCCAATTGCACTTTTCCTCAACAGTTACCGTTGGCGCTCTGAGCGAGAAGGGCCGAGTAGGGGTGGGAAGCGTCCTGGCTGTTTATGGGCGGCGGGACTGACACAGCGGCCGTTCTATGGCCGAAGACTGCAGGTTCGCGGCAGGTGGGACATGTGATAAAGCTTTTGGTTGGACTGCAAAGGCAAATGGAATAATGCTTCGTGGAATATTTGGATCGATTAGAGTATAATCGTCATGGCATTCTCGAACCCGCAAGTATACATGGACGAACTCGCGGCGCCACTCTGCCGTCGTTTCGAGGCGGAGCCGACCGCCTACGACCTTGCCATTTCTGCCTGCATAATTCTGTACCACTTTGCTGATGTAGTGGCGCACGTCCGAAGCGGAAAGCCGCACGACGTCGCGGAGGAAATTGCAGCGAAGGTCCCAGCCTTCCACACGATCCGGGCAATTGCCAACGCCGGCAAGCACGTAGAGCTTACACGCCACCCGAAATCCGAACTAGTTGGGTTGCGTGCTGAGCACCTGGTCAGAGGGAAGGGGGCGGCGTTTGACAGCGGGTCTTACTATTCCGATGTCACGACGCATTCTGACGCAGGCGAGACTGTTGTGGTAGCTACACCGGATGGAGAGAAACACGATGTGCTGCACGTCTGCATGTCTGTGCTAACCGCAATTTCCAATGAGCGGGGGTTCTTCGAGGTATAGCGCCTGTTGAGGGCTGCAGTCCGCGAAATACTCTATAAGCGTCACCGCTTTGGTCGGCTTGAGTTCCCATCTGGTCTTTCGACATGTTTGATCGAAAGGCAGCGGATACGATGTCTTGCCGTTCGGCTTCTGTTCCTTCATACATTTCTCGGGGAACCAACGCGTACTGAAGCAACAGGGTGGGGCTTGAAATGAAGCTGAAGCAGTACCGGGTCCGTGAGTTCCGCAGCATCTGGGACAGCGGGCAGATTGAAGTTGATAATCAAACCACCTGCTTCGTGGGCAAGAACGAGGCGGGAAAGACCACGGTTCTCACCGCGCTCTACCGCACGAACCCGATCCGCAAGGCCGATGCTGTGTTTGACGAGACCTACGACTACCCGAAGCGGGAGGTCGAGGACTACCGCTTCGCCGTCGAGAATGGTGAGCGCGAAAAAGCCGTCGTGGTCGAATGCACCTACGAGATGGAGACGGCCGACTTCAGGGTAATTGAAGATGTTTTTGGCCCCGAAGCGTTCACTGACAAGACGTTCAGGCGAGAAACCTACTATGGGAAGTCGAACAGCAGGGCTTTCCTGAGCGTGAGTGAATCAGGTGCTCGTAAGCACCTATCGGCGAATCCAGCACTTCCTGATGATCTGAGGACAAAACTTTCAGCGGCCAAAACGTGGGATGATTTCGGCGCAGAGCTCGATGCGTCGGAAGCCACGGAAGCAGTTCTTGCGCTCAAGAATCTTGTGACGAAGGTGCGCGAAAACGGTCTGCGCTCTTATATATTCTTCTCTCTCATCTGGCCCCGCGCGCCGAAATTCCTGTACTTTGATGAGTACTATCAAATGGAGGGGCAGGCCAACCTCAACTCCCTGATCGCGCGCGAGGAAGACGACAAGCTCCTCGACTCGGACTACCCGCTCATCGGCCTCATAAACCTCGCGCGTCTCGACCACCGCAAACTCGTGGCCACCAACAACACCGTCGAGCTGAAGAACAAGCTGCAAGGTGCCGGGAACCATTTGACGCAACGTATCGTCAAATACTGGTCGCAGAACAGGCACATACAGATGCGGTTCGATGTTCGTGACGCCAAAGCTGGAGACCCTGAGGGAATGCAGCAAGGGGTTAACGTATGGGGCGAGGTCTACGACTCCGTGCACTGGGCTACCACGCCATTGAGCAACCGCTCGCGGGGCTTCGTGTGGTTCTTCTCATTCCTTGCATGGTACGAGGACGTGAAACGCCAAGGGCAGAACGTCATTTTGCTATTGGACGAGCCTGGGCTGTCGCTGCACGGTCGCGCGCAGGCCGACTTGCTGCGCTACTTCGACGCCGAGCTGTCGGGCCACCAGCTTCTGTACACCACGCACTCGCCGTTCATGATCGACCCGACCAAGTTCGAGCGGGTCCGGATCGTGCAGGATCTAGGCATCGACGCACCCGAGGCACTTCCCAAGGATGAAGATGGAACCAAGGTGCTGGCCGATGTGTTCGACGCGACCGACGATAGCTTGTTCCCCTTGCAGGGCGCACTCGGCTACGAGATCCAGCAGACGCTTTTCGTTGGGCCGAACTCGCTCATCGTCGAGGGCGTCGCCGACATGCTCTATCTACGGTCGGTGTCGGCTCAAATGGAGCGCGAGGGCCGCGAAGGGTTGTCTGAGCAATGGGTCATCACGCCCGTCGGCGGCAGCGGGAAAGTGCCCACGTTCGTGGCGCTCCTTGGCTCGCAGAAGGGGGTCAACGTGGCCACGCTGCTGGACATTCAAAACAGCGACAAGCAGCTCATCGAAGACCTGTATAAGAAGAACCTACTCACCAAGAAACAGGTATCGACCTACGCGGACTTCACTGGCACCGCTGAGGCCGATGTGGAAGATATGTTCGACCGGTCGTTTTACATAGAGTTGGTCAATGGCGAGTATGGCAAGCAGCTTACTTCGAAGATCACGCTCGCGAAGCTCAACCAGAATGTACCGCGCACGCTTCGGGCGATTGATGCCTGGCTTGCCGACCACCCCATGAAGTCTGGTTCGTTCGGCCACTACAGGCCCGCGCGCTACTTCACCGAGCAGTTGGCCACGCTTTGGCCGAAGGTGTCCAACGAGACGAAGGATCGATTCGAGGCGGCGTTCAAACATTTGAACGGGCTCTTGCGCAAATAGCCGCCGCCGACCGCATCCTTCGTGCGCTCCAGAGTCGGCTTGAACAATCTCTGTACTGTGAACCGGACAGGCAGGTATCGACCAGTTCTAGCCGAAATCCGGATGCCTTTCGAACGGCAGGTTTCGGCTTGCGAGCAAACATTGCTGAACGACCACAATGGCGTCGGTAACTGCCGCTCGACTGTAAAGCAATGTGGCTGCCTCGCTTTCCTCGTCCGAGACGCACTTTACTAAAATCGCCTCCAAAGCCGGTCTCGGTCCCAATGCGTCGTGAAATCGGGCATCCGTCGAGCGCCGCTCTCTCCCGCTGAAACCTTCCCATGCGGAAGGTGGCGTCGTATAATGGGAACGTAGGACAGGAACCAGGCCGCAGCGCGCTTTCTAGCGGCATTTCCGTTGCCGTTTCGATCCCTGCGACGGCCTGCCAGAGGGCGCGGACAAGGGCTAGCCAAACGCACCCGCGCACTTCTTTCGCCGGCAAATTTTTCAGGAGGAAGACATGGCCGAAATCAAGGACGTCGATGTCAATGCGCCGCCGCCGAGTGCCGAGTCGTTGCGGAAGGCCATTCTGGAAGAGCGGATGAAGGAGGTCGCCAAGGAACAGGCGCATCGGTCGTCGCAGAACGAGGCGCTCAACCAGTTCACCGAAAGCTTCCTGCGCGACCAGGTCAGCGACGAGGAGATCGCCAGCGTGCGCCGGGTGGCGATGAACGCGGTCAAGAACGGCAAGTACGAGGCGATGGTCTACACCTTCCCCTCCATGCTCTGCACCGATAGCGGGCGGGCGATCAACAGCGCCGACCCGGACTGGCCCGAGACGCTGCAGGGCAAGGCCCGGCAGTTCTATGAACGCTATCTCCAATACGCCAAGCCGCAGGGTTTCCGGCTCAGCGCCATGATCATCAATTTTCCAAACGGCATGCCCGGCGATGTCGGCTTCTTCCTGAGCTGGAAGAGCGAGGTCCAGTAGGGCGACCCGCCGGGAGCAGGCCATGGAGAGGCGGAGGACAACCGCCTCCCCGAATGGACCCAGGGCGGGCGGCCTTACTTGGAAGCAGCCTTGGCGCGCGACGTGCGGGCGATGCTTTCCGCGAAAAGCGGCGTCTCGCGGCTGTTGTGGTCGCCGCCTGCGGCCTGGCGCGCGGCTGCGGCCTGCTCGAAGGTCTGGCCGTGTTCCGCGATGAAGGTCATGAAGACGTCCGTCGGGTGACAGGTGACCTTGTTGGTGTAGCGGGTGCGGTTGCCCTCGATCGGCTCGGCGATCAGTTCCCAGATGACATTGACCTGCGTCCGTCCGCCGGTGGGAGGGAACACATCGGAGATCGAGTTCATGCGGCAATAGGACGGCGTCGCCTCGTCGGCGACATAGTGCTGGACGACCAGGCTGGTGCCGATCATCTCGACATTGATCGACATCTTGCGACCATCGTCGGTGGAGGTGGTGCCGGCGGCGATATGATCGGGCGGGCAGCAGCGCTGATACTCGGCCTCGGGCAGATTGAAGAGCCAGTCGGCAATGTCGATCTGGTCGAAGGGAATGTCGAGTTCGTGGCTGAAGGCGGACTGCGAGAGCATCTTGTCGGTCAGAATTTTCATAATGTATTCCCTTCCTGCTGTTCGATATCGCGGCCGGGACCGGCGGGTATTCCGTCGGCGCCTCGTTGGCGATGGCTGCCAAGCCCGGTGCGTTGGCTCGAGGGGAAATCTGACAGCCGGCGGGCTTCGCGAAAATTATACACGCAGGGCCAGGCACTTATCCTTTGGTATAGACGCCCCTGGGGAACCCGGGAGCCGAGCCTGAGGGAGGCCTTTCGGGAACCGGTGGTTCGCGCCCAGCGAGGCGGAGTCTGCGCAGTCCTACCGGGACGGGCCGTCGGCGCGCATGCCTTTGGGCCGGATGAATGGTCCCGCGGGACGCGGCGACGCTCGGGCGCGGACCGGCGCGCGCGAACCGACATCCCGCTCGCGCCAAAAAGGAGTTCAGCCCAGAATGTCCGGGACGATGTTGCGCGGCGCAGGGTCCTCGGTGAAATCGGACGGGCGCTTCTGCCGCTTGCCGAATTTCGGGATGTCGAAGGGCACGTGCTCGTAGGGAATCTGGCTCAATATGTGGGCGATGCAGTTGATCCGCGCGCGCTTCTTGTCGTTGGACGGCACGATCCACCAGGGCGCGTGGCGCGTATCGGTGGCGCTGATCATCTCGTCATAGGCGCGGCTATATTCCCACCAGCGATTGTAGGATTCGATATCCATCGGGCTCAGTTTCCATTGCCGCAGCGGGTCCTTGACGCGCTGGCGGAAGCGGCGCTCCTGCTCTTCCTCGGAGACATCAAGGAAATATTTGAGCAGGGTGATGCCGCTCTCGATCATGGCGGCCTCGAAGCGCGGCGTCAGTTCGAGGAAGCGGCGGGCCTTCTCCTCGCTGCAGAAGCCCATGACGCGCTCGACGCCGGGGCGGTTGTACCAGGAGCGGTCGAAGATCACGACCTCGCCGCCGGCCGGCAGATGCTGGACATAGCGCTGCATGTAGATCTGGGTCTTCTCGCGGTCGTTCGGCGCGGGCAGAGCGACGACGCGGAAGACCCTGGGGCTCACCCGCTCGGTGAGGCGCTTGATCACGCCGCCCTTGCCGGCCGCGTCGCGCCCCTCGAAGACGATGACGATGCGGGCGCCGGACTTTTTCACCCAGGACTGGAGATGGGCGAGTTCCACCTGCAGCCGCGCCAGCTCGCTGGCATAGCTCCTGCCCTGGCCGTCCGGCGCTGCCTCGGCGACGACCGATCCCGAGCCATGCGGGGCTGATGCCTGCTTGGCCTGCTTGGCCTTCTTGTCCTTGCTCATTCCCACCTCCTGCTGCGCACCGTTGTGGAGCGATCAGCGCCTCGCCTCGAACGCCTGATACGCGTCCTCGAGGATGTCGAAGATCATGTCGGCGCCGACGATGTCGATGATGCCGGCGCGCTCGAGCATGTCGCGCGCCTCGGCGTGCAAATCGGCGAGGCCGAGCCGGATGTCGCGCTGGCGCAGTTCCTCGCAGACCTCGCCGAGCATCTCCGCCGCCGAGCTGTCGATCTGCGCGACCGCGCTGGCGTCGAGCACCAGCCAGCGCGTGCCAGCCGGCAGGCCGGCGGCGATGGCGCGCAGGCGCGTCGCGATATAATCGGTGTTGAAGAACAGCAGGCTGCCCTGGATCAGGCAGACCGCGAAGCCCGGCACGGCGCGCGCCTCCGGGCTCCGGTGCAGCTTGTAGAAGCCCTCGTGATCGGCGATCCGGCCCAGCATGGCGTCTCGCGGGAACATCAGCTTGCGCAGCACATAGGCGAGCGTCGCGCCGATGGCGATGACGACGCCGTTGAGCACGCCGAGGCCGATCGGCCCCCACATCGCGATCAGCGCGAACACGAATTCCATCGGGCTGATGCGCCAGATCTGCCGCATGGCGCCGATGTCGATCATGTTGAGCGCCGTGGCGGCGAGGATGGCGCCCAGCGCCGGGAGCGGGATGATGCGCAGCGCCGGACCGAGGAACAGCAGCGTCGCCACCAGCGTCAGCGCGGCGACCAGGCTGGTCAGCTGCGAGCGGCCGCCGACGGCGAGGTTAACGGCGGTGCGCGAATCCGACGCCGAGACGGGGAAGGCGCCGAACAGGCCGGCGGCGAGGTTGGCGGCGCCGAAGCCGATCAGCTCGCGGTTGGGGTCGACCGTCTCGCCCGAGCGGGCGCCGAAGCTGCGCGCGGTGATGATGCCGGCGCCATAGCTGACCAGGAAGATCGCCGCCGAGCCCAGCGCCAGCGTCTGCAGCGGCAGGCCGGCGAAGCGGGGCAGGGTGAGGTGGGGCAGGCCGGCCGGAATGTCGCCGACGATGGCGATGCCGCGCGCCTCGAAGCCGAACACCGCCGAAAGCAGCACCGACAGCACCACCACCAGCACCGGCCCCGGCACGGGGAACTTCGTGATCCGCACGATCTGCAGCAGCGCGAACATGCAAAGCGCCAGGATCAGCGACGGCCAATGGATCAGATTGGCCTTGCGCAGCAGGTCGATCAACGGCCGCAGCAGGCCCTCGGAATCGACCTTGACCCCGGTGACGCGGCTGATCTGGCCGATCAGGATCGAGAACGAGATGCCGATGAAGAAGCCGGTCAGGATCGGCCGCGACAGGAAGCTCGCCAGCACGCCGAGCCGGAACAGCCAGGCGAGCAGGCAGAGCAGCCCGACGCCGAGCGCCAGCATCGCCGCAATCGCCACCCGCTCGCCCGCGCCGACATCCGGCACGCTGGCCGTGACGGCCGCGAGCGTCGCCGCCAGCACGGTCATGGTCGCGGCATCAGGCCCGACGATCAGGTTTTTCGACGGGCCGAACAGCGCATAGGCAGCGAGCGGCGCGATGCTCGCATAGAGCCCGGTCTGCGGCGGCAGGCCGGCAATGGCGGGATAGGCGATGGCGCTGGGCAGGCCGACGGCCGCGACCGCGAGCCCGGCCGAGAGATCACGCGACAGCCAGGCCGGCTGGTAGCCGGCAAGGCCCGCGGGCATGCGAAGCGGAAAGGTCCACCGGCCGGAGTGCATGTTGACCACCTGAGCCGGCTTTTGCTCGAAGGCCGGCCTCCCTCGTCATGCGATGCAGTCCATCGACCACGCCGCCGAGCATACACCGGATGACCCAAGGGAAACAGGTGGCGCGGCGGGTGCCTCCCGCGCCGGTTGAAGGCGGACGCGGCGTGCCGCATCCCCCGCCGGCCCGGCCGCCTCCCATCTCCGGTTGCGAATGCGCCGCGCGTCAATTGACCGGCGCGGGGCGGGCCTGTTCAATGCAACCGGGAGTGCACAGGGGACTGCCATGCAAAGATTGATTCGAAGACTGGCCGCCGTCGCGGTGCTGGCGCCGGCGCTGCTGATCGCGCAGGGGGCGCCCAGCCACGCCAAGGACGGCCGCAACACCGCCGCCATCCTGGGCGGCATCGCCGGCGTCGCCGTGGGGGCTGCCATCGCCGACAGCGCCAACCGCAACCGCGAGATCTATGGCGCGCCGCCGCCGCCCGCCTATCGCCCGCCGGCGCCGTTCTCGCCCGCCGGCGGCATCATCTGCTATCCCGAACAGCGCGCCTGCTACAACAATGGCGGCGCCTATAGTGGCAACTGGACCTGGCGCGTTTATGGCCGCTGAGGGGAACACCATGCTCGCACATAGCTTCCGGCCCGCCCGCGCGATCCGCGGCGCGCTCGCCGCCACCGCGCTCGCCGCCCTTTTCGCCGCCGCCCCCGCCTGGGCGCAGACGGCGAACATCGCCCCGGCGCCGCCGGCCGGCGCCACCGCGCCCGCGCCCGACGCCGACAATGACCGCGTCGACGGAGCCTGGGCCGATTTCCTGGAGACCGAGGGCGCCATCCTCGCCGATGCCCAGTTCGCGGCGCTGAACAACCTCGCCTTCCAGGCGGCGGCGGTCCGCGTCTGCGAAGGCCACGGCCTCGCCAAGGAAACGTTCGGCAAGGCGATCGGCGACGTGATTGCCAGCGGCGACAAGGAACTGACCGACGAGCAGGCCGAGGAACGCAAGACCGCCATCCTCGTCGCCTTCGGCGCCCGCTACGGCCTGTTCATCGCCGAAGCCCATGGCGACAAAGCAGACTTCTGCGCCGCCGCCGCCAAGCTGAAGGCCGAGCCGGACGGCACGCCGGTGTTTATGGAGTAGGGATTTTTGGGGAAAGGGGCGGCGCCTTGGCGCCGCTCTAGTGGCGATTTCCGTCGTCTTAGGATAGCGCCACGGCTATACTTAGCGTCTGCGATAAGCAGGTTTGCAACGATAGCGCCATGCGCAAATCTGCACTACCAAGTAAAAGCTCGTTAGTTCGTCTCCGACGAGGCAGTTGGCTTGATTCAGCCTAACTGGAAAATGGCGATCCGGTCTAGTTGGTGAATCCGAGTTTCTCCATGTCTCGAACAGCCGCGTTCAGCAGTATAATCTGATCAGGCGTCAATGTCTTTTTTTCTGCGAGATGCATCTTAATTTTGTTATGTAAAAAGCTAAGATTAATCACGTCAGTATTTTCTGCCGCCTTAAATGTATATTCGACACCTTCCTGGCTCGAGCTTCTGTATACCATCCCCAGCAAAAGGTTAGCCGTGAATGTTCCGCTGCGCTCGACGCCTTGCTGAATCCAGTAGCGAATATCGTCAATGTCACCTAAATGCTTCCAAGAAACAATTATAGGCCAGAAGATCGGATAGTTGCCGAGGGAGTCGTCCTGCTTCGCTTTGAGTATTTTTTTCAAGAGAATACTCCCTAATGCGTCAAACGTATCTTGGTCGATTATCGCTTCCCTTGGGCTGTCGGTTGGGAATACGCCCAATTCTCGCCCTCGCAAAACATAGATGGCTGACAGTGTTAGCACTGAGCCAGCGGAGGAGAATAATTCCAACAGAGTGCGCTCAACGTCATTCTTATTCAGCGCCGCTAAAATGTCCGTGACCAAAAATTGCAGAGTCAGGTTGGGTTCGACTGAAAGCATCTCGCCGCTCCAAGGAATTCTAAAGACGTCATCTCCGATGGAGACTAACGCCTTGAGAAAGCCCAAAACCTTTACGGGGTTGTTTTCATTGAGTCGAAGGCGAAGATCTCGCAAAAGCAAGCCGATCATTGGCTTGCCGAGGCTATTTATTTTGTTAAGATAGGATTTTAGTACTCTGGACGCCTCCGCCTCGCTGTCGAAGTTGGCAATAATATCATCAAGTACGGCCTTCGGGATCGCGTCAGCAGAAGGATGGAGCGCGAAATAGCCGTCGTATCCGGCTTCGCTGGCTAGACCCCGGCGATTTTGAACGGAGATATTTGTCTCGCCAATCGAATAGCTATTTTCGAGAAACCACTTAGCGTGTAGCGGAAATAATGTGGCGAGCAGCTCGAGACTCGCAGAAGAGGAATTATCGGATAGTAGTTCTCGAATATTTCGGACGTGTGACTTTCTTTGCTCATCGTTAGCGATAAAAAACTCCCCCTCGTTAAAGAAGAAGTCTCGATTTGTTCGAATCCAGTCAAACATTCGTGGTTCGAATAGCCGAATCCCTTCTATCGCGACAAGATCTGCTCCGTCGAACTCTTCTCGCAGCGCTGGCCAAGAGAATTTGAGTGCGTTCGCTAGGCGAAGGACATCGCGCGGACTTCTAACCCAGCGATGAACGCCATTGCTAAGGAGGGAGTGCCAGCGCGTGGAACCTTCGATTCTTTTTAGCAGGAAGCTAATTTCTCGATCCAGTATTCCTAGCAACGCGCCCCTTGATGGTTGAGGTAGCGCGACCTCCTGCTGGACTATCTTTTCAGTGAACCTTGGGGACGGCTCTTTCACGTCTGCATCGATTGCGACGGATACAATGTCTCGATCATACGACAGGATGTAAATGACATTGGGCAGTCGGCCGATGGTCTTGACCATCTGCATGACTGATCTGATCTCGTCGTTGTCTAGTCGATCAATATCGTCGATCGTAACGACAAATTTTCGTCCGCTCGCCAGGAGTTGTTCTCTAAGATCTTGATAAGCTTTCTGGAGAGAAGGCTCCTCAAGATATCGGCTAAGTAACTGCGGAAGGGATGTTTTTGCTAGCCCACCCGCAATGCCGGTGACCGCTCCAAAACTTGGGTCAGCAGCAATCGCCAGTGTTGCAGCCGCATCGATGAGTGGATCTCGCGCCCTATATAGAAATCGCACTCTGCTCCTAATTGATCTCTTAAGGCGGCCTTCGGACGGTCCAAGATTTTCTGACAGAATTTTGAAGAATGCTGCAATTAGATCGTGTTGGCCAGACACGATCCATGGGCGGAATTCAATGCATTCGACTTTTCTGGAATTACCTTCTATTTCTTGGTTGTGCTTATCGATGTGGGAAAGAACGAAGTTGATAGCTGTGGTCTTTCCACTTCCCCATTTCCCATGAATACCAATCACGAAGCCATTGGGGGCCGCCATGTTAATTATAACATCCGCCAATCGCCGGGCGAATGGAGCGTAGCCAAGTTTGTCTTCCCGCCACGGATTCTGTTTCGGTTGATCATCACCTAAGCTATATTCGTCCCAACGCATCTCGGCGTTCCCTTTCGCGAAACGACTTCGGGACTACTATCGCTTATTTAGAATTGCGTACAACCTCATGGGCATCGGCTTGGAGATTGTGCAACTCTCAATATTGGCGAGCGGGTCAAAGTGCCGATAGAATTTTGGCTAGTATCTGCGCCGGGTTGAACCAAAGCTCATCCCCCCGCAAACACCTTCGCCACCACGGCCCTTGCGTCCGACTGGATCTGGGCCAGGTGCTCGGCGCTTAAAAAGCTCTCCGCGTAGATCTTGTAGACTTCTTCCGTGCCGGAGGGGCGGGCGGCGAACCAGCCGTTTTCGGTCACCACCTTGATGCCGCCGATCGAGGCGTCGTTGCCCGGCGCGCGGGTGAGGCGCGCCGTCACCGGCTCGCCGGCGAGCTCGGCCGCGTCGATCTTGGACGGGTCGAGTTTTCCCAGGATCGCCTTCTGCTCCACCGTCGCCGGGGCGTCGATGCGCGCATAATAGGATTTGCCGAGATCCGACGTGACCGACTGGTAGAGCTGGTTGGGGTCCTGGCCGGTGGTGGCGGTGATCTCGGCCGCCAGCAGGCCCATGATCAGGCCGTCCTTGTCGGTGGTCCAGACAGAGCCGTCGCGGCGCAGGAACGAGGCGCCGGCGCTTTCCTCGCCGCCAAAGGCGAGCGAGCCGTCGATCATCCCGGCGCTGAACCATTTGAAGCCGACCGGCACCTCGACCAGCTTGCGGCCCATCTTGGCGACGACGCGATCGATCATGCCGCTGGAGACGGCCGTCTTGCCGAAGGCGCTCGCTTCGCTCCATTCCGGCCGGTGGCGGCAGAGATAGGCGATCGAGGCGGCCAGGAACTGGTTGGGGTTCATCAGCCCGCCCGACGGCGTGACGATGCCGTGGCGGTCGGCGTCGGTATCGTTGGCGAAGGCAATGTCGAATTTTGCGGCGAGCGCGATCAGCGGCGCCATGGCGTAGGGCGAGGAGCAGTCCATGCGGATCTTGCCGTCCCAGTCCGCCGTCATGAAGGCGAAGGTCGGGTCGACGACGTCGTTGACGACGGTGGCGTCGAGCTTGAAACGCTCGATCATCGGCTCCCAGTAGCGCACGGCGGCGCCACCGAGCGGGTCGATGCCGATTTTTACACCCGCGGCGCGAATGGCTTCCATGTCGATGACGGAGGCGAGATCGGCGACATAGGGGGTGATGTAATCGTACGAGCGGATGCAGGCTTCCTTGCGGGCGTGGGCGAAGGGCATGCGCTTCACGCCGGCGAGTTTGGTCGCCAGGAACTCGTTGGCCGCCTTGCCGATCCAGCCGGTGACGTCGACATCGGCCGGGCCGCCATTGGTCGGGTTGTACTTGAAGCCGCCATCATCGGGCGGATTGTGCGACGGGCTGATCACGATGCCGTCGGCGAGGCCTTCGGTGCGGCCTTTGTTGTAGGTGAGGATGGCATGCGAGATGACGGGCGTCGGGGTATAGCCGAGATGCTCGTCGACCATGGTCTCGACGCCATTGGCGGCCAGCACCTCGATCGCCGAGGTGAGGGCGGCTTCGGAGAGGGCGTGGGTATCCATGCCGATGAAGAGCGGGCCGGTGATGCCGGCATGCTGGCGATAGAGGCAGACGGCCTGGGTGATCGCCAGGATGTGCCATTCGTTGAAAGCGCTAGCGAAGGCCGAGCCGCGATGGCCCGACGTGCCGAACGCCACCTTCTGGGTCGCGATCGCCGGGTCCGGCGTCAGCGCGAAATAGGCGGTCATCAGCCGCGGAATGTTGGTGAGGGCCGAGCGGGGAACCGGCTTGCCGGCGAGAGGATGGAGCGTTGCTTCCGACATATTGTTTTCTCTGCGATTCCACACGATCGGGAGAGGATCATGATCGGCGGCGCGGGCGCGGGCAACCACCGTTTTCGGGTTCGTTCGCGAGGCGGGGATAGCGGGCGGGGGGCCGGGTCAGCCGGCGCTCGGTTTCCGGGGCTTTCTGGCCTTGGCCTGGTTCCGCGCGATCGCCGCGCGGATCAGCGCCTGGAACGCCGCCGCGTCGATCGCCTCGCCCTCGTGGAGGTCGATGGCGCGGCGGGTATTACCCTCGAGGCTCGCATTGAACAGGCCGGACGGGTCGCCCAGCGCGGCGCCGTTGGCGAAGGTCAGCTTGACGGCGGATTTGTAGGTCTCGCCGGTGCAGATTATGCCGTCATGCGACCAGACGGGCACGCCGCGCCATTTCACTTCCTCCACGACATCCGGGTCGGCGTCGCGGATCAGCCGGCGGACCTGCGCCAGCGTCTCGCCGCGCCAGTCGGCGAGGTCGCGGATCTTCGCGTCGATGATGTCGGAGGCGGTGGCGCCTTCCGCCGGCTCTGCGTCGTGCGTCGGATTGGTCATGGCGTGTCCTCCCGTCACATCTTTTCGCCGGGCAGGCGGCTCGCCTGCTTCACCCAGGCCTCGAACTGCGCCTCGTCGAACGGGCGATCCTCATGGATATGGAAGTAGCGCACATGGGCCTGCTTGGAGGATTCCGGCGGCGGCGGATCGAGGGCTGCGCCGCGGAAGAAGGCGACCTTGACGTATTTGGTCATGCAGTGAAGGCCGAGGAACCAGCCGTCCTCGTCGGCGCCATAGAGGGGCGAGTTCCATTTGACCGCCTTGCGCACGCCCGGCACCGCGCGGGTGATGATGGCGTCGAGGCGCTTGCCGACCGCGTGCTTCCATTCCGGCATGGCGGCGATATAGGCCTGCACGGGTTCATCGCCAAAGCCCTTGGGAATCTGCGGATTGCCGCCGGCGAGGAGTGGGGGTCTTGCCGGATCGTTGTCGGCCGCGGGCTTCGCGGCGGATCTGGCCGTGGCGCGCTGTCTCGCCGGCTTTTCGGTCATGGCTTCGCTCCCCATCTTGTTGTTCAACGCAGCGTTTGCCGAAAAGCATAGCGGCGGGGCGTAACAAGACCAAGGCGGACTCGGCGCTATTCCGGCTTGCGAAACGTCAGGCCGTGCTCGACGGCGGCCTTGCCGAACTTGCCGCGCACCTTGTCGATCGCGGCCTCTGCCTTGGCGCGCTTGGCGGCGGCGGGGTCGACGAGATCGTCCGGATCGGCCCGCTGCGGATCGGAGAAATCCGATACCGACACGCCGATCAGGCGATAGGTGGTGCCGTCGGTCTCGTGCGCCAGCAACTGCTCCGCCGTGCGAAAGATGCGGTCGGCGAGGCGGGTCGGGTCGGCGAGCTGGCGCGAGCGGGTGCGAAGTTTGAAATCGGAGGATTTGAGCTTCAGCGTCACGTTGCAGGCGGCGAGCTCGGCGCGCTTCAGGCGGGCGGAGACCTTTTCCGACAGGCGGCGCAGGATCGGGCGGAGCGTCGCGAGGTCGGCGTGGTCGTGGTCGAAGGTGGTCTCCGCGCCGATCGATTTCGCCTCGTGGCGCGGCTCGACGGTGCGGCGGTCGTCGGCGCGGGCAAGGCGGGCGAGCCGCAGCCCCATGACGCCGTAGCGCTTGGCGAGGTCGCTCTCCTCCATGCGCTGCAGCTGGCCGATCGTCTTGATGCCCTGTTCGGCGAGCTTCGCCTCCAGCGCCTTGCCGACGCCCCAGATCATGCCGACCGGCTTTTCGGCCAGGAAGGTCAGCGCTTCGGCCCGGCCGATGACGGAGAAGCCGCGCGGCTTGTCGAGGTCGGAGGCGAGCTTGGCGAGGAACTTGTTGAAGGAGAGACCGACCGAGATGGTGATGCCGATCTCCTGTTCGACGCGGCGGGCGAAGCGGGCGATGGTCAGCGCCGGCGGGGCGCCATGCAGCCGTTCGGTGCCGGAGAGATCGAGGAAGGCTTCGTCGATCGAGATCGGCTCGACAAGCGGCGTCAGCTCCTGCATCAGCGTGCGGATCTGGTGGCCGACGGCGACGTATTTCTCCATGTTCGGCCGAATCACAACTGCGTCCGGGCAGAGGTCGAGCGCCTTGTACATCGGCATGGCCGAGCGGACGCCGTGGATGCGGGCGATGTAGCAGCAGGTCGAGACGACGCCGCGCTTACCCCCGCCGATGATGACGGCCTGGTCGGCAAGGCTCGCGTCGTCGCGCTTCTCGATCGAGGCATAGAAGGCGTCGCAATCGACATGGGTGATGGAGAGCGTGCCGAGTTCCGGGTGCGCGGCGATGCGCGGGCTGCCACAGGCGCGGCAACGCGGCCCGGAAGCGGGCGTCAGGCAGTCGCGGCAGAAGCCGGCAATGGCATTGGCAGAGATCGACATGACGGCCCGGTGGCGGCGCGATGCCGCGATACGCGAAACTATCCGTCCGGGAGCGGGGCTGCAATTGATGCGGCAGGGCGGCGGCGCAAGGTCGCTGCGGGCGGCAATCCTTCCTGCTTTCGGCCTGTTCAGTTGCGATGCGGCAGAGGCGGGTGATATAGCGAGCGGATCATTTCCGCCGTGGCCGCCGCGCTCAACCGGCTCTCAACGGCTCTTGCCAAAGGGTTCTCGCCATGTCCGTCGACATCGCCACCGTCAAGCGGGTCGCTCATCTCGCCCGGATCGCTGTCACCGAGGAGGAAGCCCAATCCTTCCAGGGCGAGATCAACGCGATTCTCGGCTTTGCCGAGCAATTGAACGAGGTCGATGTCGAGGGCGTCGAGCCGCTGACCTCGGTCGTCGCCCAGACGATGAAGAAGCGCGCCGATATTGTCACCGACGGCTTCTATGCCGATCGCGTCGTCGCCAATGCGCCGATCTCGGATGATGATTTCTTCGTCGTGCCCAAGGTCGTCGAGTGACCGCCGGGCGCTAGACGCCGACTTTTCCGAAGAGGGCGCCGCGCGTCCTCAAGCCCGGTGACGCCGCGCACCGCCTCCTGACATTCGAGATGCCGATGTCTTCGACCGACCTGACCAGCCTGACCATTGCCGAAATCCGCGACGGCCTCACCGCCAAGGCCTTCTCCGCCTCGGAACTGACCAAGGCCTATCTCGCCTCGATGGAGGCGGCTCGCGCGCTCAACGCCTATATCGTCGAGACGCCGGAGCAGGCGCTCAGCATGGCGGCGGCTTCCGACGAGAAGCTGGCCAAGGGCGAGGCGCGTGCGCTGGAAGGCGTGCCGATCGGCGTCAAGGACCTGTTCGCGACCGAGGGCGTGCATACCCAGGCCGCGTCGCACATCCTCGACAAGTTCAAGCCTAACTATGAATCGACCGTCACGGCCAATCTCTGGAATGACGGCGCGGTCATGCTCGGCAAGCTGAACATGGACGAGTTCGCCATGGGCTCGTCGAACGAGACGTCGTTCTACGGCCCGGTCGTCAATCCCTGGCGCAAGGAAGGCTCCAACGCGCCGCTGGTGCCGGGCGGCTCGTCGGGCGGTTCCGCCGCCGCCGTGGCCGCGCGCCTTTGCGCGGGTGCTACCGCAACCGATACCGGCGGCTCGATCCGCCAGCCGGCCGCCTTCACCGGCACGGTCGGCATCAAGCCGACCTATGGCCGCTGCTCGCGCTGGGGCACGGTCGCCTTCGCCTCGTCGCTGGACCAGGCCGGCCCGATCGCCCGCACCGTGCGCGACGCCGCCATCCTGCTGAAGTCTATGGCTTCGGTCGACGCCAAGGACACCACCTCCGTCGACGTGCCGGTGGGCGATTACGAGGGCGCCGTCGGCCAGTCGGTGAAGGGGCTGCGGATCGGCATCCCGCGCGAATACCGGCTCGACGGCATGTCGGCCGAGATCGAGGCGCTCTGGCAGCAGGGCATCGCCTGGCTGAAGGAAGCAGGCGCCGAGATCGTCGACATCTCGCTGCCGCACACGAAATATGCCCTGCCTGCCTATTACATCGTGGCGCCCGCTGAGGCTTCGTCGAACCTCGCCCGCTATGACGGCGTGCGCTATGGCCTGCGCGTGCCGGGCGAAGACATCGCCTCGATGTATGAGAACACTCGCTCGGCCGGCTTCGGTCATGAAGTGAAGCGCCGCATCCTGATCGGCACCTATGTGCTGTCGGCCGGCTATTACGACGCCTATTACGTCCGCGCGCAGAAGATCCGCACGCTGATCAAGCGCGATTTCGATCTCGCTTTCGAAGCCGGCGTCGACGCCGTGCTGACGCCGGCGACTCCTTCGGCCGCCTTCGGCCTCGCGGAAATGACGACGGCGTCGCCGGTGGAGATGTACCTGAACGACATCTTCACCGTGACGGTCAACATGGCGGGCCTGCCTGGCCTGGCAGTCCCTGCCGGCCTCGACAAGTCGAAGCTGCCGCTCGGCCTGCAGCTGATCGGCCGCCCGTTCGAGGAAGAGACGCTGTTCCGCCTCGGCCAGGTGATCGAGGACGCCGCCGGCACGTTCACGCCGTCCAAGTGGTGGTGACATGATCCGCAAGCCGGCCGACTGCATCACCAAGGCGCATATCCGCACCGAGATCGATCGGCTGGATGCCGATCTCGTCGCCTTGCTGGCCGAGCGCTTCGGCTATGTGCAGCGGATGGCCGAGATCAAGTCTTCGCCGGACGAGGCGCTGGTGCCGGAACGGGTTGACGAGGTGCTCGACCGCGTCGCCGTGGCGGCGGGGGAAGCTGGCCTTGACGAGCAGCTGGCGCGCGATCTCTGGCGCCGGCTCATCGAGTGGAACATCGAGTTCGAGCGGCGCACCATCGCCGCGCGCCTCGCGCAGTAAGGCAAGGCCGGCTGCGCTTAGGAAGAATCAATCGGGTTTGAAGCACCAACTTTCACCTCTCCCTGAGGGAGAGGTCGACGCACGCAGTGCGGCGGGTGAGGGTTTACGGCCTCACCAGATGGTTCCCTAAACCCTCTCCCAGAGCTTCGCTCCAGCCCCTCCTCAGGGAGAGGTGAAGGGCAAAACTGCCTCCTTGATGGTCGTCTTCCAGTCCGTAGCCCTCGTACCGCAACTGGGGAGGCCGGCGAGCCCGAGAGTCCGCCGGCCTCGTTGTTCAGCGGTTGTCCAACTGGGCCCGCACCGCGTCCAGGCCTGTCCGCGTGATGCGGTAGGGCGCGCCGTTCTGCGACGCGATCAGCCGCCGCCGCTTCAGGCGCTGGAACAGGTCGAGCGAACAATCCGTCAGGATCCAGCCGTCCCGGGTTGTGCAGTCCACCGCGATGATGCGGCCGGAGTCATTCTTGCGATGGCGGATAACGCCGCCCTGGGCGAGCGCGTGCAAGACACGCTGCTCGACTTTCGAGACATTCATGATGGGATTTCGTTCAGGAATCAGGTGATCGCAGCCGCGATTCCGCGGGCCGCGCGCCAAGGGCGCGAGGACTTCAATCCCTGCCGCTTACGGGCAGGGGATCACCGGGACTGCGAAGTAGTCGACATCCAAACTCCTGAGACAGTAGAGCTTGTAATGCTGTCCATTGGCGCGGGCAAGCCAGTTTGGCATGGTAAGGGCCGCGCGTTGGCCTCATTGCTTCGCTGCAACGTTTGTTTGGGAAGGAAGAGCATGGATCGGACACCTACCGCATCGCCGGAAAGCTTCCGCGCGACGCTTGCCGATGCCGAGCCGCCCCCGGGGCTCTCGGCGCCGCTGCGGGCGCTCTGGCATCTGGAAAAGGGCGAGTGGGAGGCGGCGCACGCCCTGGTCCAGGATGACGCCAGCCGCGCCGGCGCCTGGCTGCACGCCCATGTCCACCGCATCGAGGGCGATCTCTGGAACGCGCGCTACTGGTATGGTCAGGCCGGACAGAAGGCGGGCGAGGGCGACCTCGCCGCCGAGCGCGCGACGATCCTGGCGGCTCTGCTGCGGGATTGACCGGCAAAAGGAAACCCGGCGCATCGCTCCGCCGGGTCCAGGATCCATGCCTCGCGGCGTGGAGCCGTATCGCTTACCAGGAGCGCTTCAGCCAGATCGTGGTCGACCAGGCGTCGCCGTCGATGGCAGCCGTATCGGAATCGATCTTGTTGTAGGCAGCATCGACCATCAGGTCGAGGCCCTTGACCGGGGTGAAGTTGACGGCGCCGCCAACGCGGAAGGCGTCGAATTCGCGGTCAGCCCAATTGGTATAGTCGGCGGTGCCGTCGAACTTGGCGTAACCGACCGTGAGCGCCGACCAGACGCGATCGGTCCAGACATGCTTGTAGGACGCGAAGGTGCTCCAGCTGTCGCCCGGGACCTGATCGAGACCCTTGCCGCCCGTCATCGCGCCGTAACCGGTGTAGCCGGCGACCGACGAACCGCCCGTGATGCCGGTAAACGAGTTGCCGTTCTGGGCATAGGCCGCGTAGAGCTGGAACTTGTCGCCCTTCGTGATGCTGTCGAGCGCCAGTTCGACGATACCGCCGACGGCGAAGCCATCCTGCGGGTCACGGCGGTTGTTGACGATATCGACGGCGTGCTTGAAGTAGGCACCCGCAATCTTGGTCTTGAAGATGCCGCTGCTATAGGTCACAGCGCCGATGACGTCCGGCATGTTGTCGTTGCCGCCATACGTCTCAGAATAGCCGACAGCGTTACGATCGCGCGGATCTTCGAGCGAGACGGCGAGACCGAAGCCGTTCACCGTATAGGAAAGCTCGATGTGGTCGGTCTTGGTGTCCGACGAATAGCTGCCCTTATCCGTGAAGCCCTGGCCGAAATCGAACAGCGAGTCGAAGTAACCGGCTTTGACCGGGCCGAACTGCAGCCAGGCCGTGTCGACATAGGCCGAGTTGGTCGAGGCGTTGACGTAGTCCGCGACCGTCTCGCCGCCGTCGGCGGTGTTGCCGGTCTTGGCGCGGTAATCGATCCAGCCGGTCAGATTGCCGTATTCGGTGATCGACGAAGCCGTGACCTGGATGGAGGCCTCGGTGACGAAGTTGCCCCAGTTGCTGGTCGGGTATGCCTTGTTATAGGCGGGGAAGTTTGAAGAGTTGTCACCGAACGAGGTGATGAACTTCACATAGCCGCCGACCTTGATGCAGGTGTCGGTGCCGGGCGAATAGAAGAAGCCCTTGCCGAAGGCGTCGCAGACCTTCACGTAGTCGACCGGTTCGGCGACGGTGAGATCGGCGGCATTGGCTGCGCCAGCGACCATGATCGCGGCCGCGGAGCCGAGAATTACAGACTTAAACGTCATTTCTGACCTTCCAAAATTGGGAGGGTACAAATGCGCAGCCGCTCCGGCCCCGTGCTGACCCGCAGATCAGACCGGTGCGACAGCAAAGCGCCCCAGACCCCCATTCCTGTTGGCCGTCGCGCATCCGTGTTTCGGACACTGCGTACGGTGCCCGCTGCGACCCCTCGCGGCTGGCACCGGCAACCTAGCCACCGCAGACTATGGTGCAACGCAAAAGCAGCGACATTTGAAGTATAACGGTTTTATGAATTTCACTAGTGGCTTAATTATCCCGACTTATGCATCATTTTGCCGGCTCTTCATAATTATGATGAAAATCTATATTCTATAATCTATGTAGATATATAATTGACCGGATCTGCTTCACAAAAAAGGGCAAGCCGCAACGGTCCTTGCGAGGTATGCGCGGCGGAATCAACATGATTCCCAATGTTGCCATGTTTGATTCAAGCTTTCGCCACGATCTCGATCGCTCTCTCATGCCGTAGAGTTAACCACGATATTGCGAGTGCCAATCATAGCAAGTAATGCGGTTTACCACGCCGTCTCACCGTATTGCGATGCAGAAATTAATTCAAAATTCGAAGTGAATGGCAATTTGATCCGGGCATATCCGGCTTGGAATCGATATATTCTGTAAGATTGTCGATTTATTATTTTAGTCTCCTTGAAACCTTCTAAGGATAGTTGGCGTTAAATCGTCCTAAGGGTGGGCTTTGTGTAACGTGCAGCAATGGAGGGCTTCATGATCGGACTTCGAATCGCGGCCACATCGGCAGCGTTGCTGATGGGAACCATGCTGGCGCCGGCTTACGCCGACGGCGGTCTAGGCGGTGTCGTCAGCGGCGTTACAGGAGCCGTCGGGGGAACCGTGTCCGGTGTGACCGGAGCGGTGGGCGGAGCCGTCGGTGGCGGTCTCGGCTCCACGGTCTCCAATACAGGCAATGCCGTGGGTGGAACGGTTGCCGGTGTCGGCAATGCCGTCGGCGGCACCGTCAATGGCGTCACCGGCGCCGTGGGCAACACCGTCGGGAGCGTCACGGGCGGGCTGACCGGCAATACGTCCGGCACCTCGTCCATGAGAAACACCTCGCGGTCGACGCTGCTTTCCGGCATCGACGCTCGCGTCGATGTTCTGTCCAAGCGCGAACTGGTCCGGCTGTGCCTCAGTGTCGGCGGGCAGGCGGGCTGCGGCGGAAGCCGCGAACAGGTCATCCAGCTGGTCGATGCCAGGCTCAAGCTCCTCTCCAAGGACCAGCTGGCCAATGTCTGCGTCAATGTCGGCGCAAGCTGCGGCGGCAAGGACGCCCGAGGCGGCACCAGGGTCACCGCCAATGTGCTCGGCAAGAACGGCGTCGCCAATGCCCGCGTTCGGTCCAGGCTGATCGGCGGCATCAACGCAAAGGCGGCGGTGCTGTCCAAGAAGGAACTGGCGAAGGTCTGCCTCAATGCCGGCGGCGGCTCCGCCTGCGGCAGCGGCGATCGCAGCCAGATCCTGGGCGTGCTCGATACGCGGCTGGCCGTGCTTCAGCCCGGCCGTCTGCTCAATCTCTGCCTGAGCGTCGGTGGCTCGTGTGGCTCCGGCACGGGCGGTCCGGGAGGCCCTGGTGGCCCCGGAGGTCCCGGAGGCCCTGGCGGACCGGGAGGCCCTGGCGGTCCCGGTGCCGGCAATCCCGACGGCCCGACCTCCGTCTCCGACAGCGGCCTGAGCGGCGCGGACAAGCAGGCCCTTCGCAACAAGTGCCCGACCATCCTGCGCAATCCGTTCACCTTCGACGCAGACCTGGTCAAGCTCTGCAAGATGGCGCGCCGGATCTAACCGGTAGCCTGTGAAAACAAGAGAGCCGCCGCACCCCTCGATGCGGCGGCTTTTGTTTGGGAAGGACGTTTGGGGCCGGTCAGGTCTGCGCCTTACCCGAGGCCATGCGGGCGATCATCAGCGCGCCGAGGATGATGGCGCCATAGATTGCCTGGATCCAGAACGAAGGCACCTGCGCCAGCGTCAGCAGGTTCTGCACGACGCCGAGCAGCAGCACGCCTGTGAGCGCGCCGAACATGGTGCCGCGCCCGCCATCGAGCGAGATGCCGCCGATCACCGCCGCGGCGAAGACGGTGAAGATCATGCCATTGCCCTGGTTGGCGCTGATGGCGCCGACATAGCCGGTGATCACCAGCCCGCCAACCGCCGCCAGCATGCCGGCCAGGATGTAGACGCCGATGGTGATGCGCTCGACCCGGATGCCGGCAGCGCGCGCCGCCTCCGGATTGCCGCCGATTGCATAGAGCGCGCGGCCGAGCCGGTGATAGCGCAGCACGATGCCGGCGACGATGAACGCGAGCGCCGCCAGCCAGACCGCCAGCGGCAGGCCGAGGATGGTGATGATCATCAGCGCATAGAAGGCGTCCGGCAGGTCGAACAGGGTTCGCCCGCTGGTGGCGCCGACCAGCATGCCGCGCAGGATGATCAGCATGGCCAGCGTCACGATGAAGGCGTTCAGCGTGAAGCGGACGACGAGGATGCCGTTGATCAGGCCGATCAGCGCGCCGACGCCGATGACGATCAGGATGCCGACAAAGGTCGGCAGCTCGACCCCGAAGCCGTTATTGGCGACGGGAAGTACCAGCAGGGCACCGATCGCAGGCGCAAAGCCGGCCGTCGATTCCAGCGACAGATCGAACTTGCCGGTGATGATGATCAGCGATTCCGCCAGCACCACGAGCGCCAGCGCGGCCGAGGAGGTGAGGACGGTGTTGATGTTGCCCTGGGTCAGGAAGGCCGGGCTGATGAAGGCGCCGATGATGATCAGGATCACCAGCGCCGGCAGCAGCGCCAGGTCATGCAGGCGGATCATCGAGCGGCGCGGCGCGGGCTTGGTGCCGGCTCCGAGCGTTGCCGCCGTGGCTGTGGGTTGCGTGTTCATGCGAGCTCGATCCCTTCGATGGAGGCGACGAGCGCATTGTCGCTCCAGCCTGCCTTGTGTTCCGCGACGACCGATCCATGCTGCATCACCAGCACGCGGTCACAGGTTCTCAGATCCTCGATCTCGCTGCTGACGACGAGGATGGCCTTGCCCTCCTGCCGCATCCGCTCGATGACGGTCAGCAGCGCTTCCTTCGACTTGACGTCGACGCCGGCGGTCGGGTCCATCAGGACGAGGACGGACGGGTCGTTGGCGAGCGCGCGGCCCATCACGACCTTCTGCTGGTTGCCGCCGGAGAGGCCGGAGACCAGCTGGTCGGGCCCCTGGGTGACGATTCCGAGCGAGGATATCGTCCGGTTGGTCAGTTCCGACCGACGCTTCGGCGCGATGAAGCCGAAGGGGCCGAGATGGCGGTTCACCGTCATGATCGCGTTGTCGGCAACGGATTGCGACAGCACCAGCCCCTGGTCGTGCCGGCTCTTCGGCACGCAGCCGACGCCAAGCTCCAGCGCCGCGGCAACATCGCCGGAGGGCAGGGTCTTCTGGTCGATGCGGATCGTCCCGCCGCTATAGGGCGACAGGCCCGCCACGGCTTCGGCGAGGCCGATACGCCCGCCGCCGGTCGGTCCGGAAAGGCCGACGACTTCGCCGCGGCGGATATTGAAGCTGACGTCCTGGAAGTCTTCGCCGGATACGCGGTCGATCTCGAGCGCCACGGCGGCGCTTTCCGGCACGGTGCGGCCGGCGGCGTCGGAGACGCCGAGATGGACATGCTCGCCCGTCATCGCCTCGATCAGCCGATCCTTCGGCAGGTCGGCGACCGGCGCGGTGATGATGTGGCGCGCGTCGCGCAGCACGGTCACCGCCTGGCAGATTTCGTAAACTTCCTGCAGATGGTGCGAGATGAATAGGAAGGTGACGCCGGCCGCCTGAAGCTCGCGGATGCGGGTGAACAGGCGCTTGATCTCGTCGCCGTCCAGCTGTGCCGTCGGCTCGTCGAGAATGATGAAGCGGGCGCCATAGGAGAGGGCGCGGGCGATCTCGACCAGCTGCCGCGCCTCGATGCGAAGGTCACCGGCGCGGGCATCTTCCGAGACATTGACGCCCCACTGATCCAGCACCTCGCGGGCGCGACGGCGCAGCGTCGACCAGCTGATGAAGCCGCGCTCGGTCGGATGGCGGTTGATGAACAGGTTTTCCGCGACCGTCAGGTCGGGAATGATCGTCGAGTGCTGGTAGACGCAGGCGACATGCTTGCGCCAGCCTTCGCGGTCGGAGATGGCCGGGGCCGGCACGCCGGAGAACAGCACCTGGCCGGAATCCGGCGCGCGCAGGCCGGTCAGGATGCCGACCAGGGTCGACTTGCCGGCGCCGTTGCGGCCGACCAAGGCGTGCGACTCGCCGGCGAAGACCTTGATATGCGCCTCGTGCAGCGCGGTCGTCGGACCATAGCGTTTGGAGACGCCACGAGCCTCGACGATCGGAATGGTGGTGGCGTCAGGCGGCTGCATGGTGCCTCCGTCCGGCGTCGAGAAGAGAGGGAAACTGCATCGGGGTCTCCGGAGTTCGGGAGGCCTGACCCATGCCGAAGGCATGGGTCAGGCTTATGAAAACCTCACGCCAAGTGCATGATTTCGTTCGAAATCACGCCCTTAGAGCTGGTTGCCCCAGAAGCTCTTGTCGTCGACGTTTTCCTTGGTGACGAGCGGCGCCGAGAGCTGGTCCTCCAGCACGCCGGGGCGCACTTCGAGGATGGTGCTGTCGTGGTCGGTCGGGCCGGCGGCAAACGTCTTTCCGGCCATCGCTTCCTTCAGGTACTGGATGCCGTACTTGGCATAGAGATCGGCAGGCTGCGAAACCGTGGCGTCGATCTCACCCTTGCGGATGGCATCGAATTCCTGCGGGATGCCGTCATTCGAGACGATGACGATGTGGCCGGCTTCGCCGGCGGGCTTCAGCAGGTTCTTGCGCTTGAGGGTCTGCAGGGTCGGCGCCAGGAACACGCCGCCGGCATGCATGTAGATCGCCTTCAGGTCGGGCTGCGCGTTGAGCAGCGCATCGAGACCGGCGGCGGCGTCCTCACCCGACCAGGCCTTGGTCGGGATCTCGAGCAGCTTCAGGTTCGGATAGTTCTTGGTGATGCACTCGCGGAAACCGTTGCCGCGATCGCGTCCGTTGATCGAGGCCTGGTCGCCCATGATCTGGACCACAGGGCCTTCCTTGACGTTGTCGCCGATATATTTGCAGGCCTTCTCGCCATAGGCGAGGTTGTTGGCGCGCACGACGATCGCCACCGGGCCGGCATCCGGCGCGACGTCGACGGCCACGACCTTGGCGCCGGCCTTCTCGGCCGCCTTCAGCACGGAGCCGGCGGCAGCGGATTCGAACGGCGAGAAGATGATGCCCTTGGCGCCGAGCGACAGCGCGTTCTGGACGCCGGTGATCTGCTTGGCCGTGTCGAACTCGGAATTGAAGGGCTCGAGCAGGTCGACGCCCTGCTTCTTCGCTTCCTCGACGATGTACTTGTTGTACGAGGTCCAGAACGGCGAGGTCAGCGTCGTCAGATCGACGGCCACCTTCTCACCCTCGGCCTTGGCCGCACCGGCGCCAAGCAGGGTGGCCAGCATTGCCGCGCCCAGAATAGGGGCGGTCTTCTTCAGCATCTTCATGTGGTTCCTCCCACGGGTTCATTCACGCAGTCCCGTGCCGCGGAGCGTCCGGTTGACCCGGTTTGTCGTTTCCGCGGCGACGTCCTCCTCCGACATCGCGCTTCACCTCGGCTGTCGTCCGCCTCAGGCGCGGACCGGAAAATCCTCCGGTGCGCGCGACATCATGGCGTCCCGGCTCGCGGCCAGATGGGCCTTGAGCGCCGAGACCGCCTGTTCGGCATCGCCGTCCGCCACCGCCTCGACGATCGCGGAATGCTCCTGCCGCGTCCGTTCCAGCGTGTAGCTCTTCAGCGTGAAGTTGCGGATCGTCTGGGTCTGGCGCTGGATGACGCGATGCCAGCTGGCGATCGTGTCATTGGCGCCGAGCTGGACAATCAGCTCGTGAAACTCGCGGTCGAGGCGGATGGCATCGACCAGCGCCTCGTCATTCTGCTTGGCGACCTCGGTCATGTGCGCATCGAAGATGGCGCGCAGACGGGCCACGAATTCCGGCGTGGCGCGGCCGGCGGCGATGCCCTTGGCGATGGCGTCCAGCTCGACCAGCATCCGGGCCTCGAAGATTTCCTCGATCGCGGCCGGGGTGAAGCGGCGCACGATGGAGGAACGCCGCGCCGTGCCCTCGACGAGCCCGTCGCGCTCCAGCATCGCGATCGCTTCCTTGACCGGCGTCTGGCTGATCAGGAGCTCTCCCGCCAGTTGCTCGGCCAGCAGGCGTTGGCCCGCCGGCAGGCGTCCGGAGACGATCTGGCTCCGCAGCTCCTCATAGGCCTGTTCTGCGAGTGTGGCGCGCTTCAGCTTGGGCATGCCGCAACGATAGGCTTGGATTTACTCGCCACGCAATAAAAAATTTTATGTTTCATTTAGGCAGGCGATGGGCTAGCAGCGTTAAGGAGAAACGGGATTTTTGAGCAGAGCCCCCTCGCCATGCCGAACCCTTTGCCTGATCTTGCAATCGCTGCGAGCGCGACGGACAGCCGACTGCTTTTGCTGTTCGAGGACGACAATGTGCTGGTCGCGCGGATGCGGATCCGGGCTGGCGAGTGCCTCCTCGTCGCGGGAACCGAGGTGATGCTCGCCGCCGACCTGCCGCTCGGCCACAAGCTGGCGCGGCGCCCGATCGCGGCCGGCGAGAAGATCGTCAAATATGGCGCGCCGATCGGCACGGCGACGGAAGCGATCGCCATCGGCACGCCGGTCCACGTGCACAACGTCAAGAGCGACTACACGCCGACCTATCATCTGATGGACGCGGACAAGCCGGGAGCGGGCGCATGAGCATGGCTGTCGCCACAGGGACCGCGGCGTCCGTCCCATCCAGGGTCGCCCAGACGGAAACCATGCGCGGCTGGCTGCGCAGCGATGGCCGCAAGGGCATCCGCAACACGGTCGTCGTCGCCTATCTCGTCGAATGCGCCCATCACGTTGCCCGCGAGATCGCGATCCCGTTCCGCGAGCACGACGTGCACGTGATCGGCTTTCCCGGCTGCTATCCGAATCCCTACGCTGAACGGATGATGCAGCGCCTCTGCACCCATCCCAATGTCGGCGCGGTGCTGCTGATCTCGCTCGGCTGCGAGAGCTTCAACAAATACGCGCTGGAAAAGAAGGTGCGCGACAGCGGCCGGCCGGTGAAGACCATAGTCATCCAGGCCGCCGGCGGCACGCGCAAATCCATGGCCGAGGGCAGGGCCTTCGTCGCCGAGCAGCGCGCGGCACTGGACGAGGCGCCGACGGTTGAAATGGATCCAAGCGAACTGATCATCGGCACGGTCTGCGGCGGTTCGGACGGCACGTCCGGCATCTCCGGCAACCCTGCCGCCGGCCGCGCCTTCGACCAGTTCGTCGAGGAAGGGGCTGCCTGCATCTTCGAGGAAACCGGCGAACTGATCGGCTGCGAGCACATCATGGCGGCCCGCGCCGTGACACCGGAACTGGGCGCCATCCTGGAAGCCTCGGTCGCCAAGGCGGCACGCTATTATGCGACGCTTGGCTATGGCTCGTTCGCCGCCGGCAACGCCGAGGGCGGGCTCACCACCATCGAGGAAAAGTCGATGGGCGCCTATGCGAAGTCAGGCGCCTCGCCGATCTCCGGGCTGATCAAGCCGGGCGACGTGCCGCCGCATGGCGGGCTCTATCTGCTCGACGTGGTGCCGGATGGCGAAGTGCGCTTCGGCTTCCCCAACATCAACGACAATGCCGAAATCGCCGAACTGATCGCCTGCGGCAGCCATGCCGTGTTGTTCGTGACCGGGCGCGGCTCGGTCGTCGGCTCGGCGATCTCGCCGGTGGTGAAGATCTGCGCCAATCCGGAGACCTATCGCCGGATGGAGGACGACATGGATGTTGATGCCGGCCGGATCATCGAGGGTCGCGCCAGCCTCGACGAGGTCGGGCGCGAGATCCACGACCTCGTCGTCGACCTGGCGCGCGGCAAGCGCACCAAGTCGGAGGAACTGGCGCATCAGGAATTCGTGCTCGGCTACAAGAGCTTCGAGCCGATCGGCCCGGCCTGCCTGCCGGTCTGACATGGAAGAAAAGACATCGGGGAGGATGTTTTGACCGATCTGACCGCCCGCCTGGAGGCATGCTACACCGGCGTCGTGCATGATGTGATGCGCGCCATGGGACTGCGCGATTTCACGCTGCCGGCCGAGATGCGCCCGATCATGCCCGAGCGGACGCTGGCGGGGCCGGCCTTCACCATCGAGGGGCGCGCCGATCCGGATGCAGATGGCCATGAGACGCTGCTCGCCTGGACCGGCCTGCTTTCCAAGGCGCCTTCCGGCTCGATCTGGGTGTCGCAGCCCAACGACCGCATCGTCGCGCATATGGGCGAGCTTTCGGCCGAGACGCTGAAGAACAAGGGCGTGCGCGGGGCGATCGTCGATGGCTTTATCCGCGATACCAATTTCCTGCTCGAAATGGGCTTCCAGACCTGGTGCCGCGGTTTCACGCCGCGCGATATCGTCGGGCACTGGTTGCCGGTGGCGACCGATGTGCCGATCGTGATCGGCGGCATCGACATCCGGCCGGGAGACTATTTCCTCGGCGACCGCGATGGGCTGGTCCGTATTCCGGCCGGGCATCTTGCCGAAGTCGTCGAGCGGGCCGAGACTGCGATCTCGACGGAAAACCTCGTCCGCAAGGCGATCCTCGCCGGCACCGATCCGCAACAGGCATATCTGAAGCATGGCAAATTCTGATCTCGCGACGGTCGAGCCGTTGCACCCGCTGCTCGCCGAAGGGGTGAAGGCGCGCCAGACCCGGCCGGCATTCCCCGATATCGGGCCTGAAGCCGCGAAGGCGCTGTTCGAGGCGATGCAGGCGAACCCCAGCGGACAGCCGGAAGTCGCCGGCACCGAGGAAACGACGGTCGCCGGCGCCGAAGGCCCGCTTTCGGCCAGGATCTACCGCCCCGAAGCCAACGCGGAACAGCCGCCCCTCATCGTCTATCTGCATGGCGGCGGCTTCGTGCTCGGCAGCTACGACACGCATGATCGCAACGCCCGCCGCCTGGTCAACGCGACCGGCGCGCTGGTGGTGTCGGTCAACTACCGGCTGGCGCCGGAAGCACCGTTTCCGGCCGGCGCGAACGACGCCTTCGCGGCGGTGGTCGATCTGGTCGCGCGGGCCGCCGAACTGGGCGTCGATCCCGAGCGCATCTTCCTCGCCGGCGACAGCGCCGGGGCGACGCTGGCGATCGCCGCCATCCTTACCGGCCGCGACGGGCGCGGTCCCGATCTCGCCGGGCTGGTCGCCTTCTATCCCGTCACCGACATGACGGCGATCGGGGCGGGCGTCTCCTACGAGGCGTTCGGCGACGGCTCGGTCGGCCTTTCCGAGGCGGACATGATCTGGTTCCGCGACCTCTATGCGCCCGATCCGGCCGACTGGAACGACCCGCGCTGCTCGCCGCTCACTGCCGAGCTTGCCGACCTCGCCGGCTTCCCGCCGACGCTTGTTTTCACGGCCGCCTATGACGTGCTGGCGGAGGATGGCGCGCTGTTCGCCGCGCGGCTGAAGTCGGCCGGCGTGGCCACGACCTATCTGCATGTCGAGGGCGTCAACCACGGCTTCATCGGCGCCCCCAACCCGCCGCCGGCGACGCTGGCGACCTATGAGGCGGTGGCGGACTGGATGAAGTCGCTGGGGTGATCGGACTTAAAGCAGACCCTCACCCCAACCCTCTCCCGCGAGCGGGAGGGGGGATCGCCGGCGCCTTTCAACCAAGCTCAACCGCCCATGAAGCACGCCGGCAGAAAGCCCTCGCCCGCTTGCGGGAGAGGGTAGGGTGAAGGTCTTGCTTGATCCTAAAACCGTCGCGCCATGGTCAGTCCGCCGGAGGGCAGTTCGTCCGAGATGACCGGGGCGAAGCCGAGCTTGCGGTAGAAGGCGATCGCCGAATGGTTGTGCGGGCTGACGTCGAGATGCATGCCGGGCGAGCCGGCATCCTTGAGCGCCGTCATCAGATGCTCGAAGCCCAGCCTGCCCCAGCCGAGACCGCGCGCCTCGGGCAGGAAGTCGACATGGCCGTGCGACGGATAGGGGTGCAGGGCCGGCGGATAAAGATAAGGCGGCCGGTGGATCAGCCGGCGCACCCAGTCGCTGCCGAACCAGCGGCTTTCGTCATCGCCGGGATCCCTGACCCGGCCGCGGATGCGCGAGAGCCAGTCGCGCTCCATGCGCAGGTAGAAGTCCGGCGTGTCGAGCGCGCCCATGACATAGCCGGCGACGCCGTTCGGCCCGTCGAGCACGAAGGCGAAATCCGGCTCCAGCACCAGATAGGGGCCGATGAACATGTGGCCGAGCGCGTCGGGATCGTCTTCGCGATCCGTTGCGTCCTGACCGGCATTGCCGGTCTTGAGACAGACCCGGTAGACGGCCGGCATGTCGGCCAGATCGGCCGGGCGCAGGCGGAAATCCTCGCGGGTCAGGGGCGTCATTTCGGTTCCAGCAGCAAATAAGAACGGCCGGGAAGATCTCCCGGCCGCGATATTGAAGGCGATCAGGCCAGCGTGCGCCCGCCATTCACCGCAAGCGTCTGGCCGGTGATGAAATCGGCGGCCGGCGAGGCCAGGAAGGTGACAATGCCGGCGATATCGTCGGGCACGCCCTGGTGGCCAAGCGGCACCAGGCGGCGGTAGTCCTCGAGTTCGTCGGCCGTGGTGTCCGAATGACGCTCCACCGGAATGAAGCCTGGCGCCACGAGATTGACGGTGATGCCCTCGGGCCCGAGTTCGCGCGCCCAGGAGCGCGTCAGCCCGACCATCGCCGCCTTGGCGGCGACGTAGTGGCCGAATTGCGGGTTGCCCATGTCGACCACTTCCGAGCCGATATGGATGACGCGGCCGGCATGGCGCACGCGCCAGTCGGGCAGCACCGCCTGCAGCAGCAGGAGCGGCGCCTTGACGAAGAAGCGAAGCTGGTCGAGGTGGTCGTCCCAGGTCTGCTCCTCGATCGGGATCAGCGGTTGCGGGCCGGTGGCGTTGTTGACGATCACGTCGACCGGGCCGATCTGGCGGTCGATCTCGGCGATGCCGTGGCGAACGCTGGCCTTGTCGGTGACGTCGAACTTGAAGGCGGCGGCCTTGCCGCCCGCGCTGGTGATGGCGTCGACGACGCTGCCGGCGCCCCGGTCGTCATGTGCGAAGTTGACGGCGACCGTCCAGCCGGCGGCGCCCAGTCCCTTTGCGATCGCTGCACCAAGTCCGCGCGACGCGCCCGTGACGAGTACTACTCCCACAATCATCCTCCCGAAATGACGCCCGTCTCTGGGATTCGATGCGGGCTGAATCGATCGAAGCACAGCCCGTGGGGATTGTCTCCCGACTTATGATCCGCCGGCGTCGATCGTCCGCCCGGCGGGGGAGGCCGGCAGGGTCTCCTTGGCGTCGAAGATGATGCCTTCGACCAGATTGCGGCCGGCGGCCTTGGCGACATAGAGCTGCTTGTCGGCCGCCTTGATCCAGGCTTCCGGCTGGCTGCCGGGCAGGCAGGGCGCGGTGGCGACGCCGAGGCTGACCGAGACATAGGGCGAGGCGTCGGAGCCGGAATGCGGGATGCCGAGCGCCTGCACGCGGTCGCGGATGCCGAGTGCTATCTCCATCGCCTCGAGATGCTCGATCTCCGGCAGCACGCAGGCGAATTCCTCGCCGCCATAGCGAATGGTCACGTCGCTGGCGTGGTGGACGGCGCGGTTAAGCGCCGCCGCCACCATCATGAGGCAGCGGTCGCCGGCGGTGTGGCCGTAGAGATCGTTGAATTTCTTGAAGAAATCGATGTCGAGGATGATGACGGAAAGCTGGCCGCCCGTGCGCGACAGGCGCGCCGTCTCCTGGTTCAGCGCCTTCTCCAGCCGGCGCCGGTTGCCGAGGCCGGTCAGCGCGTCGGTGACCGCCATCTCGGCCAGCTCGTCGCGCATCCGTTTCATGTCGAGATGGTTGCGCACGCGGGCCTTCACCACGATCGGCAGGATCGGCTTGGTGATGTAGTCGATGGCGCCGAGCATCAGTCCCTTTACCTCGGCCTCCTGGTCGCCCAGCGCGGTGGTGAAGATGACGGGAACGTCGGCGATCAGCGGATCGGCCTTGATCGCCGCGCAGACCTCGTAGCCGTCCATGCCCGGCATCAGCACGTCGAGGAGAATCAAATCGGGCAAAGTGGTGCGCGCGATCTCCAGCGCCTCGGCCCCCGAGGTTGCAAAGTAGATATCGTGATCCTCTTCGAGCACGGCGCTCAGGATCTCGATATTGCTGACTTCGTCATCGACGATGAGGATCGACGGCCGCTCGCTCAATTCTGCACTTCCCTAATATCGAAATGACGCTCGACGGCGTCCAAGCCCTCAAGCGCATGGCTGAAATCAAGCCGGCTGATCGGGTCGCGGATCTGGCTGAGATGGGCGGCCTCCGGCGTGCCCTGCAGCGCTGTTTCCAGCGCCTCGAAGGTCTTGCGTGCGCGCATGCTGCGTTTGACCAGTTGCTGGCGCAACTCGCCGAGCAGTCGCGTCGCCTTGGCCCGCGCCGCCGGATCCAGACTCGCGTCCGAGGCGGTCGCAATTGATGCATCGGCGGAGGTCAGCGAACCGGCTGCGGCGAGCGCCGGTTGCAAGGCCAGGTCCAGGCGCTCGATGAGATCCTCGATATTCATCAGTTCCCGATGCGCGATCGCATCCTCCAGCTGACGAGATGCTTCGGATACCTTACGCAATTCCAGGGATCCGGAAACCCCCTTGAGCGAATGCGCCAGGCGCCGCGCATCGTCGAGCTTGTCGGCCTCGATCTCGGCCCGCAGCGTGGCGATGACGTCGCCGTAATTGGTTGCGAAGCTCAGGATCAGCTTGCGCAGCAGCGCCTTCTTGCCGTTGACGCGGACGAGGGCGGTGTCGAGATCGAAGGGCGGCAGTGCGGCGGGCAGGTCCGCCGGCGGCTCTGCCGGGGCAGGGGCGGCCGTGGCCGCCGTTGGGCCGCCGGCCTCGGCCTTGTGCGGCTTCAGCCAGCGCTCCAGCGCGCGCATCAGCGTCGCCGGGTCGACGGGCTTGGCGACATGGTCGTTCATGCCGGCGTTGAAGCAGTTCTGCCGCTCCTGCTCATAGGCATGCGCCGTCATGGCGAGGATCGGCAGCCGGTCGGCCGGGATCGTCTGGCGGATGCGCTTGGTCGCCTCGATGCCGTCCATCTCGGGCATCTGCACGTCCATCAGCACCAGATCGTACTGCCTGCCGGAATCGAGCGCCATTTCGCAGGCGATGCGGCCATTGGTGGCCAATTCCACGACGAGCCCGCCATCGGTGAGGATCTCCATCGCCACCTCGCTGTTGATCTCGTTGTCCTCGACCAGGAGAATTCGCGAGCCGCGCAACTCCGGCGCGACCATGGGAATGGACTGGACGGCGGGCGCTGCGACGCGTTCCTGGCTGGACGAGGCGCCGATCAGCCGGGTGATCTCGGCCAGCAACAACGCCGTGTCGATCGGCTTGACGAGGAAGGCGGAAATGCCGGCTTCGCTGGCGCTCTCCATCGCCTCCTCGCGCGCATAGGCGCTGACCATCATGATGGTCGGCAGGCGGGTCAGCGTCTCGCTGCTGCGCATCGCCTCGACGGATTCGATGCCGTCCAGGCCCGGCATCTTCCAGTCGATCAGCATCAGATCGTAGGAAACGCCGCGCGCCTGCGCCTCTTCGAGCAGCGCGATCGCTTCGGTACCGGAGGCGACGAGATCGGCCTGCACCGACCAGCCCTCGAAGACCGAATGCAGGATTTCGCGGGAGGCCGGGTTGTCGTCGGCGATCAGGACGCGGAGCCCGCGCAGCGTCTCGACATCGGCCGCCTCGGCCAGCAGCTGCGCGTCGCCTTCTTCCATCTGCACGGTGAAGGTGAAGGTGCTGCCGGCGCCCGCCGCGCTTTCGACGCGGATCGAGCCGCCCATCAGCTCGACCAGCTGCTTGCTGATCGCGAGCCCGAGGCCGGTGCCGCCGAACTTGCGCGTCATCGAGCTGTCGGCCTGGCTGAACGAGCGGAACAGCACCTGCTGCTGTTCCGGAGTCATGCCGATGCCGGTATCGCGGATGGCGACTTCGAGGACGAGCTTGCGCTCCCGCTTCTCCAGTGTGCGGATCGACAGGATGACGCCGCCGCGCTCGGTGAACTTCACCGCGTTGGAGACCAGGTTGAGGATGATCTGGTTCAGCCGCAGCGCATCGCCGAGCAGGGTGGTCGGCACGTTGTCGTCGATGTTGATGCGGATATCGACGCCCTTCTCGGCCGCCTTGACGGCGGAGATGGCGGTGGCGTTCTCGATCGTCTCGCGGATCTTGAAATGCGTGTTCTCCAGCGAGAGCATGCCCGCCTCGATCTTGGAGAAGTCGAGGATGTCGTTGATCAGCGCCAGCAACGCCGTGCTCGCCGCCTTGATCTTGCTGACATAATCCGCCTGCTTCGGAGTCATCTCGGTGCGCAGCGCCAGATGGCTGAAGCCGAGGATGGCGTTCATCGGCGTGCGGATCTCGTGGCTCATATTGGCCAGGAACAGGCTCTTGGCGATGTTCGCGGCATTGGCCTCGCGCGTGCGCTCGGCCACCTTCTGCTCCAGCGTTTCATTGGCCAGAACGATCTCGTCGCTCATCGTCTTGATGCGGCGGAAGCTCGCGACCAGGCGCATGCTGAGCCAGACCAGCACGACGGTCTGGAACGCCACGATCGCGGCGTGCAGATAGACGCGGGGCAGGTCGGCGCCGAGCGGGAACACCGCATAGGGGAAGACGAAATTGAGCATCAGGTGATGTACGGCGACCGCGACGGCGGCGACGACGACCGGGCGCCAGTCGCACCAGCCGATCACCAGCGCCAGCGTGGCGAAGAAGTACATGTGCATGTCCATCTGCCACGGATGACCCGAGAACATGAACACCAGCAGCGCCGGCTGACCCATCAGGGCGACGGCGGAGACATAGCGCGTCACCGGCGCGGGCCCTCGCAGCGTCCACGACACCTGCAGCGCCACCGCCAGCAGGATGGCCACCAGCGTCGGCGCGACGATGCCGCGATCGATCCACCACGCCACGAAGGCGATGAACGGGACATGCGCCCAGATCAGGAAGACCAGGAACAAGCCGAACCTGTGTCGCAAACTGTCGAGTTCGGCCATGCTGAAATCCTTGAAAACGATCTGTGTGTGTCGCCTAGACGGAGAGGCAGCCGCGGAGCTTCACGGCATCGAGGACGAGCCATGCGCCGGAGCGATAGAGCGAGGCGATGAAGTCTGGATTGTCCGACTGGGCGATGATCACATTGGAAAGCCCGGCGCTGGCGACGATGCTGCCGCCGGAGCGCGCCACGATCTCCGCGGCTTCGGCGGCGTTGGCCCATAGGGGCGCGACCACGGCCACCTCCCGGCTGCCACCGTCTGCCGTGAGCGTACCGACAAAGATCGCGATGGCGCTTACGACCAAAAGCATGCCGGCCGGAATCAGATCCAGCCAGCTACCGCGTTCGATAGACTGTGCGCTAGGCCGACCAGAAATCTCAGGCTCCCGTCGGTAAGAATGCGGCTGCATAAAACCCGGTTAACCCTAAGAGATCAATAGGGATAGCGCAGCAGCCACCGGCGGCGGCGACTGACGCAGCGTCCCGTGGGGGCTTCCGGTTGCAATCGATCGGGATGCGAAGAAAGGCTTCAGCAAGGGTTGTGGAGAGGACCGCGCAGGTGGCGATCCGAGGTTGTCGCAGCGGCGCGATTCGCGTCAGGCCGCTGGCCGGCGAGAGGTGAGTCTCAATCGAGGTGGAACACTTCTTCCATCGGAGACCACCATTCGCCGGAGGCTGCCGAGGCGAGGGGGTGCTGGCAGGGATCCGTCTGGCCGAGCCAGGCCCGGATCGCCGGTTCCTTGTCGAGGCGGGCGGCATCGGCCGGCCAGTCGGCGCCGTGATATTCCCAATAGCCGAACAGCAGGTTTTCCGGCTCGCGCAGATAGATCGAATAGTTCCTGACGCCACAGGCCGAAAGCAACGCGTTGACCTCGGCCGAGCCGGTCGCGTGCAGGCGCTTATATTCCGCAATCGCCTCCGGCTTCACGCCGATCACGATCCCCATGCGCTGCATTTCTGGATCCTGCTCCTTTGAGGTTTCAACTCGGCGTCATCCCCGCGAAGGCGGGGATCCATACAGCCTGAGGCCTGAGCTTTAAGCCCTGAAAACCCAGCTGTATGGGTCCCGGGTCTCCGCTGCGCTCCGCCCGGGATGACGGCGAGCACGGGATGAAGGGGCTACCCCTTCACCGCACCCACCGCGATGCCGTTGACGATCTGGCGCTGGAAGATGACGTAGATCAGGACGATCGGCGCCGCGGCCAGGCAGATGCCGGCGGCGAGCAGGGGGACGTTGGTGGTGTATTCGCCCCGGAGCGCGGCGATGCCGACCATCAGGGTCCGCTGGTCCTGCAGCACCAGCAGCGAGATCAGCACGTCGTTCCAGCAATAGAGCGTGTTGAGGATGCCCAGCGTCACCAGCGCCGGCTTTCCCATCGGCAGCATGATGTGCCACCAGACCTGGAGCAGATTGGCGCCGTCGATCTGCGCCGCCTCGAACAGTTCGCGCGGCAGGCGGGCATAAAAGGCGGTCATCAGATAGACGCTGAACGGCAGGAAGAACGCCGTATAGGCGATGATCAGGCCCGGCCGGCTGTCGATCAGGTTGAGGCCGATCATGGTGCGGTAAAACGGCACCAGCACGACCTGCACCGGGATCATGAGGGACACCAGGATGGTGATGAAGATGATCTTACGGCCGCGGAAGCGCAGGATGGCGAGCGCGAAGCCGGCCATGGAAGCGACGACCAGCAGAACGATCACCGCGCCGACCGTGACGACGACGGAATTGGTGAAATATTCCGACAGGCGCGACTGGTTCCAGGCCTGCGAGAAGTTGACGAAGGTCGGGTCGGTCGTCAGGCCGAAGCGGTCGAGCACATAACCCTTGCGGGTCTTCAGCGCGGCGTTGATCGTGAAATAGACGGGATAGACGGCGGAGAGGGCGAGCAGCGCCATCGGGATCGAGAGGATCCAGAGAATGCGCTTCTCGCGGGTCTGAACGGCTGCCATGGCGCGGGCCCTAGATGTCGGCGTTGCGGGACATGATGCGGATCTGGATGGCGGCGAGGCCGGCCATCATCAGGAACAGCACCATCGAGATCGCGCTCGCATAGCCGGGGCGGTTCATCTTGCCCTGCTCGAGCCAGATCAGGAATTCCGGCAGGATGGTTGAGGTGCCGGGGCCGCCGGCGGTGAGCACGTAGATCAGCCCGAACATCGAGGTCAGCATGCCGATCGTGGTGACCACGGCGGCGAATTCGATGATCGGCCGGATCGACGGGATCACGATGTACCACCAGGTCTGCAGCAGCTTGGCGCCATCGAGCTTGGCGGCTTCCAGCATTTCGGCCGAAACGGTCGAGAGGCCGGCGATGAAGATCAGCAGACTCATGCCGAAGGTCGCCCAGAGCTGCACCGCGATCAGGCTGAACAGGGCCGTCGAGGAATTGCCGAGCCAGTCGACGGCGGAAAAGCCCATCGCCTTCAGGAACAGGTTGAACGAGCCGTCATAGCGCAGCAGCACGTTGAAGATCGCGCCGACGATGACCGAGGAGAGCACGGCCGGGAAGAAATAGACGGCGCGGAACAGCTTGCCGCCCGGCACGCCCTGATGGATCAGGATAGCGAGCACCAGCGGCAGGCCGATCCAGATCGGCAGCGTCGCCAGCAGGATCAGCATGTTGACCAGGCTGTCGAGGAAGACCGGGTCATGCGCGATGCCGATATAGTTGTCGAGTCCGACGAAGCGCGGCGCCGACATGCCGTCATAATCGGTGAAGGAATAGCCGAGGCCCCAGATCAGCGGGATGATGCGGAACACCACGACCAAGGCCAGCGCCGGCAGCACGAACAGATAGGCGAGGCGCTCGGCATTGTGGCCGCCGGAACGCCGGCGCGGCGCGGCGGCGCTCTTGCTGTCCTTGGCGGTCAGGGTCTGGGTCATTCGAGGGCCTCTGGTCATCAAAATGGGAGAGGTTCCGGGCAAGGCTTGTTTCGTCCGGAACATCGTTTCGCTCGGCGGCTGGCCCCAGCCTCCGTCATCCCCGCGCAGGCGGGGATCCATACAGCCGTAACCCCAGGGGACTGTGGCTGTATGGATCCCGGGTCAAGCCCGGGATGACGGCGGAGTGGGGTGGCGCGCCCCGCGATTTCGGAGGTTGCGAAGATTACTTCTTCTTCGCCTGGGCCTGGACTTCGTCGAGGCGGGCGACGGCCTTGTCGACCGTGGTCTCGCCGGTGAGCAGCATCTGGCTCTGGCGATGCCATTCCTCGGTCTCGGCCGTGGACGTGTTGTTGTGCAGCAGCGGCGCACCGTCCGAGAGCGAACCCAGCACGATCTTGGCCGAGGGGCTATCGACCTTCGACGTATCGACGGCCGTATCGGAGGGAACCGCGCCGGCTGCCTCGAAGAACACCTGCATCGCCGGGGTCGCGGCGAAGCTCTTGGCGAGCTCGACGGCGAGGTCCTGGTTCGGCGAGAACTTGGTCACGGCATAGCCGATGCCGCCGGCAAGCGGCATGCGCAGCTTGTCGTTCACGCTGGCGGTGACCGGCGGCATGACGAAGACGCCGACATTCTGCGGCTCGAGGAATTCATCGAATTCCTTCCAGTGCGCGACGTCGGACAGCAGGCCGATGGTGTTGGCGTTCTCGCCGCGCTCGAAGCTCTGGTATTCGTCCATGAACTTGGCGGTCGAATTGGCGCCTTCCGCGTACCAGCCGTCCTTCTGGGTATCGACCCACTTCTGGACGATCGCCTTGATTTCCGGGCTCGACCACTTCAGGTCGCCGGTGGTCCAGGCGGCCTGCTGCTCTGCGGTCAGCGCGTTGGCGGCGGCGGCGGAATAGAAGAAGTCGGCGCCGAAGCCTTCCTTGTTGCCGAGCGCGAAGCAGGTCGTGCCGGCGGCCTTTAGCTTGGCGCAGATCGCCTCCAGCTCGGCCCAGCTCCTGGGTGTCGCTTCGGGATCGAGGCCGGCCTTCTTGTAGAGTTCCTTGTTGTAGTAAACCGCCAGGCCCTGGATCGAGATCGGCACGGCATAGGCGCTGCCATCGGGGCCGGCGAACTCGTCCCAGCCGGCGACGCGCGTCTTGATGTCGGCGATTTTGTCGTCGAGCTTCGAGAAGGCGGCGATGCGTTCCTTGGCCTGCGAACCGCCATGCACGAGCACGACGTCCGGGCCCTGGCTGGCGGCGATCGCCGTGCCGAGCAGCGTGTAATACTGGTCATGCGGCTGCATGACGAACTTCACAGTCACGCCGGGATGGGCGGCCTCGAAATCGGTCTTCACCTTCTCGAAATAGGGAGCCGTCGTCGGATCGCCCGACTTCCAGTCCCAGACGGTCAGGGTGGTATCAGCCTTGGCGGACGTCGCCACGCCGAGCGTCATGACAAGCGCGGTGGCGAGCATCGTGCCGGCGCGCAGGATCCGGTTCGTCGTCTTCATGTCTGTGTCTCCTCCCTCGCAGATCTCTCCCCACCCAAAGCCGGCGAGCGCGGCTTTGGGCCCCTCAAAACTCAGTGCGGCAGGCGCGTGTTGACGGGGCCGGCCGGCAGATCTTCATTGGCCATCACGTCGGGAACCGCCCAGTCGCTGCGCGCGGATTCCGCCAGCACCAGGCCGTGGCCGGGGCGGTCATGCGCATGGATCCAGCCGTCGCGGATCTCGAAGGGCTGCTCGACCAGATGGTCGAAGTTCTGGAACGAATATTCGAGCCATTCGACCTCGGGCAGGGCGATCGCCATGTTGACGCCGATCTCGAGGAACGAATTGCCGAGGCTGACCGGGATGCCGTGCTCGGCCGCCAGCCAGCCAATGCGCATCACCTCCGACACGAAGCCGTGCACGTTGATCATGTCGGTGCCGCGCGCTTCGATCAACTGGCGCTTGCCATGGGCGTCGAAATACTCGCCAGAATTGACGAGTGTGAACGGGCAGCCCTGGCGGATCATCTTCAGGCCCTCGAAATCGTAGCGAAGGCACGGATCCTCGATCCAAAGGATGTCGAAGCCGGCATCCTTAATCTTGTTCATGTTTCGGACGGTCTGCTGCGGCGACCAGCCTTCATTGGCGTCGATCATGATCGCCTCGGGCTTGCCGACGGTCTTTACCAGCAATTCGAGCCTGTGCAGGTCGCGCTCGATGTCCGGGTGGCCGACCTTGATCTTGAAGGATTTGTAGCCGACCGACGCCGCATGCTCGAACAGGGCGCAGAAGTCCTCGTCCGAGAGGTGATAGTCGAGGCCGCTGGCATAGGCCTTCACGCGCGACTTGGTGCCGCCGAGAAGCTTCCACAGCGGCATCTTCAGTTCCTTGGCGGTCAGGTCCCACAGCGCCTGGTCGACGCCTTCGCCGAAGGGCAGCGACGCGCCACGGATGTTGCCGCCGCGCGGGCGGCGAACGCGGTGGACGAGGCCCGCCGGTTCCTGGCCTTCAAGGCTAGGCCAGATCTCGGCGCGGAAAATCCGCTCGATTTCAGCCTGCGACGGCAGCGGATTGAACAGCGAGGCGCAGAAGCCAAGCCCGACCAGGCCGGTGTCGGTGATCAGTTCCAGCGTTGCGACATGGGCATGCGCGATGCGGACCTGACTATCGCCGATGACACGGTCGCGGGCGAACTGGAAACGGACAATTCGAAAATCCACGATGCGCATGCTATGCTCGCCTAATCGATCAAATGAGAGTGTTGATATGTCACGTAGCCGATCTGATAGATCAGATCCGATTGTATCGCAAGATGTCGGCGCCCCCGAGCCGGCCGAGCGCGTCGCCGACAGTGTCACCGTTTCGTTGAGCGAACTCGCCTATGAGCGCATCCTCGCCATGTTGTTCGGGCGGGAATTGCCGGCCGGCGCCTTCGTCTCGCAGAACGATCTGGTCAAGCTGGTCGGCGTGCCGGTGGCGCCGCTGCGCGATGCGCTGCGCGTGCTGCAGACGGAAGGATTGCTGACGATCCATCCGCGCTCGGGCATCCGCTTCATGAAGGCCGACTTCGAATTTGCGCGGAATACCTATCAGTTCCGCTCGATCCTGGAGCGCCCGGCGGTTCGGGTCTTCGCCGAGACGGCGACGCATGAATTGCTCGATGCGATGATCGAGCGACATCAGCGCAGCATCGCCGAACTGGAAAGCACGGGCTTCACGCCGGCGATCGCGCCGGAGATCGGGGCAATCGACGCGGCGCTGCATTTCGAGATCATCGGCTCGCTGGGCAACGTCCTGGTCGGATCGACCTATCGCCGCGTCCACAATTATCTGCAGCTGATTCGTCTCGATCGCACGCTCACCACGCCGATCGTGCTGCGCACGCTGCGCGAGCATCTGGTGCTGCTGGAAGCCTGCAAGGCGCGCGACGCCGACGCCGCCGAAGCCGCGCTGCAGACGCATTTCTCCAACGCGCTGCAGCGGACGTTGGGGATTTTCTAGCTCTCATTGGGGCTTCGGGTGGGTGCTTAAGGCGCCGGCCTTGCGGGCGCCTTAGCCTGTTTGGGGCCTGAGGGTAGCAAGACCCTCACCCCAACCCTCTCCCGCGCGCGGGAGAGGGGGCTGACCTCGGCCAGCCTCGCTGTCGACATTACCCAGACGGAAAGCCCTCGCCCGCTTGCGGGAGAGGGTGGGGTGAGGGGCTTGCTTGCCTTCGGCTGGATCGCATTTCGCGTGCCAGAATCGCGAAAAGGCTCTTCTCAGCTCGCCTTGGTCACCCAGCCCAGCACGTTCTTCCACAGACGCGCATAGCCCGGCCATTCGACGAAGCTGTTGGGCAGCCAGTGCGGGCCAATGTCGGAGGTCCAGGCGACGCTGCGGCCTTCGCCGAACTCGCCCGCCACCAGCAGCGGATGACCGCCTTCGGACTCGGGCAGGCGGGCCAGGAGCTCGACATCCGGCCGGTCGCGCAGCTTGACCTCGTTGGCGCCGAGCAGCAGCGGCCATTCGCCGTCGAGGCCGGCCAGCAGTGGATGCGCGCGATTGCCCACGATCTCGGCGCGGAATCCTTCCGGCACCTCGATGCGGTCGTCATGCGGCAGGCAGGTTACCGGCAGCGCGTCCTCGACCGCCGTGCGCGCCCAGCGGCCACGGCCATCAATGCCCTGGAAGGTCAGGTAGCCACCGATCATGATCAGCCCGCCGCCCTGGCGCGTCCATTCGCGCAGCAGCTTGACCCGGTTCGGCATCGGCTTGCCGTGCAGCCAGACGTCGGGATGCAGCAGGATCGAATTCGAGCCGATATCGGACAGGATGATCGCGTCATAGGCGTTGAGCCCCTCCAGCGTGAGGGGCAGTTCGGTCGGCACCTGATGCGCCTGCATGTAGGTGAGTTCAAACTCGCTGCCGGCCAGCGCCTTCACGAGCGGCTCGGCGCCGAGATGGAAAGTCACGCTGCCGAACTGGTCGAAGCCCTTGTAGTGCGTGGCGCTCGACATCCAGCTTTCGCCGACGAGCAACACCTTCTTGGCGGTCATTTTCTTCCCCTTTGGTGCCGCCCTCAACGGTGGAGCGGCTTGACGGAACTGCGGATGATCAGTTCGACGGGAAGCAGTTCGGTGACCGGCGCCAGGCTATCGCCCTTGATCAGGGAGAACACCCGTTCGACAGCGCGCCGGCCCAGCGCGGCGACGGGCTGGCGGATGGCCGTCAGCGGCGGATCGAAAAGTTCCAGCGGACCGACATCGTCGAAGGCGACGACGGAGATATCCGCGCCGACCTTCACACCCTGCTGTTTAAACACCGTGAGCAGGCCGAGGACAATCTCGTCGCTGGCAACGAAGATGGCGGTGGGGCGAGGCTCGAGCGCGAGAAGCTGGTTCGCCGCGTTCCGGCCATGCTCCGAGGAATAGGGGCCCTGCAACTCCGCCACGACCGTGACCGAGCCATTCGCCTTGGCGATGGCGCGGCGGAAGCCGCCGAGACGGCCCCGGCTGCTGGAAAGCCCGGCAGGTCCCCCGACATAGGCGATCCGGCGATGACCATTCTCGATCAGGTGCGAGCCCGCGAGAAATCCGCCCTGGTCGCTGTCGGCCATGATCGTCGGCGCGGTCGCCCCATCGATGTCGTCATCGACGAGCACGACGGTATCGGAACCCTTCAGCGCGAGGGCGAGGGCGGGGTCATCGCCATTGTTGGTGACGAAGAGCAGCCCGTCGACATGGCGCCCCGACAGGCGACCGAGATAGTCGATCTCGCGATCGGTGCGGCTGAGGGTAGGGCAGAGCAGGAGGCCGAGCCCGAATTCGGCAGCCGCGCGTTCAACCCCCGCCGCGAGATGGGCGAAATACGGATTGGCAATATCGGGAATCACGAGCCCGATCGTCTCCGAGCGGCCGAGGCTCAGGCTGCGGGCATGCGGGTTTGGCTGGTAGCGCAGCTCCCGGATCGCGGCGTCGATGCGGTCGGTCGTCGCCCTCGGCAGCTTGATGGAGTGGTTGAGATAGCGCGAGACCGCCGCCACGGAGAGGCCGCAGGCTGCCGCGACATCCTTGAGCGTCGCGTTCCTTCGCGCAGGTTCGTCCTGCTTCCCGGTCATCTTGCCCCCTGGCGGCTACCGAAACGGCCCAGCATGTCTCGCCAGATTGTCATGGCGCCTGACGGGAGCATGACTAGTGACGGCGCCTGTCAGTCATTGACTGTAACGCTTCCAAGTTGCATTGGCCAATCGTTCCAACGGCAGTGTTGCTGCGGCACAATGCAAGCCTGGCCAGGCGCGCCGAAGCGACCGTCCAGGCGCCGCTGCAACGCGCGGTAGTCCTTGCAAGTCCCTCCGCCACGTCGCTGCGTGACGCTGGATCTCATTGCGGTTTCGGAATTTTTACGAAGGCGACCGTTCAATCTGAGGCGATGGGGTTGGTCGAGCCCGTGGAGCGCGCCAGCCTGCTGGTGGCAGGCCTGCGGAACGACATGGCCGAGATGGCGGAGTTCCGAAGTGACGCCGGCCCTTGGACTAGCCGGAGCCGGCATGGCGGTCGATTCGCCATGGGCGAGAAAGCCCTCTCCCGGCGGCCGGGAGAGGGTTGGGTGCGGGGCTGTCAGGCCGCGACGGATTCGCCGAAAGCGGGGATCGTCGAAGCGATCTTGTCGCCCGTGAAGTTGGCGACCCAGCCATCCGGCGAGATGAACAGGCGGATGCAGGTGAAATTCGGCTCCGGGCCCATGTCGAACCAGTGCAGCGTGCCGGCCGGGACCGACAGCAGGTCGTCACGGGTGCAGACGACGCGATAGACCTTGTCGCCCAGATGCAGGTAGAACGCGCCCGAGCCTTCGACGAAGAAGCGGACCTCGTCCTCGTCATGCGTGTGCTCGTCGAGGAACTTGGTGCGGATCGCCTGCTTGTTCGGATTGTCCGGCGTGATGCGCATCACGTCGATCGTCTGGTAGCCCTCGGCGGCGGAAAGCCGGTCGACCTCGGCCTTGTAGGCGGCGAGGATGTCTTCATGGCTGGCATTGGCGGCGAGCTCGGCGCCGGCCTTCCAGCGCTCGAACAGAACGCCGACCTTGTTCAGCGCGGCCGCGATCTCGGCCGGGTCGGACGTGACGAGGTCGGGATTGGCCGGATCCTTGTCCGGGTAGATCGTCAGTGTGGTCATGGCGTGAACCTCCTGTAGGAAAGCTCGAATTCGAACAGCGTTTCGAGCGCTTCGAGATGGCGGGCGGCCTCCGCTTCGGTGGCGCCCCATGCATAGAGTCCGTGTCCGGCGAGAAGATAGCCGGGCGCGACGATGGCGTCACCGCCGGGCTCGGCCAGGCGGGCGTCGACCCGGCCCGACAGGGCAGAAATGTCCTGGTCGTTGGCGAAGACGGGAATTTCGACGATCGCCTCATGCGTGCGCACGCCGGAAAGCGCTTTCTGCAGTTCCCAGCCGGTCAGCAGCAGCCTGCCTTCGGGCGCAGCGAGACGGGAGAGCACGGTCGCGGCGGGACTGTGGACATGAAAGATCGCGCCGAGGTCCGGGCGCTGGCGATAAAGTGCGGTGTGCAGCTCCGCCTCGGCCGAGGATCCCGGCAGCAGGGGCACGGCCAGCGGCTGGATCAGGATATCGGCCAGCTGGAGATTGCCCTTGTCGACGCCGGAACGCGTGATCGCGATCGTGTCGGCATCGATGCGGACGGAGAAATTGCCGGAGGTCGCCGGCACCCAATGGCGAAACGCCGCGGCGCGGCCGGCGGCGATGACGCCCGCGACGGCTTTGGCCAGGGCGCTCTCGTCGCTGGCGGACCCGCATTCGGTCTTCAAGGAAATCGTCTGCGCCAACCACGCTACTCCGTCAGAAAAAGGCGATGCCGGCATGGGGTCTTCACCCGGCCGGCCGCCACCATACTAGCTAAAACGCGCGCGCAAGGATGGGGTAGATCAAATTTCCCATTCCGGCTCGAATAAAGAGAAAATCCTTCGTTCCTCGCCCGTCAGCGGTCGCGCTATCAGAATTATATTGCAACATCGCCAGCAGGTGGCGCGCGTTGCCGGGTCAAAGCCGTCCGGAAGGACGCGAGGGAGAGACAAGTATGAAGCGTTTCGCAATCGGCCTCGCCGGAGCGGCTCTCATGGCCACCAGCCTGCTGGGCGCGCCGGCCTATGGCCAGGGCATCGCCGGGGCCCCCGCTCCCTTCGACAAGGGTGGCGTCAAGGTGGCGCTGGTGACCTTCATCTCGGCCGGCGACTTCTTCCAGGCCTACCAGGCCGGTGCGCAGAAGCAGGCCAAGGCGCTCGGCATCGACCTGCAGATCTTCTCCGGTCGCCAGGACGCCGCCGCCCAGCGCGAGCAGGTCGAACAGGCGATCAATCTCGGCGTCCAGGGCATCATCATCGACCATGGCCAGCCTGAAGCGCTGAAGGACGTCGCGCAGAAGGCCCTCGACGCCGGCATCAAGGTCGTCGCCTTCGACGTCGATCTCGGCAATCCGGCCATCCCGCAGGTCGAGCAGTCCGACCATGAGCTGGCCAAGGCCGCGCTCGGCCAGGCGATCGCCGACAACGGCACCGCCTTCAACGCCGGCTATGTCTATGTCGCCGGCTTCGCGCCGCTCGATCGCCGCAACGAGATCTGGGAAGAAACCAAGAAGGCCAATGCCGGCATCGTCGAGAAGGCGCGCTGGGGCGCGGTGAACGACACCACCGCCTCGTCGACCGCCGACCAGACCAAGGCCGCTTTCCAGGCCAATCCCGACATCACCGTCGTCTTCGCGCCCTATGACGAATTCGCCCGCGGCGTGAAGCTCGCCACCGACGAACTCGGCATCTCCGACAAGGTGAAGATCTATTCGGCCGATGTCTCCACTGCCGACATCACCGAGATCGCCGCCGAGGGCAGCCCGTGGGTCGCCACCGCCGCCACCAACCCGGCCGTTGTCGGCGAAGTTTCGGTGCGCGCCGTCGCCAAGTTGATCGCGGGTGAAGATCCTGGCCACAACATCATTGTGAAGCCGGTCCTGATCACGCAAAAGGATCTGCGCGACAATGCCATCAAGACGGTCGAGGATCTCGACGCCAAGCTGCCGGCTTTCGGCAAGAGCGACGCGGCGAGCGCCAGCTGGATCCCCGTCGCGACACAGTAGACGAATGGAAACAGACCTATGAACCTGCCCATGCGCAGCAAGTTCGGCAAGGCGGCCCTCGGGGCCGCTTTTGTCGTGATGGCGGCCACGGCCGCTCAGGCGGCCGAGCCCGTCCTGATCTCCTATGAGGCGGCGCCTTCCTCCGGCTTCGAATTGCCGAAGCTGGACCAGGCGACCTATGCGGTGCGCGCGGCCTTCGCGCTCCAGGCGCTGACCGACATCGTCCCGAAGATCGCCGCCGCAGCCGGAGTTCCGGTTTCGAAGATGGTGAGCGAGGTGACCCCCGGCGGCTACCTGCTCAAGACCAATGCCTCGCTGCAGACCATGGCCGACCTCGACGACGAGGCTGCCGATCGCTTCGCCGCCAGCCTCGGCTATGTCTTCCGCCAGTACAGCGTGCTGATCTCGCGGCTCGACGATCCGAGCGGCCAGACCGATTTCGTCAAGGTCACGTTCCCGCGCGACAAGCTCGACTCGGCCGTGGCGCAGGCTTTCTTCGAGAAGGCGGCGTCGGTCGACAAGGGTCTCGGCGGCGGCTACACGGCGTTTGGCGACGACCAGATCTTCCTGAACGTCACGGATTCTGCCGGCAAGCCCTATAGCGGCCTCGACCATGCGGCGTTTCTCGCGGGCCTCGAAAAGGCCGCGGCCGAGTTCGAGCCGGTGAAGCCCACCGTCTCCAACAATGGCAAGGCGGTTGCCCGGTTCGTCGAGAATGACTGGGCTGCCAAGCCGGCCGGCGAGGACTATATCGCCCGTCTCGGCGGCGCCGGATCCGATCTGGTCAAGAAGCTCGACGCGATCGAGGCGGACTATGCCGCCCTGGTCGGCGCGGCTGCCACCCGCTACGGCTGGAAATAGGCTTTCTGCCAACGCTTTCCCGGGAGAACGGGCCGCGCCCGCTCTCCCGGTTTCGTCTCATGCTTCACGTCGCGCTTTCTGAGCAGGTTCCATGTCGCTTCCCACGCCCGCCGGCTACTATGCCCTCGACAATCATTCGGTCCGCACGTTCCTGAACGATCTGCCGGAGATGCGCGCCAAGCTCGGTGGCGCACCGGAGAGTTGGGCGGTCGAGGAAGTCGGCGACGGCAATCTGAACCTCGTCTTCCTGGTCGACGGGCCGGATGGCTCGGTCTGCGTGAAGCAGTCGCTTCCCTATGTGCGCGCGGCGGGCGAAAGCTGGCCGCTGCCGCTCGACCGGGCGTTTTTCGAGCAGTCCTATTACCGGGCGGTCGGGGCGCATGTCGAAGGCCTGGCGCCGCGCTTCTACCACTACCAGCCCGAGCTCTACGCCTTCGTGATGGAGCGCCTGTCGCCGCATATCATCCTGCGGCGCGGCCTGATCGAAGGGCGGCGCTATCCCCACGTCGCTCAACATGTCGGCGAGTTCGCCGCGCGCTCGACCTTCGCGACCTCCGATATCGGCGCGACGATCGAGGAGAAGGCGGAATGGACGGCGAGCTTCGCCAAAAACACGTCGCTGATCCGCATCACCGCCGAGGTCGTTTTCTCCGACCCGCTCAGCGAATCTCCGCGCAATCGCTGGACTCGCCCGGAACTGGATGGCCTGGCGCGCGCGTTCCGCTCCGATTCCGCGTTGAAGGGGGCCGTCGCCGATTTCGGCTGGCGCTTCCTGACCACTGGCCAGGCGCTGATCCATGGCGATCTGCACACCGGCTCGGTGATGGTGACCGAGACCGATACCAAGGTCATGGACCCGGAATTCTCCTTCGTCGGGCCGATCGGCTATGACGTCGGCGCCTTCCTAGCCAATCTGGTGATGAACTACCTGGCGCAGCCCGGCCATGCGACCGCCGCCGATGACCGCCGCGAACAGGCCGACTGGGTGCTCGACCAGGTGCCGGTTTTCTGGAACACGTTCAAGACGCGCTTCCTGGCGCTCTGGGAAACCAGCGCCCGCGGCGACGCCTATCCCGCGACGATGTTCGCCCATCCGGCCGATCAGGCCGTGCTGGCGGCCCGGCGCGAAGCCTTCCTCGATGGCGTGTTCGCCGATGCCGTCGGCTATGCCGCGGTCAAGACGATCCGCCGGATCCTCGGCTTCGCGCACAATATCGATTTCGAATGGATCGCCGACCCGGCCCGCCGCGCGCCGCTGGAAAACAAGGCGGCGCAGCTCGCCCGCAAATTCCTGCTGGAGCCCCACAGCTTCCGCACGCCGGAGGATATCGTCGCGGGCGCGAAGGCGATCTGACGGTCTTGCCGGTAATTCTAAAAGCGATGCCGATAGCCCACTCGGGCCGCGGTGGCCACCTACCTCTCCCTCAGGGAGAGGTGAAGGAAGGTAATTCAGACCACGTCAGCGAGGAGGTTTAAACTGCCTCCACTCTTCAATCACGTAATACGGACAGACACTGAGGCGGACCGCGTTTCGCCGCTTCAGTCCGAGCAGGGGCGGGGCTCGCGGGGGGATTCGTTTCCTTGCGAGGCCCTCGCCATGATCTCGCGCACATGCGGCGTCGTGAACTGGGACCGGGCGCGGGCGGTGTAATAGACGATCTTCCAGTGCTTCGGGCGCAGCGAAAGCAGGCCGACGACCGTGCGGCGCGCCTTGGTGAATTCGGGAAGGTCGCGCGGGCGCGGAAAATCGGAGCCGGAGAGCTTGCGATAGGCCTCGTAGATCGCCGCCAGCGGCGCGCGCCGCTTCTGCCAGGGCTTGTTGTTTCCCGTGTAGTGGACGATCGCCGGAATGATGCCGGGGATGGCCTTATAGTTCCACGAGAAGAAATTCCAGCGGCGGTCCAGGAACTTCACTCTTCCCTGAACCACGGCGTTGATCGCCGACTGGTCCGGGAAGATCAGCTCGGTGTTGGCGAGGAGGTACTCGACAACCTTCTGGGCGGTGTTTTCCTTGCGCCACTGGGCAAGGTCGAACACCAGAACGCCCGAGTTGATGTACCGGTCATTGCCGATCTTCACATGGTCGAGTTCGCTCTGGTGCACGCTGCCGTCCAGCACCCCGGCCAGCAGGTTGCCGTCCAGCGGCATCGACCAGAGCTCGGACAGATCCGAGATGACGGTCGCATCCGCGTCGATATAGATGGCCCGGTCATGCTGCGGCAGCAATTGCGGGATCAGGAGCCGGGCATACATGGCCGACGTCCAGTAGGGGTTCTTCGGCAGGCTGGCGAGATGCGACTTGTCGGCCAGCAGGATCTGCGAACGGATGTTGTTCCGGCTGGAGAAGCGCGCGATCAGGTCGATGCTCGCCGCGCTCAGCCCGGCATCGATGATGTAGAATTCGGCGTCCTTGTTATGAAAGAGCGTCGAATAGAGAAGGTTGAGCAGTCCGGGGACGAAATTGTCGTCACTCGCGCTGACGATGATCATCGACTCAGACCCTATCCCTGACCGCACCTGCCCGGCGCCACCGTAACGCGGCGCGGTCACACGGACGGCATCCAATCCGCAACCGGCAGGCCGCAATGCCGCTAACCCGCCGTTCGGATTTTGCATAGCGGAACAAGGCGGCCGGGGCCAGCGGGCTTCGTCCCGCCGGCGCGCGAAGCGACCTCTAGCGCTTCTTCTTCCCCAGTCCAAATGTCAGCGCCAGCGCGCCGACGAGCACGACGCCCTTGACGAAGTCCTGCGTGTAATATGGGGCGTTGAGCATCGTCAGACCGTTCAGCAGCACGCCGACGAAGATCGCGCCGAGCACGGTTCCGAGCACATGCGGGCGGCGCTTGTCGAGCACGGCGAAGCCGATCAGCGAGGCGGCGACCGCATCCAGCAGCAGCGAATTGCCGGCCGAGACGTCGCCGCGGCCGACGCGCGAGGCGACGATCAGGCCGCCCAGCGAGGCGAGCGTGCCGGAAAGCACATAGGCCCAGAGCCGATAGGCCTTGGTCGGCGCGCCGGCGAGATGGGCTGCCGTCTCGTTGCCGCCGATCGCGTAAAACACCCGGCCCCAGCGCGTCCGTTCCATCAGGAACCAGGCAAGGATGGCGACGATGCCCATGACGATGACCGGATAGGGCACGGTATCGAACAGGCGCCCGCGCCCGAGGACCAGGAAGGCCGGATCATAGGCGCCGGCCGCCGTGGTGCCGTTCGGCAGCATCATGCCTGCGGTGATCGAGCGGCCGCCGGTCGGGATCAGCTGCAGGCCGGCAAGCAGGAACATGGTCGAGAGCGTCGCCAGCAGGTCCGGCACGCCGACGCGCACGATCAGCAGGCCGTTCACGAGCCCGATGAAGGCGCCCATCAGCAGCACGAGGCCGAGCGTCTCGAAGGCGTTCATCTGCAGCACGACCATGGCGTAGCTCGCCGCCATCACCGAGGAAGCGGCGACGCTGCCGACGGAGAGGTCGAAGCCGCCGGCCGACATGGTGATCGAGACGCCGACGCCGAGGATGGCGACGACGGAGACCGCCTGCAGGATGGAGAACAGATTGGCCGAGTTGATGAAGGCGGGCTGGGCCGACCAGAACCCGACCAGCATCACCGCCAGCAGCACGAACAGCGCATATTTGCGGGCGGTCTCGGCAAAGGTCGAAGCCGGCTTCGACGATGCGGTGGCGTGATCCGTCATGGTGTTTGTCCTGTGCCGGCAGCTCGGGTCTCGATGCTCTCCACGCTGCCGATGACGGCGGCGAGCGATTCATGACTACCGTCGGCCTCGTAGAGGGAATGGTCGCGCATGACGAGGATGCGGTCGGCAACCTCGAGCGCTTCTTCGGTGTCGCTGGTGGCGATCAGCGTCGCCGAGCCGGACTGGCTGTTGCGGATCGCGGCGATCAGGTCGGTGCGGGCGCCGACATCGACGCCCTGGAAAGGTTCGTCGAGCAGCAGCAGCCGGCAGGGCGCCGCCTGCCAGCGCGCTAGGACGACCTTCTGCTGGTTGCCGCCCGAAAGCTGGTCGAGCGTATCGTCGGGGCCGCGCGCCTTGATGCCAAGGCGGCCAATGGCGTCGCTCGCGACCAGGCGTTCGCGTGTCTCGCGCAGCAGGCCCAGCGGGAACCAGCGCGGCAGATGCGGCAGGGCGATGGTACCGGCAATCGAGGCGCCGGGAATTTCCGGCGGCAGCAGCGACGACGCCCAGCGATCCTCGGCCACCATGAACACGCCATTCTCGATCGAGCGGGCAGGGCCGTTCGAGAGCCACGGCTTGCCGTCGAGCGTGAATTCGCCTTCGGCCAGTTGCTCCAGTCCGAAAAGCGCGCGCAGCAGGCGGCTCTTGCCCGAGCCGAGCGTGCCGGTGATGGCCACGACTTCGCCGGAGCGGAGGTCGAGATCGAACGGCCTTGCGCCGGGGATGAGGCGCGCCCGCTTGACGGAGGCGAGGATCGGCGCGTTCGAGACCGTGCCGTCATGCAGGGCGGCGTCGAGCGTGCGGCCGATCATGGCGGCGACGGCGGCGGAAAAGTCGATCGGCTTGGCGAAGGAGGCGACCACCTTGCCGCCGCGCAGCACGACGGCGCGATCGGCGATCGCGGCGAGGTCGCCGGTGCGATGCGAAATATAGAGGATGGCGATGCCGCTCGCCTTCAGCCGCCGCAGCACGGAGAACAACCGCTCGGCCTCGGTCGAGGACAGGCTGGAGGTCGGCTCGTCGAGGATCAGCACGGAGGTCTTGGCCGCGACGGCGCGGGCAATGGCGATCAGCTGCCGCTCCGCCGGGCGCAGGTCGGCAAAGTCGCGGTCGAGCGGCAGGTCGAGATCGATCAGCGCGGCGATCTCGGCGGCCCGCTTGCGGGTCGAGCGCGGCGAGACGAAGAAGCTGCCGGTGCCACAAAGCTCGTTCAGCGTCAGGTTCTCGGCAACCGTCAGTCCCGCAGCGCCCGCCTGATCGGTCGCCTGGTGCACGGTGGCGATGCCGGCCGCCTGCGCTTCGCCGGGCGAGGCGAAGGAGACTTGATTGCCGTTCAGCAGGATCGTGCCGCCATCGGCGGAGATCGAGCCGGAGAGGATCTTGACCAGCGTCGACTTGCCGGCGCCGTTGGCCCCCATCAGCGCGACGATCTCGCCGGCCTCGACGATGAGATCGGCGCCCGCAAGCGCCCGCGTCGGGCCGAACGACTTTTCCAGTCCCGTGACGGAGACGGCGATTTTCTTGGGCGGAGAAGAGGTGGACAAGGTGTCAGAGGCCTCCGGGCAGGGCCCGCTTCTTTACCTCTCCCTGAGGGAGAGGTCGGCCCGAAGGGCCGGGTGAGGGTTTACGGTGTTTCCGGTGAGGCCGTAAACCCTCACCCGCCGGCTTCGTCGTCAACTTCTCCCGTGAGGGGAAAGGTGAGGCGCGCCTAGCCTCCATACTCCATGATCGCCAAGCCGGCATTGTAATCGGTCGAGTAGATAATCCCGTTGGCGTCGACGAAGAGATCGGCTGACTGGATCACGCGCGGGCGATTTCCCCGCTTGTCGACCATGCGCTCCGGCGCCGCCGGCACCAGCGCGCCGGTCTCCTTCGGCTCGAACGGGTTGGAAATATCGAACACCCGTACGCCGGCATTCTGGTAGGTGGCAAAGATCAGCGTGTCGGAGACGAAGCTGCCGGGCCGGTTCTCGTGCAGATTGTGCGGGCCGAAATGGCCGCCCTTGGCCGTGTAGTCGGCCTCGGCCGGCGTCGGCAGCGTGGAAATCGAGATCGGGTTCGCCTTGTCCTTTATGTCGAAGATCCAGGTCCGCTTGCGGCCGTCCTCCTCGTGATCCAGAACAGCCTCATCAGCCACGATCAGCAGGTCGCGCTTCGGCAGGGGCAGGGGCGAATGGGTGCCGCCGCCGAACGGGGGCGACCAGTTCTTGTGCGTGATCAGTTTCGGCGCCGACTTGTCGGCAATGTCGAGTATGGAGAGGCCGCCATCGCGCCAGCAGGCATAGGCGGTGTCGCCGTCGACCAGGCTGTGATGCAGCGCATAGCGCCGACCTTCGCCCCAGCTTGGGCTTTCGCCACCGGCCAGATGCATGCCGGGGATCCACCAGCGGCCGGCTTCGACCGGCCGGGTTGGGTCCTGAAGGTCGACGATCATGAAGATGTAGTCGCTATAGCCGTCGACGAGCGCCGAGACATAGGCGTAGCGGCCGCCGACATACCAGATGCGATGGATGCCGACGCCCTCGACCGGGAAGAAGCCGATCTGGCGCGGTTCTGTCGGCCTGGAAATATCGTAGATCGCCATGCCGGCCGACCAGTTGCGCGATACCTTCGCGCCGCCGGCCGTGCCGACCGTCTCGCCGACCGACTTGGTGTAATAGACCTTCTCGTCGACCGCGAAGGCGGCGTCGGCGAACAGGTCGCGCGCGTGGATGACCAGCAGCAGATCGTCATGCGTCTGCAGGTGGATCGTCCAGGTGTTGGGCGGCGCGGGAATGAAGGTGGTCTCGCCGGGGTTCTTCGGGTCGCGCACGTCGATGATGGAAAAGCCCTGCGACCAGGGATGCGCGACATAGGCGAAGCCGCGATGCACCATGACCTGCAACGCATCCGGCCGCCCGCCCTGGTCGGAATGGCCGATCAGGCGAATGTTCTTGGCATAGTCGGGGGTCGGAAGGGTCATGGTGTCGTCGGCTTTTCGGTTTGTCGATCATGGCGTTGCCGGGCAGGGAGCCCGGCAAGCGTTCTTCACCTCGCCCTGAGGGAGAGGTCGGACCGCAGGTCCGGGTGAGGGTTTACGCCCTCTCCGGATAATTCCCTAAACCCTCACCCGCCGCACTTCGTGCGTCGCCCTCTCCCTTAGGGAGAGGTGAAGGGAAGGCTTTGCTGGGCCCGTTTCTTCTCCCTCGCCCGCTTGCGGGAGAGGGTGGGGTGAGGGGCTGCTGGAAAGGCCCGGGTCATCCGGAATGCATAGCCCTCGCCGTCATCCCCGCGAAAGCGGGGATCCATTCAGCCGGGAACGTCCACGGCTGAATGGATCCCGGGTCAAGCCCGCGATGACGCCAGAGTGTGGTCCGAGGTTACTTCGAGGCCGGGATCCAGTCCTTCTTGGCCGCGTCGCTGTCCTTGAAGGCCGGGAACTTTTCCTGCAGCTCCTCGATCGTCTTGATGTCGTTGTCGACCAGCGTCTGCTTGGTGACGAGGGTCGGCTGGATCAGCACCGAGTGGCCGGGGTCCTGGCCGGCGATCAGCTGGGCCAAAGCGCGCACCGAGACTTCGCCGACGACGGCCGGGTTGGTGGCGGCGGTGGCGACCCAGGGGCTGTTCGGCTCGCGCATGGCCTGGATGTCCGAGGTCGAGATGTCGACGCCGTAGATCTTGACCTTGTCGGCGACGCCGGCCTCGTCGATGGCGAGCTTCACGCCGCGGGCGAACTCGTCCCAGGGGGTGAAGACGACGGAGAGCGTCGGGTTGGCGGCGAGCACGGCCTTGGTCTGGTCGGCGACGGAAGCCGGAACGCTGTCGTTCACGACGCCCCAGGTGGCGACTTCCTTGATGCCCGGATACTTCTTGCCAAAATCCTTCCAGACGGCATAGCGGCGGTCGAGCGGCGCGAAGCCGGAGACGTAGACGGCGCCGCCGTCAAAGGTCTCGCCTTGTTCCTTGACGGCCTGTTCCAGAACGAGGCGCGCCATGTCGGCATCGGACTGCTCGATCTGCGGGATCTTGGCGTTGTCGAGGTTGACGTCATAGGCGACAACCGGGATGCCGGCGTCGAGCGCCGCCTGGGCAACGTCCTTCAGCGCTTCGGGCTGGCCATTGTTGATGACGATGCCCTTCACGCCGAGATTGATCGCCTGCTGGATCAGCTCGCGCTGGGCGTTGATGTCGTTGCGGGCCTGGGAGAGGTTCGCCTCGACGCCGAGCGCATCGGCCTGACGCTTCACGCCGGCTTCGAAAGCCTGCAGCCAGTCGCCCGAGCCCAGGAAGCTGATGACGGCGATCTTGACGCCGCCCTTGTCGAACGGCGCCGGTGCGCCGGCGATGCCTTCGGCGAAGGCGCCCGAGGAGAGCGCGGTGAGGCTCGCAGCGAGTGCGAACGAGAGAAGCTTCTTGCCCATATCCATACCCCGTCAGTTTCTGAACGTCGCTCGCGGTGGCCGAGGCGACCGCGAACGGTCCGCCGGCCGGTCGCCGCAATTCGATGCCAAGCTAGCGTTCCGCCGATGGGCATAAAGAAAAGCGATTTCAATTCAAGCGGGAATCGGGGTCGTTTGTTGCGTCGCCTGGTTTCGGGCGACGCGCCCTGGGAAGCGGCGGCTGAAGCAACATCGATATTAGTGGAATCGGCCTCTCACCTCCCTCAGGGAGAGGTGAAGAAAGCGCCTGCATCCAAGCAGATGTGTCTTGCCCTAGAGGGCCTCTCCCGAGACGCCGCGGCCGCCGATCCAGACGGCAGCGAGATTGGCCTTCGACGCCGTGTAGACGATCTTCTGCAGCGCGTCCTCGTCGCTGTCGATATCGTCCCAGATGCGCATCGTGCCGCCCGGCGCGTCGGGGTCGACGAGGATGGCGTCGAAGTGGAAGCCGGGCGCGAACTGGCCGACGGGGAGGTCGAGCGCGTCGCCGCCGCCCGCCGTGGCGAGGTGGAAGGCGATGTCGAAATCGATGCGCGAGCCGGGCCGACCGCGTGCGCCTTGCGGCAGCGCGGGGTCGACGCCGGTTTCCAGCATGCGCGAGGCGGCGATGGCCATGCGCTGCGCCTCGATCATCGAGGCGGTCGGGCCCCCGGAAATGTCGGTGCCGAGGCCGACGCGCACGCCCTTCGCCAGGGCAGCGCGGAGCGGGAACACCGAATTGGCGAAATAGGCGTTGGAGAGCGGGCAATGGGCGACGCCGGCGCCGCATGCCTGGATCAGGTCCATGTCGCCGTCGGTCAGAAAATTCGAATGCGCCAGGACGGTCCGGCGCGTCATCAGCCCGAAGCGGTCTAGCGTCTCTGCGTCGGTGCGGCCGAAGCGGTCGAGCACATAGCCATGTGCCCAGTCGCTCTCCGAGCAATGCGTCTGGACGTGGCAGCCGCATTCGCGCGCGAGTTCGCCGAGGCCTTCGAGCATCGGATCGGTGCAGGATGGCACGAAGCGCGGCGTGATCACGGGATGGACGAGGCCGTGGTTTTCCGGGTGGGCGGCCACATAGTCGATCAGCGCTTTCGTGCCGGCGATGCCTGCTTCAGCCGAGCTATCGCGGTAATAGTCGGGGCATTCGGCCGGATTATCCATCGCCACCTTGCCGACCAAAGCGCGCTGGCCCTTTTCCAGGCAGATGTCGACCAGCGCCTTCGAGGCTTCGACGTGCTGGGTGGCGAAATAGAGCGCCGTCGTCGTGCCATTGGCGATCAGGTCGTCGACCAGCGCGGAATAGTGGCGCTTGGCGAAGGCGAGGTTGGCATAGCGCGCCTCGAGCGGGAAGGTGTGCTGCTGCAGCCATACCTCGAGCGGCACGTCGAGCGCCTTGCCGAGCTGCGGGTATTGCGGCGCGTGGATATGCAGATCGACGAAGCCGGGCAGGATGTAGCTGCGCGGCGGCGCGACGACGAGCGTTCCCGCCGCCTCCGCCGCTGCGCGTGTCTCGGCATGGGCGGCGCTGCCGGCGGCTACCACCTTGGCGATCCGGCCCTCACCGTCGATCTCGACCAGCGCGTCCCTCAGGATCTCGATCTCGCCCAATATCGGCGCATGGCAGAAGGTGCCGGCGATCGTCTTGTGGCGGAGATCGGTCAAGGGTTGGGTCCTGTCGTATGTCGCGGGGCTCAGCCGAGGCTGCGCTTGCGCAGCGCATGGGCGCGGGTGCGGAACTCGCGGCGGATTTCCGCTTCGTCTATACCCGCGACGATGCGGTTTTCCATCAGCATTCGCCCATTCACGATCGTGTGCGTGACGTCGTCGGCCCGGCTCGAATAGACCAGCGCGGCAGCCGTATCATAGACGGGCAGGCTGTGCGCCTTGTCGAGATCGACGACGATGACGTCGGCCGCCATGCCCGGCACGAGCCGGCCGGTCTCCGGACGGTTCATCGCCTTGGCGCCCTGCGCGGTCGCAAGTTCCAGGATCTCGTGCGTCTTCAGGAACTCGACGTCGTTGGTCTTGTCCTTGTGGATCAGCCCCGCGAACTTCATCTCCTGGAACATGTCGAGCGTGTTGTGGCTGGCCGGGCCGTCGGTGGCGAGGCCGACCGTGATGCCGTGCTCCAGCACGCATTTGAGCGGCATGGTGCCGGAATTGAGCTTGGCGTTGCAGCAGGGGCAATGGCCGATCTTGACGTCATGCGCCGCCAGGATCCGCATGTCTTCCTGGTCGAGCTGCGTGCAGTGCGCGGCCGTGATGTCTCCCTTGAGGAAGCCGAGCGATTCCAGCCAGCGCACCGGCGAGGTGCCGTAATTCTCGGCCATGTAGGCCATTTCCTGCGTGCCTTCGGCGAGGTGGGTGTGGATCGGCACGCCGTAGGCGTCGGCCACTTCGCGCGTCAGCCGGTACATTTCTTCGCCGCAGGAATAGGGCGCGTGCGGCGACAGGCCGATCTGCAGCAGGCCGTCGCGGGTCTTGTGATGTCTGGCGACGAGATCGCCGAAATTGTTCAGCGTCTTCCAGGACCAGTCGGTGATCGGCGCATAGAGGCCGCGATCGGCGAAGCCATAGCCGAGTGTTGCCCTGAGCGGGATCTTCTTCAGCGCCTCGATCTCGGGCTCGACGGCATAGGCGTCGAAGTGCTCGTTGAAGGTGGTGATGCCGGATTTCACCATTTCGACGAGGCCGGTCAGGCTCGCCCAATAGAGCGTCTCCGGATCGAAATTGCGCTTCAGCTGCCACATGGTCGAGAGCCATTCGAACAGCTTCGCATCCTCCAGCAGCCCGCGCAGCAGCATGTTGGAGGCGATGTGGGTGTGGCTGTCGCAGAAGCCCGGCATGACGGCGGACAGCGATGCATCGACGACCTTTCGCGCGCCGCGGATGTCGACCGCGTCGGCCGGGCCGACGGCGGTGATCGCGCCGCCGGTGATGGTGACGACGCCGTTCTCGATCGGCTTGGCGCCGCCCATCGGGAGCACGGTGCCGTTGATGATGGCGATATCGATGGTCATGGAGCGTTCGGCCTCGGGATCATGCGGGGTTTGGCAGGCAGCCACCATCGTCCGGCGGACCGGCGCGAGGGCGGAACGGCAGGGTGGCTCAGGCGGCGCGTTCGGCGGTGCCGAAGGTGACGCCCTTCTCCTTCAGCCAACGCCGGTAGGCGACGGAGGAGATGTCGGCGCGTGTCGGGATCTCCGCGCGCGGTTCCAGCGGCAGAAGACGCGGGCGCTGGTTCTCCAGGATGATGCGATCCTGCAGGAAGATCAGCTGCTGGAAATGCACCATGCTGGTCAGCGTGCTCTCGTCGTCGATAATGAACATCACCGGATGGGCGCGGCAGCGGTCATGCTCGAGCGGCTGCACGAACAGGCAGATCACGTCCCAGCGGTTCGCCGCCGCGGGGCAGGTCTTGTAGAGCAGCGTCTGGAACGGGGCGGCGACGCGGTACATGTATTGCGTCATGATCCCGCCCGAGGCGGAAAGCGCCGCCTGCGGCTGGAAGAACTCGCAATTCGTCGCCCACACCTCGTCGACGTCGCGGCGGATCTCGGTCGTGTAGTGACGCACTTCCGTGTGCGGCTCGGCACCGAGGATATCGGTGTGGACGAAGGGGAAATGCGCCATGTCGAGGAAGTTCTCGACGATGCGAAGGCCCGACGCGCGCACCGCGACGGCGCCGCAGACCACGTGACGACGGTCCGGCTCGTCTGCCTCGGGAATGTCGAACAGCTCGCGCTCCGGCGTGCCCAGAGTTGTCCAGATGAAGCCGTAGCGATCGCGCGTCGGCAGCGGCTCGCCCAGGGCGCCGCCCTCCAGCTTTTCGCGCACGATGACCGTGCCTGCCGCGTCGCGGCACACGACAAGGTCGCGGCCGAGCAGCCGGTTCGGCTTCGCCTCCGCCGGAATTTCGGCCGCGATGTCGATCACGTACCATTGGTCGAGGGATGCTTTTTCAGCCGGTCTTGCCATGGCCAGTCTCCTCAAGGGGCAGAGGCGGCGGGGTGCGCCGTGGAAATGTTGCAGAAGCCTGGCCTCGCGGCCAGGCGGGCTCATCGTTCGTCGCGGAAGAACGGCACGCCGAGGCCGGCCGGCGCGGTGAAGCCGAGCCGCAGGCGACGCCAGAGGAACACCGGCAGGATCATGGCCAGCATGGTGCCGAGATAGGGCAGCATCGACAGGAAGGTGGGCGAGATCGGCCAGTTGCGCGCCTGCCCGACATAGCCGATCGCCGTGATGACACCGAAGAGCAGCGCGCCGAACACCGCGCCGAATGGCCGGTAGCCGGCGAAGATCACCAGCGCCACGGCGATCCAGCCGCGCCCCGCGACGACGCCGTCCGACCAGGACGGCACGAAGGCGAGCGTCAGATAGGCGCCGGCCCCGGCGCCGAGCGCCGCGCCGATGGTGACGTAGCAGAAGCGGATGAGCGTCACCGGAATGCCGGCGGAATCGGCGGCAGCCGGGTTTTCGCCGACGGCACGGACATTCATGCCGTGGCGGGTGCGGAACAGCACGAAGGAGATCACGGCCGGGATGATCAGGTAGATCAGATAGACGAGGATGTTCTGCGAGAAGAAGGCGCGGCCGAGGATCGGCAGGTCGCTCAAATAGGGGACGATGATCTTCTCGAAAGTCGCCTTGGCCGGCATGCCGGAATAGCCCTTGCCGATGGTGACGGCGAGGCCGGAGCCGAGCATGGTCAGCGCCAGGCCGCACAGCACCTGGTTGGCGCGGAAGACGACGGTTGCGAGCGCGAACAGCGCGCCGAAGCCGAGGCCTACCAGCAGCGCCATGGCGAAGCCGAAGAACGGGTTGGGGTAGAGCGTCACGGCGATGATTCCGGTGACGCCGCCCAGCGCCATCAGACCTTCCACGCCGAGATTGAAGACGCCGACGCGTTCGGCCAGCACTTCGCCAAGCGCCGCGAGCGCCAGAACGCCGCCCGCCAGGACCGCCGTCGTCAGTATGCCGGTGATGAGTTCCATGGGATTTCCTCAGCCCGCTGCCGTCGCCGCTGCCGGGACGGGCAGGGCGCGGACGAGGCGGTAGTGGGCGAACTGGTCGGCAACGGCCGTGAACATCATGATCAGGCCGGTGAGCGCCAGCACGGCGGCCGTGGTCAGGCCCTGCGTCTGCAGGATAATCCCGGCATTCAGGATGATCGCCATCAGAGCCGCGCCGGCGATGACGCCGACCGGCGAACCGCGCGCCAGCACCGCGACCATGACGCCGAGATAGCCGTAATTGTTGGAGATGCCGCCCTGAAGCCGATGCACCGTGCCGGTCACTTCCAGCATGCCGGCGAGGCCGGCGATGGCGCCGGAGAGCAGCATGATGGTGATCATGCGGCGGCGGACGGGGATGCCGGCATAGTGCGCGGCTTCCGGATTGGCGCCGGTCAGTCGGATCTCGTAGCCCCATTTGGTGTAGCGCAGCAGCAGCCCGAACAGGACGGGCGCGATCAGCGCGATGACGAAGCCCCAATGCAGCGAGCCGAAGAAATCTGGCATCTCGTAGGGCACGCGGCCAGTCGAGGCGACGGTGCCGGTGGTGCGGTCGCGCCAGGGGCCGGTGGCGACGTAATAGACCAGCAGCAAGGCGACGAAGTTCAGCAGCAGCGTCGTGATGATCTCGTCGACCTTGCCATAGGCCCGGGCGAGCGTCGGCACCAGGATCCAGAGCGCGCCTCCCGCCGCCCCGGCGATGAAGCAGAGCACCAGCATGGCCGGCTCCGGTCCCTTGACGAACAGGCCGATGGCGGTCGCCGCAAAGGCGCCGATATAGAACTGGCCGTCGGCGCCGATGTTCCAGAGGCCGATCTTCATCATCACGGTGACGGCGAGGCCGGTCAGGATCAGCGGCGTCAGCAGCAGGCCGAGATCTTCCAGCCCGAAGCGCGAGCCGAGGCTCTTCTTGAGGATCTGGGTGCCGAGATGCAGCGGGTCGAAGCCGCAGGCGGCGAGAACGATCGCGCCCACTGCCAGCGCCGCGATGAAGCTGATGACGCGGGCAGCGAGGATCCGGCGGCCGGAGACGGCCGAGACGCGCACGAGGCGAAGGGATTGCAGGCCGCTCATGTCATGCCGCCTCGACGGTTGGCGCGGTGGCCTGCTTCGTCTGGCCGCCCATCAGCAGGCCGACCGTCTCGAGATCGGCGTCCTTTGTCTCGAACAGGCCCATCACCCGCCCCTTGAACATGACGGCGATGCGGTCGGTGACATCGAACAATTCGGATAGCTCCTCGGAGATCAGCACGACCGCCACGCCGGCATTGCGCAGGTCGATCAAGTAGCGAAGCAGCGTCGAGATCGCCCCGACATCGAGGCCGCGGCTCGGATAGGCGGCGACGATGGCGAGGCGGGCGATGCGCATCTCGCGCCGGGCGACGAGGCGCTGCTGGTTGCCGCCGGAAAGGTTGCGGATCGGCGTGCGCAGCGACGGCAGCGTCACCTCGGCATCGGCCGCAATCTGTCTGGCGAGCGTGTCGGCGGCGCCCGGCCTGAACAGGATTCCCTGCGCGATCGGCGGCTCGGTGTAGGCGCGCAGCACCGCGTTGTCGCTGACCGAGAGGCTGGGCGCCACGCCGCTGCGCAGCCGGTCCTCCGGGATATGGCCGACGCCGATATCGAGGAAGAGGGCGGGCGAGGGATCCTCGACCGCGACGCCCTCGATGAGGATGTGGCCGCTGGTCGGCTTGCGAACGCCGGTGAGGATTTCGGAGAGTTCGCGCTGGCCGTTGCCGGCGACCCCGGCGATGCCGAGGATTTCGCCGGCGCGGACCGGCAGGCTGGCCTCGATCAGCCCGGCGCGGCCGCGATCATCGGTGGCAGAGACGTTTTCAAGCGAGATCACGATGCGGCCCGGTTCGCTGCGCGGCGCCATCGCCTCGCGCAGGCCGCCCAGCACCATTTCGCGCCCGACCATCAGCTGCGCCAGCCTGGTCGTGGTGCAGTTGGCCGTCGCTTCGGTGATGACCTTGCGGCCGCCGCGCAGGACGGTGACGCGGTCGGAGATTTCCAGAACTTCGTCCAGCTTGTGGCTGATGAAGATCACCGAATTGCCGGCCGCCTTGAAGGCTCGCAGCGCCTTGAACAAAGTGCGCGCCTCGCTTGGCGTCAGCACGGCGGTCGGTTCGTCGAGGATCAGCACGCGCGCCTGCCGCGCCAGCACGCGCAGGATCTCGACGCGCTGCTGTTCGCCGGCCGAAAGCTCGTCGATGCGCGCATCAGCGCGGACGGCGAGACCGTAGCGCTCCGACAGGTCCCGCGTCCGTGCTTCCAGCGCCTGGGCGAAGGCGAAGCGCGGCGTTTCCTTCCAGCCGAGATGCACGTTCTCGGCGACGGTGAAGGCGCGCACCAGCTTGAAGTGCTGATGCACCATGCCGATGCCGGCAGCGATTGCCTCGACCGGCGAATTGAACGTCTGGGCCACGCCATCGAGCCAGATGTGGCCGGAGTCCGGCCGGTAGATGCCGGTCAGGATGTTCATCAGCGTCGACTTGCCGGCGCCGTTCTCGCCGAGCAGCGCGTGGATCTCGCCGGCTCGGAGGTCGAAATCGACATCGGCATTGGCGATGACGCCGGGAAATACCTTGCCGATTCCCTCCAGCGTGATGACGGGCTGTTCGAGGGTGGCCAGGGCGGGAATGTCGTTCATCGGAGGGTTCGTTCCTCGGCGCCGGGATGCGTATGTCGGCCCCTCCCGTGCCAGGGAGGGGCCTATTGCGTGCCGTCAGACCTTGAGGCCCGACACGCCTTCGATCGACCAGTCCCAGGTGTAGAGGGCTTCCGGGCTCATGGTTTCGCCGGCCTTGACGCGGACATTGCCGTCGACGTCCTTGATCTCGCCGACGAAGGGGTTGAAGCCGTCATTCAGGATGCGGTCGCGCACGGCGTCGGCCTTGGCGACAACGTCGGCGGGAACCTTGGCGCCCCAGGCGTCGCGGTCGATGCCCTTGCCCATCGGCAGCAGCGTGCCCTCGCCGCCGGTCCATTCGCCGGCCAGGCGCTTGCGGACCTGGTCGATGTAGTACTGGTTCCAGTCGAGCACGATCGAGGTGACATAGGCATCCGGGCCGTAGCGGCGGATGTCGGTGTTCCACATGGCGGCCCAGACGCCGCGCTCCTGCGCGACCTGGAGGTAGGCGGCCTCGTCCATGATGCCGAACAGGAAATCGCAGCCATTGTCGATCAGCGCGGTGCCGGCCTGCTTGGCGCCCTGCGGGTCGAACCAGGAATTGATCACCACGGTCTGCAGCGTCGCTTCCGGATTGACCGTGCGCGCGCCCATCAGGAAGGCGTTGGTGCCGCAGAACACGGCCGGGACCGGGAAGGAGGCGACATAGCCGAGCTTGCCGCTCTTCGATAGCAGGCCGGCCGCGACGCCCGCCACATAGGTCGGGAACCAATGCTGGATGTAATAATAGGAGAGATTGTCGGCCTTGCGGTGGCCGTCGCATTCCATGAAGGCGACGTCGGTGGCGCGGTCGGAAACCTCGTAGATCAGGTCGCCATAGTTGGAGGTCGAGATGATCATGTTGGCGCCGTCCGACACCATCTGGCGGTAGATGCGCGTGCAATCGGCCGAGAAGGGGATGTTCTCGACTTCGAGATATTTCGCCTTCGGGAAGGCGGCCTTGACCGCTTCCAGGCCCTGGTGGTGGCTCCAGGTCCAACCTTCATCCGAGATCGGGCCGACATGGCCGAAGCCGATCACGGCGTCCTCTTCCTTCACGGCGGCGAGCGGCGTGGCGCCGAAGGCCGGCCGGGCGAACTGCGGTAGCATCAGCGACGAGGCAGCCGTCATGCCGGCAAGGCCCATGAAGCGGCGGCGGTCCATATTCTTGAAGTCGATCATTCTGTCCCCTCGGTTGCGGATGGTGTTGTTCAGGAAGTGACGCGTGGTCGGGATTGGGCGGTCGCGGCGTCGAGCTCGGCCATCAGCCCGTCGATCTCGGTCGTCCAGGCGGCGAGCCAGTCGCGCTTGGTGCCTTCGTCGAGCCAGGATGCGCGGATGCTGTTGAGTGCACATTTCTTGAGCATTGGCGCGTCCATGCGCAGCTTGGAGGCGGCCAGGACGTACTCATTGGCGAGATCTGTGGCGAACATCGGCGGATCGTCGGAATGGATGGTCACGTTGAGGCCGGCATCGAGCATCTGGCGGATGGCGTGATCTGGCGCCGCCAGGTCGCGCCACTTCGTCGTCGCCTCGGTGGTGCTCGGGCAGCAGGTGAAGAAGGTGCCGGCCTCGCGGCATTGCTCGACCAGCGAGGGGTCGTCGACGATGTGATAGCCGTGGTCGATCCGGTCGACGCCGAGGATCTCCAGGGAATCCCGGACATTCGCGGCCGGGCCGCCTTCGCCGGCATGGGCGGTGACATGCAGGCCCGCCTGCTTGGCGCGCTCGAACAGCGGCTGGAACGGCGCGGGCGGGAAGGGCGCCTCGTTGTAATCGAGGCCGATCCCGATGATCGCGTCGCTGCGATGGGCCAGCACCATGTCGAGGAATTCGAGGCCGCGCTCGAGGCCGAGTTCCCGGCTATGGGCGGGGATCAGCCGCGAGGTAAGGCCGGTGTCGGTCTCGATGTCGGCCATCGCGGCCAGGATGCCGGAAAGCATGGTCTCGTAGGCGACGCCATGCGCCTGATGAGCGTGCGCCGAGACGAAGAACTCGACGTGGCGGGCGTTGCTGGCGGCGCAGCTTTCCAGCATTTCGTAGGTGATGCGGTGAAAGTCGTCGGCGTCGCGGATCGAGCGGCTGACGAGGTCGTAGATTTTCAGGAAGTCCGGCAGATTGTCATAGCTATAGAGTTCGCCGATCTCGCCAAAGGCCGGCAATGGCACGGCATTCTTCCGCGCCAGCTCGACGAAGGTCGACGGCCGCACCGCGCCCTCGAGATGAAGGTGCAGTTCGATCTTGGGGATGCGGCGCGCGAAACTGGCAAGGTCCATCGGTTCACTCCTGGGGTCCTGTAAAGCAATGTTCAGGCCAGCCGGCGTTCCGGCGCTGGCGGCTGAAGGACGGGCTGGCCGGGCGATCCAAGGCGGTGGGAGGCTTCCGCGTCCAATGCTGCGGGCCGCGTTGCGCTCTCGCGCCGGTCGTGTTGCGCTCCGCGGAGGGTGACTGCGCGGTCGCCAGTGCGAAGGCGCATTGATGTCGCATTGCCTACAGGTTAGACATGCCTGAATGTTAGGCGATGGCCGTCCGCTGCCTGCCACGAGGGAAATTCATGCTTCCGTCCGGTGCCCGCACCCTGCTCGATCATCCCGAATGGGAAGCCCGGATGTGGCAGAGCTGCAGTCCGATGACCGTGGCGCCCGGCGACCGCGCCGGCTTCCGCGCCAGCCTCAATCTCTGGGATCTCGGCACGCTCGGCCTGCGCCTGTTCAAGGCGCCGCGCTACGTCGCCGTCCAGACCCCGCACGAGATCTACCGCGCCCACCGCCAGCGGCTGGTGCTGACCATTCCGCTCGACGCCCGCTGCAGCTTTTCGCAGTTCGGCCGCACCGTGCAGCTCGAAGCCGGCCAGGCGGCCTTTCACCTGACCACCAGCCCGCTCGAATATGTCCAGGTCGAGGAGGGCGCCGTCGTCATCCTGCAGGTGCCGTCGAACCGCATCGGGCTCTATGCCTCCTGCCTGGAGGACATCTGCGCCGTGCGCATCGAGGCGAGCGACCGCATCCTGGCCACCGTGCTCGGCAGCGCCCGCGCCATTCCCGACATCCACGCAATCCCCTCGGCCCGGGCCAAGGATGCCTTCGCCGAAGGTGTCGTCGCGAGCCTCGGCGCCCTGGCGGCGCTGCTGTCGGAAGCGCAGGAAAACCAGAGCTCGGTGATCAAGCGCCGCCGCCTCAACGCGGTCAAATCCTTCATCGACGCGCAGCTTGCCGATAGCGGCCTCAATCCCGACCGCATCGCCAGCGCCAACGGCATTTCGGTGCGCTACCTGCACCATCTGTTCCAGGGCGACGGCCAGTCCGTCACCGAATGGATCCGCGAACGCCGGCTCGACCAGAGCCGCAAGGGACTGGAGAGCGCCGATCTCCGCGCGCTGACCGTCAACGAGATCGGCCTGCGTTCGGGCTTCAACAACGACGCGCATTTCCGCCGCGCCTTCAAGTCGCGCTATGGCGTCGCGCCGCGCGACTATCGCCGCCAGCAATGGCCTGAAATCGAGGATGCGCGCGCGTGACGGGACAATTCGGGCAGGCCCTGCCGCAGCCGGTGACGATGGTGTTCCTCGGCCGGTTCGAGCCCGAGAGCTTTGCCGAGTTCGTGCGCCATCGCGCCGCCCGCCTGTCGCTCGGCCTGCGCCTCGGCGCGGTCGGCGGCGAGCGGGTCGAGGTTGCGGTCCAAGGCGCTGCCGATCTCGTCGACATGTTCGAGATGGCCTGCAGCCTCGGGCCGATCGATTGCCTGGTGCTCGACATCCATCGCCATGCGGAGCGGCAATGACCGCTCCGGAATATCCAGAAAACAGGGGAACGGCAGTCATGAGGTTTGCAGCCGGCTGGTACGCGCTAGCGCTGGGCGACGGCTTGGAGCCGGGCACGTCGGCGGGAACGCAATTGTTCGACAAGGAGCTGGTGGTCTGGCGCGATGCCTCGGGCGCCAGCCATGTCTGGGAGGATCGCTGCCCGCATCGGGGCATGCGGCTTTCCTTCGGCTTCGTGCGCGGCAATCACATCGCCTGCCTCTATCACGGCTGGCAGTATGACGAGGCCGGCCAATGCCGCCACATCCCGGCCCATCCGACCCTCGAGGTGCCGGAGACGATCAAGGTGCCGACCTATGCCTCGGTCGAGGCCGCCGGGATGATCTGGGTGCGGTGGGACGGGGAGGCGGCCGGGCAGCCGCCGGAAGACCTCGCCGCCGCACCCGTGCGCAGCCTCTACCTCGACCGCGCGCCGGAAGCGGTCGCGCGGTTGCTGGAGGCGGGCCTGGCCGGAGCGTTCGAAACCTTGTCGCCCGGCACCTTCGCGACGACGCTGGAGGGCGCCGATCTGTTCCTGGCGCTCCAGCCCTATGGCGCCGAACGCACCGCCCTGCATATCGCGCGCACCGGCGGCGACCTGCCGCTGAAGGATATAGCCGTCTGGGCCGAGGAACTGCGCGCCAGCCTCGAAACCTTGCCGGCGGCAGGTCTCGCGCCGGCGGCCCAGCAGGCGGGAGCTGCAGCATGAGCCTCGTCCTGCACGACTACGAACTGGACGCCGACAGCTACAAGGTTCGGCTGCTGCTCTCGGCGCTGGGCGTCGAATACAGCAAGGTGGCGGTGAACGTTCACCCTGGCCATGAACAGCGCTCGCCAGCCTATCTGCGCCTGAACCCGCTCGGCAATTTGCCGATCCTTGTGGATGGCGAGACAACCTTGCGCGATTCCGGCGCGATTCTCGCCTATCTCGCCCGCCTGCATGAGGGGGAGGGCCAGTGGCTGCCGGCCGATCCCGTGCACTTCGGCGAGGTGATGATGTGGCTGTTCTTTGCCAGCGCCGATCTTGCGCCCGCCACGCTGGCGCGGCTGCATCACATGTTGGAGGTCCCGGCCGATGCGGCAGCCGTCGGCGCCGCCTCGCGCCGCGCTTTCCGTATTATGGATGACCACATGACGAAGCGGGAACTCGAAGGCTTTGCCTGGTTCGTCGGCGATTCGGCCACGCTGGCCGACATCGCTCTCTTCCCGGCGATCGCGCTGTCGCGTGACTTTGGCATCGATCACGACGAATATCCGGCTCTCCGGCGCTGGATGCGGCGGGTTCGGACGATTCCGGGTTTCATCACCATGCCCGGCATCCCCGACTATCATTGAGGTTCTATGCTTTCCTCACCTCTCCCTGAGGGAGGGTGAAGAAACGTTCTCGGCAGATTATGCCGCCATCGATCGAGGTTGAAATGACCAGGCTCACCCGCTTCTCCGTCGCGCCGCTGGCCACCATGACACGACGTCTCGCCGACGTTGCCTCCGGCCGCGCCGCGCCGGATCTCGTCATCCGGGGCGCCCGCGTGCTCTCGACCTATTCGGAGCGCATCCTGCCCGAGCGCGAGGTCTGGATATCGGGCGGTCGCATCGCCGCCGTGAAGCCTTCCGGCACGCACAAGGGCGGCGCCAAGGCGATCTACGACGCCCGGGGCGGCATCATCGCGCCCGGCCTGGTCGACCCGCATATCCACATCGAATCATCGATGGTCACGGCCTGCGCCTATGCCGAGGCGGCGTTGCTGAACGGCACGACCACGATCTTCTGCGACAGCCACGAGATCGGCAACGTCATGGACGTCGCCGGCGTCGAAGCCATGCTGGAAGATGCGCGCGTCGCGCCGCTGTCGATCTTCCTGACCGTGCCGTCGACCGTGCCGGCAACCTCGCCCGAACTGGAAACAGCCGGCGGCGACCTGACGCCGGACAAGATTGCGGCGCTGTTCGACAAGTGGCCGGAAGCGGTCGCGCTGGGCGAAAAGATGGATTTCGTGCCGGTCGCCATGGGCGACGAGCGCAGCCACGCGATCATCGCGGCGGCGCTTTCGCGCGGGCGTCCGGTGTCGGGCCACGTCTATGGCCGCGAATTCGTCGCCGCCTATGCCGCCAGCGGCGTCACCGACACGCATGAGGCGATCGATCGCGAGATTGCCGACGACATGCTGGAGGCCGGCATCTGGCTGTTCCTGCGCGGCGGCCCGCCGACGACGCCGTGGCACTCGCTGCCGCAGGCGATCAAGATGATCACCGAACTCGGCGCCTCGCACAAACGCGTCGCCGTCTGCACCGACGACCGCGACGCCGACGACCTGATGCAGTTCGGGCTCGATTGGGTGGTGCGCGAGGCCCTCAAGGCCGGCATGTCGCCGGAGCAGGCCTGGTCGATGGGTTCGCTGCATGGCGCGACCCGCTTCGGCCAGGATGGCGAGATCGGCGGCATGGGCGGCGGACGCCGCGCGGATCTGGTGCTGATGAGCGACGATCTCGATCCGCAATCGACCTGGTATGGCGGAGAACTGGTGGTGGACGGCGCGAAGATCACGCCGCTGCTCGATGCCGCGCTTTCCGATCGCTATCAGTATCCGAAGGCGGCCTATCAGACGGTCAAGCTGCCCGCCGGCCTGAAGCTGACCCCGGATCTGCCGGCCGGTCCCGGCACGCTGCACGCGATCCGCACCGAGCTTCCCGGCATCACGCTTGGCCATGATCGGATCGAGATCGAGGCGGCGAACGACTGGGAGACCCTGTTCGAGCGGCATGGGCTCTGCTTCGTTACCGTCGTCGAGCGGCACGGCAAGTCGGCCGGCAATGTTGCGCATGGCGTTCTCTCGAACTTCAGCCTGCTGCGCGGCGCCGTGGCCTCGTCGGTCGGGCATGACAGCCACAACATCATCATCGCCGGCACCAACGAGCCGGACATGAAGCTGGCGCTCGAAACGGTCGCCGCGACCCAGGGCGGCGTCTGCGTCGTGGCGGATGGCAAGGTGCTGGCGAAGATCGACTTGCCGATCGCCGGCCTGCTCTCGGACAAGCGCGTCACGGAAGTGGCTGAGGAGACGAAGGCGCTGAAGATCGAGTGGGAGAAGGCGGGTTGTTCGATCCCCTATATGGGCTTCAACCTGATCCCGCTTTCCGTCATTCCGGAAATCCGCATCACTGACAAGGGTCTTGTGCTGGTGCCGGAAATGGCAATCCAGGTCATGTTCGAGCCCGCCTGAGGGTAAAACAAAACACCCCGGCATCGTGGGATGCCGGGGTGTTTTGTTCGCCGGGCAGAAGCCCAAACTATGCGCCGAGGGCCGTGAGGCTCTGTCGACTAGCCGATATTGCAATCCGAGCCGATACATTCAGCCGCAATGCGGTCGAGCTTCTCGCGCTTGATTAGAACCGGCGTCTCATAGGTGCGCTTGGTCATTCGTAGTCCCCCTGTCGTATCGGATGATGCAAATTGATGGCGGCAGCAGGCTGTCCCTCAATGGGAACAAGCGGCGTACCGCGCGCGAATTATTGCGGGCCGCAGGGACCCGAAACCGGGCAAGGGGCTGCCGTGATGCGGTCCAGCTTCTCGCGCTTGGTCAGAACCGGCGTCTCATAGGTGCGCTTGGTCATTCTGTCGTTCTTGGTGATGTGTAGTAGATTTGAGTGAATTGCGATCGCCGCCCGTCTCCCCTGCCGAGAAGCGAGGGCGATGAATCCTCAGACCTGGCAGTTCGAAACCGGGCAATCCGCCGCGATGCGGTCGAGCTTTTCGCGCTTGATCAGAACCGGAGTCTCGTAGCTACGCTTGGTCATGTAGGCCCCCTTGGTAATAATGACAGCTGAATATTTCTCGGTTTCCCCTATGTCGCGCAAGCATTTAGGTGGCGCAGCAAAGGTCATGAAATATCATTTCGGCGGTGGCGTTGCCGTAATGTAACGCTGTCGTTCCGGCGGGCCGCGAAAGTGCAAAAACCCGGCCTGGCCGGCCGGGTTTCCTGGTCGAACTGGAAGGCCGTTGGCTGGACGGGCCGCTAGCGGCGCACGTTGCCCGCCTCAACTTACTTGCAGTCCGAGCCGACGCAGCCAGCCGCGATTCGGTCGAGCTTTTCGCGCTTGACCAGTGCCGGAGTCTCGTAGGTACGCTTGGCCATGGTGCCCCCCTTATGGCGTTGAACAAAGCCCGAGATGCATCTTCCTTTTGGCGATTCCTGGCAATCGGATTCCTTAGGCAATGCACGGTTCAGGCACCGCTCCTCAGCGAGTTCGGGGCGATATGACGGAACGGCAACAGGAAGGTCAGCGGCCGCGATCCCTGGGGGCTCGCGCCTCGGCTACAGCGCCGAGGCGACCAGTTCGCGGGCCTGCCGATCGGCATCCTGCAGCGCGAGGAAGACGCGATATTTCGCGTCGTGGATTCCCGCCGTCGTGCCGCCCGCCGGGCGATAGACGGAGCCCAGCCGGGACATCTCGTCGATGGCCGCGACCGTCCCGGCAAAGGCGCCGGCTGCGACCGCGCCCAGGATGGCGGCGCCGAGCAGCACGGGCTCGGCCGATTCCGGCACGGCGATGGCGAGCCCGGTCGCGTCGGCCATGACCTGGCGGACCAGCGGGCTCTGTCCGGCGCCGCCGGAGACCACGATGGTGTCGAGTTCCGCGCCCTGCTTCGCGAGCGCGTCGACGATCTGCCGCGCGCCATAGCCGAGGCCGCAAATGCCGGCGAGATAGAGTCGCGCCAGGCTGTCGAGATCCTCGTCCATGTCCAGCCCGGCGATCACCGCGCGGGCTTCGGGATCGGCGTTGGGCGAGCGGTTGCCGAGGAATTCCGGCACGACCTGGAGGGTCGCTGCGAGGCGGGCGATCGCCTCCGGCGTCGTGGCAAGCGCCGCCACGCGGGCTTCCAGATAGCCCAGCAGCGACTTGCCCTCGGCCTTGGCGGAGGCGACTGCCTGCGGATAGGCGGGGTGCAGCTTGGCCAGGTGGTCGATGGCGGCGCCCGCTGCCGACTGACCGCCCTCGTTCAGCCAGAGGCCGGGCAGCATGGCCGAGAAATACGGACCCCAGACACCGGGCACGAAGCGCGGCTCGACGGTCGTCGTCATGGCGCAGGCCGAGGTGCCGAAGATGTAGGCCATCTGGCGCTTGGCGTCGGTCGGCTGGTTCGACGTGTCGCGTGCGCCGACCGAGCCGACGCCGCCGGCATGCGCATCGATCATCGCCGCACCAACTGGCGTGCCGGGCTGGAGCCCGAGTTCTTCCGCGGCGCGCGCCGTCAGGCCCTGGCCGAGCGGCGTGCCGGGATCGACGACCTCCTTGCCGATGCGCGCAAAGCCCTCGTCGGCAAGCTGGCCGAGGCCGATCTGCCGAAAGTAGCTCTCGTCCCAGCGCTTTTCATGCGCGAGATAGGTCCACTTGCAGGTGACGGTGCAGACCGATCGGGCGAGGCTGCCGGTGGCGCGATAGGTCAGCCAGTCGGAGAGATCGAAGAAGTGCTTGGCCGCCGCGAAGCTTTCGGGCTTGTTCTCGGACAGCCACAGCAGTTTTGGCGTTTCCATCTCCGGCGAGATGACGCTGCCGACATAGGCGAGCACCGGATGGTGGGTCGCGTTGATGCGGCGGGTCTGGTCGGTGGCGCGGTGGTCCATCCAGACAATGATGTTGCGATCGGGATTGCCGGAGGGACTGACGGTGACGGGCTGGTCGTCGGCGCCGATCAGCACGAGCGAGCAGGTGGCGTCGACGCCGATGCCGGCGACCTGGTCGGCCGGAATCGCCGCCGTCGCCATCGCTTCGCGCACCGAGGCGACAATCGCCTGCCAGATGTTCTCCGATGACTGCTCGACGACATCGCCCGGCTCATGCCAAAGCGTGATCTCGCGCTTGGCCGAGGCCTTCAGCACGCCGGTCGCGTCGAAGATGCCGGCGCGGGCGCTGCCCGTGCCGACATCGATGCCGATGAAATAGCTCATGCAAACGTCCCTGTTCGCGTCTCAGCCGGCGGCATCCGCTCCATAGCCGGGCCGCAGCAGCACCTTGATCGAATCCAGTCCATAAGCCTTTTCGATGGCGACGTCCCAGTCCTTCAGGCCGTAATGGTGGGTGACGATGCCCTTGGAGGTGACGAGGCCGCGCTGCAGCAGGTCGATCGCGACGGGATAGCAATAGGGCGCCAGATGCGCGCCGCGAATGTCGAGTTCCTTGCGGTCGCCGATGATCGACCAGTCGGCCGTGGTCTCGGCGCCGAACACCGAGAACTCGACGAAGCGGCCGAGCTTGCGGATGATCTCCAGCCCTTGCGTGACGCCGGCCGGCACGCCCGTCGTCTCGATATAGACGTCGCAGCCATAGCCTTCGGTCAGGCCGCGCACGATCTCGATCGGATCCTCTTCCCGCGGGTTGATTACCACGTCGGCGCCAAACGATTTGGCCAGCGCCAGGCGCTCCGGCACCAGGTCGATGACAACCAGCTTCTTCGGCGTCTTCAGATGCGCGATCTGCGTCATGAACAGGCCGAGCGGGCCGGCGCCGGCGATGACAACGACATCATCCAGTTGGATGTCGCCGCGATTGACGGTGTGGATGGCGCAGGCGAGCGGCTCGATGATCGCGGCGTCCTCGAGCGAGATCTCTTCCGGGATCTTGTGGACGCGGGCGGTCTCGGGGATGCGCATATATTCGCACATGCCACCATCGGCGACCTGCTTCTGGAAGCCGAAGATGTTGTGGACCTCGCACATCCAGTAGCTGCCCGAGCGGCAGTACCGGCACTTGTCGCAGGGCACGATCTGCTCGGCGATGACGCGGTCGCCCACGGCGACGCCAAAGTGCTCGGCCGCTTCCTCGCCGATCTGGTCGACCCGGCCGAAAAACTCATGGCCCGGAATCACCGGCGGCTTCACATAGGGATTCTGCCCGCCCCAGAACATGTTGGCGCCGGACCAGCACTTGCAATCGCTGGCGCAGATGCCGCAGGCGTCGATCTTCAGCACCAGTTCGCGCCGCTTGGGCTCCGGCCTGCCCACCGCCTCGACGCGATAGTCCTTCGGTCCATGGCAGACGATCGCCGTCATGGTGCGCGATTGAAACATGGGAGGCCTCCCCAGGCATGTGGCCCGTTTGGCGGGCGCATCGGTTGGATGGATCAGGGCCGCGAGAATAGGATCTGCACGCCTGCCGCGCCAATGCCGAAACGCACGCCGACTGATACGGATTTGACAGGCGGGCGAGGGAGGCGAGGGGGATGGGGAGGTTGTTGTGGCCGATCTCCCCCAGGCTCGCCGTCATGCCCGGCTTGACCGGGGATCCATGCAGCCGAAGCGCGAGCCGTGCGAGACTACCCAAATCCCGGCTGAATGGGTCCCGGGTCTCCGCTACGCTGCGTCCGGGATGACGGCGAGCGTGGGGAAAGGGCGAGAGGCGAGGCGGATCGGGCGCAGCGACGTCCAAATCCTCACACTTCCGGGATATTTTCCTTGAAGATCGCCTGCAGGCGGGTCGCCGGGCCTGAGGGGTTTTCCTCGCCGCGGGCTGCGCGGGCGAGGCGGTCGACGGCTTCGCGGGCTTCGACGCGCGGGTTCTGGTCAATCGCGGCGTCCATCGTGCCGGAGATGAGGAAGCGGCGCGTGTGCTCGGTCAGTTCGTGGCCGATGAAGACGACGGATTTTTCACGTCCCGCCTCCTGCAGCGCGCGCGAAATGCCGCGATTGCCGGCTCCGATATTGTAGATGCCGGCAAGGTCGGGATAGCGCGCGAGCAGCGCCACCGCCTCGCTATAGGCGCGCTCGGTATCGTCGCGGATCTCGCGCAATTCGACGATCGAGAGCCCCGGATATTCCTCGCGCAGCATGTGGCGAAACCCCATCTCGCGCTCTTCATGGCCGCGATAGGAGAGCGAACCGGCGAACAGGGCGACCTTGCCGGTCTCCGCCTTCATGAAGCGGCCGAGCAGATAGCCGGCGAGCCTTCCGGCGGCGCGGTTGTCGATGCCGACATAGCCGACGCGCGGCACGTGGCTGATGTCGGAGATCAGCGTCATGACCGGCACGCCGGATCCGGCGAGCGAACGGATCGCCTCGCGCACGACCGGATGGTCCAGCCCGATCAGGCCGACGCCCTGGCTCTTGCCGCGCAACGCTTCCAGCTTTTCGGCCAGCAGGACCGGCTCGAAGCCTTCGATCGAGTGGATGCGCAGATTGACGTCCGGGCGGACCGCGGCGGTGTCGGCGAAGCGCGCGGCGAGGTTGTTGATGAAGGTGTTGGTGCCGCCGGGCAGCACGATGTCGAGGTCGACGATGCCGCCGGGCAGGCTGGCGAGCGAGGCTGGCAGGACGGGGCGGGCCCCTTCCTCGACATAGCCGAGCTTTCCCGCGACCGTCAGCACGCGGTCGCGGGTGCGCTCCTTGACGCCATCGCGATTATTGAGGACGCGGTCGACCGTCGCGGTCGAAACCCCTGCCTCCCGTGCGATGTCCGCCAGCGTCGTCCGCATTCCGTGTGTCCGAGTCGTTTCAGGGCCGAAGACCTCGCAAGGTACGCCGTTTGCCCGGAGGACCGGAAGCGGCGGCAGCGTCGCGATGTCAAATGATGTCTTTGATGTAAAATGATGTCAATGAGGTATTTGATGGATTTTGCATGCCGCGCGGTGGCGTGGCCGAAGGATTCGCAAAGCGGACGTCCGATCGTGATTTCGCGCGGAATTACGCCGTTTTACGGGCATCTCTGCATCTATTGTCCTGTTCTCAAAGAGACTTGGCCGACTTGTGATGCTGCGACGCATCAAAAATGCCCAGCGAATATGATGCATTGCATCGCCTGTTGACATCGAAACAAATCAATATCAATCATCTCCGCCGATGTGACGGATCAGCGAATGATCCGCTTGTCCTTGGGAGGGGAAATCATGTCCACGCGCGGTTCTTCCGCCGGCTCGTCCGGCTTCACCCGCCGCCGTCTGCTGAAGACGGGCGGCTCGGCCTTTGCGCTCACGGCAGCGATCGGCATCGCGCCGAAGTTCCTGCGGCCGGCTTTCGCGGATACGGCGCTGTCGCCGGGCATGATCGGCGGCCCCACGGGCTTTCCCGGCGCCGAGCGCTACCAGTATGGCGCGGATACGCCGGAAGGCCGCGCCGTCGAGGGCATCAAGGCGCTCAAGGCCGCCGGCAAGGCGCCGAGCAAGATCGTGCTCGGCCTGTCGGACGGCTCGATCGGCCAGCTGACCAAGCCGTTCCCGGAAGGTGCGCCGTCGATCAAGGACCTTTGGGAGAAGGAAACCGGCGTCACGCTGGAGATCGTCGGCCAGCCCAACGGCCAGGAATTCACCAAGGCGATGCAGGACATCTCCACCCAGGGCGGCGCGTTCGACATCTACGCCGTCGAGTGGAACCGGCTGGGCGACCTCGCCGAGACCAATGGTCTCGTCAAGATGGACGATTTCGTCGCCCAGTATAAGCCGGAATGGGACAATCCCGAGCGCGGCTATCCTGGCGGCGATGCCGGCGTCAGCCTGTTCAACCGCTATCGCGGCTCCGTCTACGGCGTCTCGCTCGATGGCGATTACCAGTGCTGGGTCTACCGCACCGATCTGTTCGGCGACGCGGCCGAGCAGTCGGCCTTCAAGGACAAGTTCGGCTACGATCTGGCGCCGCCCACCACCTGGAAGCAGCACAGCGACATCGCCTCGCATTTCCACCGCCCGGACAAGGGCCTGTTCGGTTCGACCGACCTGCGCAACCAGGGCTGGGGCTACACCAACTGGTACCAGCGCTTCGTCTCGACCGCCTCGCCGAACCAGTTCCTGTTCGACGACAATGGCGCGCCGCTGATCAATTCGGCCAATGGCATCCTGGCGACGACCGAATATGTCGACAGCCTTGCCCATCATTCGCCGGACGCGATCTCCTGGGGCTGGCCGGAGCAGTATGGCAATTTCGGCAATGGCGGCGCGGCGATGACCTGCGCCTTCTCCAACCTGCCGAAGTTCCTCGACAACAAGGCCAATGAAGGCTCGAAGGTCACTGGCAAGATCGGCTCGATGCTGCCGCCCGGCCGCGTCATCGACGACAAGCTGGTCCGCCGCTCGGTGCTCTGGCTCAATCTCTCGGCCTCGATCTCGGCCCAGAGCCAGCATCCGGAAGCCTGCTACCTGCTGCTGCAGTGGCTCGGCTCCAGCCGGATCTATTCCTGGATGACGGCCAATCCGGGCGGCTATTTCGATCCGTTCCAGCTGGCGAACTTCGCCGATCCGCTCGTCCGCGAGACCTACCACGCCTACCACATGGACAATCTGCGCGAGGTCGTCGCGCGCACGGTCCCGACCATCAACTATCCGGGCGCAACCGCCTTCCACAACGCGCTCGACGAGAACCTCGTCGCCGCCTGCACCAAGTCGAAGACGCCGGAACAGGCGATGGCCGACACGGAGCGCGAATGGAAGCGGATTGCTCGCCGTATCGGCGAGGACAAGCTCCTCGACGCCATCCGCAGCAACAAGGCCTCGTGGCCGACGGTGCTCGATCCGGTCGTGACGTAGCCGAAAGAGGCGGAGACCCTCACCCCGACCCTCTCCCGCCAGCGGGAGAGGGGGCGCTTATCACAGGCCTCGAGGTCGATGCAGAGCGCCGGCGAAAAAGCCCTCTCCCTTTGGGAGAGGGTTGGGTGAGGGCCTTCGGTCACAGGCTGAGAATCCCCTTCACCTCTCCCATGGGGAGAGGTCGACGGCGAAGCCGGCGGGTGAGGGGGTAGGGAATTTTCCGGAGAGGACTCAACCCCTCACCCGGACCTGCGGTCCGACCTCTCCCCATGGGAGAGGTGAGGGCCGCTGCCGAGGAAACGAGTAGGCCGATGCGGCGTTCACCCGCCTTTGAAATCTTCCGTTATGCGGCGATCGCGCTTGCGCTCGCGCTGACGCTCTTGCCCATCCTCTGGATGGTGTCGATGGCTTTCAAGCCGATCCCGGAATGGTCGGCGACGGGCGCCGACCTGACCTGGATTCCGCGCGCGCCGACGCTGGATAATTTCCGCTTCGTCTTCGGCCAGAGCACCTCCGACCTGATCGTCGCGCTGGAGCGCACCGCCTGGCGGCCGATCCTGTCGTCGCTGCTCTCGGCCGTGTTCGGCACTGTTATCGCCATGGTCTGCGGCACCGCCGCCGCCTATGGCCTGTCGCGCTTCGGCTCGGGCAAGAACCTGCCACTGGCGCTGATCCAGCTGCGCCTGTTCCCGCCCATGGCGGTGATGATTCCGGTCATGATCATGTGGGCGTTTCTCGGCCTGATCGATACCTGGTGGGGCCTGGCGCTGATCTACGGCATCGTCACGCTGCCCTTCGCCTTCTGGCTGATGAAGACCTTCTTTGATGAAATGCCGCGCGAGATCGAGGAAGCAGCCCTCGTCGAAGGCTGCTCGCGCTTCCGCGTCTTCATGAAGATCACGTTGCCGGTGATGCGCGCGCCGCTCGCCTCCTCGGCGCTGCTCGTCTTCATCCTGAACTGGTCGGACTATCTGATCGCGCTGCTGCTCACGACCAAGAACTGGGTGACGATCCCGGTCTACATGGCCTCGCTCTCGTCCTCGATGACCGGCCAGCTCTATGGCGCCAAGGCAGCGCTGGGCCTGCTCGCGGCGATCCCGCCCGTCATCCTCGGCATCGCCATCCAGAAGCATCTGGTCCGCGGCCTGACCTTCGGAGCGCTGAAGCAATGAGCGCGACCGAAATCCTGCCGGGCGCCGCCGAAGCCGCGCCGCGCACCATCCCGCCGGTCGACCGGGAATCGCGTCGGCTCGGCTTCCGCCTGACCCTGCCGACCCAGCTGCTCGTGCTGTTCATCGCCGGCTTCCCGCTGCTGATGCAGCTCTATATCAGCCTCACCGACTGGTCGCCGCTCGATGGCGTCGGCTGGTGGAAGGCTTGGCAGTCCTGGAACAGCTTCGCCAACTACACCGACCTGCTCGAGGACCGGCGCTGGTGGGGCGCGCTCTGGCGCACCTTCATCATCATGCTCGTCTGCGTTCCGGCCGAGTTCCTGCTGGCGCTGGGCCTCGCCACGCTGTTCATGGACGACTTCCCCGGCAAGCGGGTCTTCTACTCGATCCTGCTGATGCCGATGATGGTCGTGCCCGCGGTCGCCGGCTACATGTTCTTCATGCTGTTCCAGTCGGGCGGGCCGTTCAACGGCATCCTCTCGGCGCTGTCCGGCATGGACATCAAGATTGCCTGGCTGTCCGATCCGACGCTGGCGCTGGTTGCCGTGATGATCGCCGACATCTGGCAGTGGACGCCGCTGATGTTCCTGATCCTGCTCGCCGGTCTGGTCGGCGTGCCGGAGGACCAGCTGAAGGCGGCGACCCTGCTCGGCGCCAACTGGCGGCAGCGCTTCTTCACGATCATGCTGCCGCGCATCAAGACGATCATGGTGATCGCGCTGGCGATCCGCGTCATCGAGATCTTCAAGATCTTCGACACGCTCTACATCATGACCGGCGGCGGCCCCGGCGTCGCGACCGAGACGATCTCCGTCTACATCTACAAGGTCACGACCCAGGACCTGATCTGGGGCTATGTCGCGGCCATCGCGCTCGTCATCCTGATCGCCCTTTCCGTCCTCGCCGTCTTCGCCATGAAGCGGATGGAAGCTGCCAAAAACGGGGGACGGGCATGACGACAATCCGTCTGGAAAACCTGGTGAAGCGCTTCGGCGATTTCACCGCGCTGAAGACCATGGATCTCGAGATCCGCGACGGCGAGTTCATGGCGCTGCTGGGGCCATCCGGCTGCGGCAAGTCGACGACCATGAACATGATCGCCGGCATGGAGGACCCCTCCGGCGGCCGCATCCTGTTCGACGGACGCGACATGAACGGCGTGCCGATGGGCAAGCGCGGCGTCGGTTTCGTGTTCCAGAACTACGCGATCTTCACCCATATGACGGTTCGCCAGAACCTCGCATATGGCCCGAAGATGCGCGGCATGAGCCGGGCGGAGATCGACCGGCGGGTGAAGAACATCGCCGATTTCCTGCAACTGACGCCGATGCTCGACCAGAAGAGCGCCAAGCTCTCGGTCAACATCCTGCAGCGCCTCGCCATCGGCCGCTCGGCCATCGTCGAGCCGGCGATCTTCCTGCTCGACGAGCCGCTGTCGAATGTCGACGCTGCCTTCCGCGCCGTGATGCGGACGGAGCTGAAGCATCTGCAGAAGCAGTTCAGGCAGACCATGGTCTATGTCACCCACGACCAGCTTGAGGCCATGACCATGGCCGACCGCATCGCGGTGATGGACCATGGCGTGCTGCAGCAGGTCGGCACCCCGCTCGAGGTCTACAACAACCCGGCCAACATCTTCGTGGCCAAGTTCATCGGCGCGCCCGGCATGAATTTGATCGCCGGCGAACTGGCTGAGACGGACCGCGGCCTGGCCGTCGATCTCGGTCCCTGGGGCGTCTCGCCGCCGCTGCCGGACGATCTCGCCGCGGCGGCGCGTGCTTCCGGCAGCCGGGCCGTGCAATACGGCTTCCGGCCGGAAGAGGCGACGCTTGGCCTTGAAGGGCAGGGGCTGCGCGCCCGCGTCACCTTCGTCGAGCGCATCGGCGCCCGCACCATCGTCCATGTCGAAAGCGGCCAGTCGGTCAAGATCGTGACCGAGAACGATGTCGGCTTTTCCATCGGCGACGTCGTCTCGATCGTTCCGGCGCCGGCAGCGGTCCGCCTGTTTGACGCCGCTTCCACCGCCGCGATCCGGGGAGGCTGAGCATGGCCGAGATCACCTTCGACAACGTCTCGAAGCGCTATGGCGACACGCTGGCGCTCGACCGCGCCTCCTTCACCATCCGCGACAACGAGTTCTTCTGCTTCTTCGGCCCGCCATCCTCCGGCAAGACGACGATTTTGCGCCTGATCCTCGGGCTGGAGACGCCGGACGAGGGCGAGATCCTCATCGGCGGCAAGCGCGTCAACGCCGTGTCGCCGGCCGAGCGCAACGTCGCCATGGTGTTCCAGAACCTGGCGCTGTTTCCGCACATGACCGCGCGCGAGAACATCCGCTTTCCGCTGGTTGAGCGGAAGGTGCCGGAGGCGCAGATCGCGGCCAAGCTCGCCGCCGTCGCCGAGAAGCTCCATATCGGCCACATCCTGCATAAGCCGCCCGCGCAGCTTTCCGGTGGCGAGCGCCAGCGCGTGGCAATCGCCCGCGCCCTGGTCCGCGACCCTGCCGCCTATCTGATGGACGACCCGATCTCGGCGCTGGACGCCCGGCTGCGCGAGGAAACCCGCGTCGAGCTGAAGCGCCTGCAGCAGGAGCTCGGCCACACGCTGGTCTATGTCACCCACGACCAGGAAGAGGCGATGTCGGTCGCCGATCGGATGGCGATCCTCGATGCTGGCGTTATCCGCCAGGTCGATACGCCGCGCGCGATCTATGATCGTCCGGCAAGCCGCTATGTCGCCAGCCTCGTCGGCGCTCCGACGATCAATCTGCTCGCCGGAACGGCCGATACGGTTAACGGAAGGCTAACAGCGGCGGAGGGTGTTATCCGCCTGCCGCTCGCTGCCGTGCCGGACCGCACGGCCGCCTTCGGCATCCGCCCCGAAAGCCTGAAGCTCGCGCCCTGGCGCGAAGGCGACGGCGCCGCGGCGACGATCTTCGAGGTCGAGCCGCTCGGAGGCTTCACCGTAGTGACGCTGACCGCCGGGGAGGAGCGCCTGCGGGCGTTGCTGCGTGGCCAGCCGAAATACGCGGCGGACGAGAAGATCACCCTCTCGGTCGATCCGGCCGACATCCACTTTTTCGCCGCGGACGGGACTGCCGTTCCTCGCGTGAACCCCTAAGCAGACGGAGGAAATGATGGCTGATTCCAAGGGCTTCTCGCCGGATCCGGAGATCCGGGTCAACGATCTCCGGATCGGCGCCATCGGCGCCGGCATGATCATGGCCGAATGCCATCTGGCCGCCTATCAGGAGGCCGGCTTCCCGGTCGTGGCGATCGCGTCGCGCACCAAGGCCAACGCCGCCAAGGTGGCGACACGCTGGTCGATCCCGACCGTGCATGAGACGCCAGAAGCGCTGATCGAAGACGAAAACGTCGAGATCCTCGACCTCGCCTTTCCCCCCGACCAACAGCCGGCTTTGATCCGCCATGCGCTGAAGCAGAAGCATATCAAGGGGATCCTGGCGCAGAAGCCGCTGGCGCTGACGCTGGAAGACGCCATCGCGCTGCGTGACGAGGCCAAGGCCGCTGGCAAGATCCTCTCCGTCAACCAGAACATGCGCTACGACCAGTCCATGCGCGTGCTGAAGCAGATCCTCGACAAGGGGGAACTGGGCACGCCGGTCATCGCCACGATCGAGATGCGCGCCATCCCGCACTGGCAGACTTTCCTGGAGGAGTATGACCGGCTGACGCTCTCGAACATGAGCGTGCATCACCTTGATGTACTTCGCTTTCTGTTCGGTGAGGTCGACGAGATCTACACCGCCGCCCGCACCGATCCGCGCACGAAATTCGAGCACACGGACGGCATCACCGCCTCGACGATCAAGTTCGAGTCCGGCGTGATGGCCGTGTCGCTGGAGGACGTTTGGTCCGGCCCGCGCGGAGAGGGCTTCGACTCCGACATCTACATCAAGTGGCGGGTCGAGGGCACCGATGGCGTCGCCCAGGGCACGATCGGCTGGCCGACCGGCGCCGCGTCGACGCTGACCTATGCCTCGAAGACCACGACCGGCGGCAAGTGGGTCACGCCGGAATGGGACACGATGTGGTTCCCGCACGCCTTCAAGGGCGTGATGGAGCAGCTGCAATATGCGGTGAAGACGGGCGATGCGCCCGCGCTCACCGTCGCCGACAACGTCAAGACCGTGGCGCTGATTGAGGCGGGCTACCGCTCGATCGCCGAGGGTCGCGCCGTCAAGCTTTCCGAAATCACTATCTGAATTCCAGGGAGGAACTCATCATGATGCAGTCTGGCATTTTCACCGGCTATTTCCCCTATGGCCTTGAAGAGACGGCCAAAAAGATCCGCGCGCACGGCTTCAACACCGTCCAGCTCGATCTCCATTTCAAGGATATCGACCTCGGCGCCGGCCAGATCACCAAGGAGAAGGCCAAGAAGGTTCGCGATACGTTCCGCGACAACGACCTGCCGATTTCGTGCATCTCCGGCTACACCAACATCATCCATCCGGACCTCGCCCACCGCGAGGCCAATGTTGAGCGCCTGAAGGAAATCATCCGCAACGCCCGCGACCTCGGCTCGCCCTACGTCATCTCCGAAACCGGTACCTACAATACCGAGAGCGAATGGATGAGCGATCCGAAGAACAAGTCGGAAGAAGGCTTTGAGATGTGCCGCGCGGTGATCGCGGAACTGGCGCAGGAAGCCTATGACCATGGCTCGATGTTCCTGCTCGAAACCTATGTGAACAACGTCGTCGGCTCGGTCGAGGAGACGGTCCGCATGTTCGCGCAGGTCGATCATCCGGGCCTCGGCCTGCTGATGGATCCGACGAACTACTTCGAGGATCACAACATCGACAGCATGGACAAGGTGCTGAACCAGGTGTTCGACACGCTTGCCGACAAGATCAAGATCGCACACGCCAAGGACGTTGCCCGCGCCGGCGACGACAAGAGCGAGAAGCACGCCGATATCGGCGATGACGACGCGCTCGCCTCGCACACCTTCCGCGGCGTCGGCGAAATGGTCCTGAACGCACCGGGCACCGGCTCGCTCAATTACGACCTGTATCTCCAGCGCCTGTCGGAAAAGCACCCGAACATCCCGGTCATCATCGAGCATCTGTCGGAAGACGATGTTCCGCGCGCGAAGAAGTTCCTCGACGACAAGTTCCGCGCGAACGGACTGTAAGACCCTCACCCGGCCTCTCCCGCCAGCGGGAGAGGGGCGCTCCCATGAGGCCGCGAGGTCGATGGAAGAGCGCTGGCAGAATGACCCTCTCCCGCTGGCGGGAGAGGGTTGGGTGAGGGACTTCTTCGCCCTTCACGAAACAGGACAATCAGGACACGACCATGGTGCAACTTTTCGGGCGGACTTTTTCGCGGCGCGAACTGGCGGAGCATTCCGGTATGCTGTCGCAATTCGCCGGCGTCCGGCTGACGACGCTCGGCGACGGTGTCGAACGCGGCATTCGCATGCTCGAATTCCGCACCGGGTCCGGCCTGCGCTTCACCGTGCTGGTCGATCGCGCGATGGATATCGCCGATCTCGATTATCAGGGAACCTCGATCGGCTGGCATTCGCCCGCCGGATTCCGCAATGCGTTCCTGCATGAATATGAGGGCGAGGGCGGCCTCGGCTGGATGCGCTCCTTCTCCGGCCTGCTGGTGACCTGCGGTCTCGACCACATCCTGTTCATGCACGAGGCGCCGGCCGACAGCTATGTCTACGGCCCGCGCAAGACCGTGAAGCACTCGCTGCATGGCCGCGTCGGCACCATCCCGGCCCGGCTCACCGGCTATGGCGAGGCCTGGGACGGCGACGAATGCACGCTGTGGGCGGAAGGCGTGGTGCAGCAATCGACGGTTTTCGGCGAGGACCTGCACCTGATCCGCCGCATCGAGGCCCAGGTCGGCTCCAGCGAGATCAAGCTCACCGACCGCGTCGTCAATCACGGTTTCTACAAGACGCCGCACATGTACTGCTACCACATCAATCCGGCCGCGCCGCTGCTGGAAGAGGGCGCCCAGTACGTCGCGCCGATCGAGGAGGTGGTCTGGGCCGCCCATGCCGGCGCGGACTACCGCAAGCAGGGCGTTGGCTATCGCACCCTGCCGGCGCCGCAGAAGAACTTCCATGAACAGGTCTGGCAGCACGAGATGAAGGCCGACGCCAACGGCCTCGTGCCGGTGGCGCTCGTCAACGATCGCCTCGGCCTCGCCTTCGAGGTCGAAACCCGCAAGGACCAGTTCCCCTGCCAGTTTGAATGGCAGAACCTGCAGGCCGGCCAGTACGCCATCGGTCTGGAGCCCTCGACCAACCATGTGCTGGGTCAGACCTATGCCCGCGAACACAACGAGCTGATCTGGCTCGAGCACGGCGACGAGCGCCGCTACGACACGACGTTCCGCATTCATGCCGGAAAGGACGCGACGGCCGCGCTCGAGCAGCGCATCGCCGGGCTCGCCGTGCAGCCGACGGACGAATATCCGACGCCTACGGGCCATCATCGACCGATCCGGGGGCGGTGATATGCGCTTCTGGCTGTCGCTCCCAACTCGCCGTCATCCCTGCGAAAGCGGGGATCCATTCCGCCGCGCATCCGGGAATCCGGCGCCTCTCCTGTCGGCGATACGGCTGAATGGATCCCGGGTCGCGCTGCGCTTGCCCGGGATGACGGCAGAATTCGGGATCTTTGGAACTGACAAATGACCATTCAGAACAAGACCATCCTCTACACCGGCGCCGCAGGCGGTCTCGGGCTGCCGGCGACGCTGGCATTCCTGGAAGCGGGCGCCACCGTCGTCGCCATCGACAATGATCCGGCCAAGGGTGAGGCCCTGAAGGCAGCCGCCGGCGAGCGCGGCCTCGACAGGCTGGTTTTCAAGGCGCTCGATCTGTCCGATCTCGCCGGGCTGCGGACGGCGCTCGAAGCGCTCTCGGCCGAGGTCGGCGGCTTCGACATCGTCATCAACAATGCCGCGATCTATCCGTCGAAGCCGTTCGAGGAATACACGATCGAGGAGCACCAGGCGGTCCAGCGCATCAATGTCGATGCCGGCATCGTCTGCGTACAGGTCGCGCTGCCCTCGATGCGGGCGAAGGGTTTCGGCCGCATCATCAACATCGCCAGCGTCACGCTTTCGGGCGGCTGGGCCAACCTGTCGCCCTACATCCAGTCGAAGGGCGCTCTGGTCGGACTGACGCGGGCGTGGGCGCGCGAGTTCGGCCCCTATGGCGTCACGGTCAATGCGATCTCGCCCGGCGCCTTCCCGACCGACGCGGAAAAGATCCATCCCGATCCCGAGGGCTACAATCGCCATGTGCTGGACCGGCAGGCAGTCAAGCGCCGGGGCGAGCCGGCCGATATCGCCAACGCACTGATCTTTTTCGCCTCCGAAAACTCCGGCTTCGTCACCGGCCAGACGCTCAACGTCGATGGCGGCTGGTGGATGACGTGATCCATTCGCATGCGCGCCGCCGTCATCCCGGGCGGAGCGAAGCGGAGACCCGGGATCCATGCGGCCTCCTCCAATAGGCTGAATGGATCGCTGCTTTCGCAGGGATGACGGATTGTTCGGATCTTTGAGGTTTTAGAAAATGGGCATTCTTTCCGGGTACCGCGTACTCGATTGCTCGATCGCCATGGCCGGGCCGTTCGCGGCGCAGCGTCTGGGTGATCTCGGCGCCGATGTCGTCAAGGTCGAGCCGATCAACGGCGAGTGGCAGCGCCATGTCGCGGCTGGCGGCGCGCGGGGCAACAAGGTCAACGTCTCGTTCCTGTCGCTCAACCGCAACAAGCGCTCGCTCGCCATCGACCTGAAGAACCCCGACGGCAAGGCGATGCTGCTCGAACTGGTGAAGACGGCTGACGTCTTCCTGCAAAACTATCGCCCCGGCGTCGCCAAGCGCCTGGGCGTCGACTACGAGAGCCTGTCCAAGATCAACCCGAAGCTGATCTATGTCTCGATCTCGGGCTATGGCGAGGACGGCCCGTATCTGAACCGCCCGGGCCAGGATCTGGTGCTGCAGGGCATGTCCGGCGCGATGCTTTCGGCCGGCCGCGAGGGCGAGCCGCCGACCCCCGCCGGCCAGTATCTGGTCGATGCGATCACGGCCTACACCGCCTTCGAGGGCGCGCTGGCAGCACTTCTGCATCGCGAGCGGACGGGCGAGGGCCAACTGGTCCAGGTCAACATGCTGGATGCCATCACCACGATCCAGATGCAGGAGCTTTCGGTCTTCACCGTCGCCGGCAAGCCGCAGACCCGGTCGGCCGAGCCGCATGCGCATGTCTATATCCGCGCGCCCTACGGGGCGTTCGCGACCACCGACGGCTTCATCATCGTCTCGTTCCCGAAGCTCGCCACGCTCGGCGCGGTGATCGGCGAGGACAGCTTCCTCACCATGGACGACGAGGTCGACACCTGGGAGAAGCGCGACGAGATCTTCGCCAAGACGCGCGAGAAGCTGAAGACGAAGTCCTCGGCCGAATGGCTGGAACTGCTGCGCGCAGCGGATATCTGGTGCGGCCCGGTCTATGGCTATGCCGACCTCGTCGAGGACGAGCAGATCAAGCACAACGGCACCTTCGTCGAATATGACCATCCCACCGAAGGCCATGTGAAGACGCCGGGCTTCGCGATCAAGTTCTCCAAGACGCCCTCGACCGTCGAGCGCGGCGCGCCGCTGACCGGCGAGCATACGCGGGCCGTGCTTCGGGAAGCCGGCCTGGACGAGGCTGCGATCAACGATCTGCTCGCCAAGGGCGCCGTCAGTGAGGGCTCGGCATGACCGACGACATCCTCTTCACCGTCGACGGCCATGTCGCGACCATCACCCTCAACCGGCCGGCCAAGCTCAATGCCGTCACGCCGGAAATGTCGAAGGCGATCGTCGCCGCCGTGCAGGAATGCAATGACAGCGACACGATCCGTGTCGTCATCGTCACCGGCGCGGGGGAGCGGGCATTCTGTGCCGGCTCCGACATCAAGGAACTCGACACCTATGCCTCGCCCTGGCAGTTCCGCAATCGCGCCGATTACTGCGACGCGATCCGCAAGCTGCTGAAGCCGACCATCGCGGCGGTCAACGGCTATGCCTTTGGCGGCGGGCTGGAAACGTCGCTCTCCTGCGACATCCGCATTGCTTCCGACAACGCGCAGTTCGCCGCCCCGGAAATAAAACTCGGCTGGATCGGCGGTGGCGGCATGGCGACCTTCCTCGCGCATTCGGTTGGCCCATCCAATGCGGCATTGATGATCATGACCGGCGATCCGATCCCGGCCGAAAAGGCGCTGGCCTGGGGGCTGGTGTCGGAAGTCGTGCCACAGGCCGATCTTCTCGCCCGGGCACGCGCCATCGCCGACGTGATCGCCAGCCGGGCGCCGATCGCGGCCGAAACGGCGAAGCTCAACCTGCAGGCGGCGTTCACCATGCCGCAGGAGCAGGCGATCCACTACGAGCGCGACCTGCAGACCATCTGCTTCGCCACCGAAGACGCCGCCGAAGGCCGCGCCGCCTTCAAGGAAAAGCGCCAGCCCACCTTCAAGAGACGCTGATCCATGAACGCTGCCACCGTCATCCGTTTCGTGCGGACGCGCCGCGAGGCGACCGTTCTCGCGATGCTCATCCTCGTCTTTCTCGGGCTGACCTTCACGAGCGAGTTCTTCCTGACTGGGCGCAACCTCTCCAATGTGGCGCGCCAGATCTCCGTGGTCGGCATCGTCGCGCTGGGCCAGGCGCTGGTGATCATCGCCGGCGGCATCGATTTGTCCGTCGGTTCGGTGATCGGCCTTTCGGCCGTCACCGGGGCGATCGTGTCGGCGACCACCGGAATGCCGTCGCTTGGCATTGTCGGCGCGATCGGCATCGGCATGGCGATCGGCTTCACCAATGGCGTGCTGATCACCAAGCTCCGGATCAACCCGTTCATCACCACGCTCGGCACGCTGTCGATCGCGCGCGGCGCGGCGCTGCTGATCACCAATGGCAATCCGCAGCGCTTCGACAACTGGGCGGCGTTTCTGGGCTACGGCAAGATCGGCGGGTTGCCGGTGCAGTTCATCCTGCTGGTGGCGCTGACGATCCTCGTCTGGCTGTTCGCGACGCGAACGCGCTGGGGTCGCAATGTCTATGCGGTCGGCGACAACGCCCGCGCCGCGCGCCTTGCCGGCATCGACGTGGCGAAGACGCGGATCCTGGTCTTCACCGTCTCGGGCAGCCTCGCCGGTCTGGGCGGCCTGCTGCTCGGCGGCATGCTGACCAATGCCAACCCCAATCTCGGCCTCGGCTACGAGCTCGACGTCATCGCCGCAGTTATCCTCGGCGGCGTCGCGCTGGCCGGAGGGCGCGGCTCGATCGGCGGCGTCGTCATCGGCGCGGCGCTGATCGGCCTGCTCCGCAACGCGTTCGTCCTGCTCAACGTCTCCGGCTACTGGCAGACCATCACCATCGGTCTGGTCGTCATCCTCGCCGTCGGCGCGGACAGCCTGAACCGCCGCAGCGAAGAAGACTGAGGCGGTCCGAACGGCCGCCCCACTACCAAGCTCAACTCTGGAGGAAACCATGACCACATTCGATCGCCGCCGCTTCCTGATGCTCTCGGCAGCCGGCCTGGCGCTGCCGCTCGTGCCGGGATTCGCCCTGGCCGAGGCTGCGCTCTCCGAAGGCGCCAAGGCCGTTGGCGGCACCGTCGCCGCCCAGGGCCCGGCGCCCAAGCCGCTGCGCCTCGCTGTACTCTCGTTCCAGGGCTCGTCCTTTTGGGAAGCGGCAGACAAGGGCATCGCCGCCGCCACCGAATATCTGAAGCCGCTCAACACCACCGTCGACTACATCCAGCTCGGCACCGGTCTTACGGCCGAGGTGATGGTCGCCGGCATCGATGGCGCGCTGACCAAGCAGTATGACGGCATCGCTGCCGTGCCGATCTTCGATGGCACCGTCGCCAAGGTGAACGAGGTCGTCGCCGAGGGCGTGCCGTTCATCTCCTTCATCGCCGACTCCGCCGAAAAGTCGAACCGCAACGTCTCGATCGGCATGCTCGCTTATGACGCCGGCGCCAAGGCTGGTGAATTCATCGCCAAGCAGACCGGCGGCAAGGGCAAGATCGCCGTCATCACCGGCTATCTGGGCGCCGCCCAGCACGACGCCCGCATGAACGGCGCGCTCGATCTGCTGAAGAAGAGCTACCCCGACATCACCATTGTCGGTCCGTTCGAATGCAAGGACGACGACGCTACCGCCTATTCGCAAGCGACCGACGTCATGACGTCCAACCCCGACCTGTCGATCCTCTATGTCACGGCCGGCGGTTCGGAAGCGGCGGCCAAGGCCGTGCGCGACGCCAAGGCGACCGGCAAAGTCGGCGTCGTCGGCTATGACGACCTGCCGGAGAAGCAGCAGTACAAGGACGGCGGCGAGATCCTCGCGCTGATCGACCAGGCGCCGGCGCGCCAGGCCTTCGACAGCCTCGTCATGCTGCACAACATGATCGCCTTCGGCGCGACCTATCCGGCCGATATCGCCGTCGACGCGCCGGTGGCGCTCGGCAAGGGCGCCAAGCCGTAAATCCAGCGCGTCCCGCGACCCTGAAAATACCTCTCCCGCAAGCGGGGGAGGCCCCGTCTCCGGATTCGAGAACCCTATGACCGATTGTCTTCTTTCCGCCCGCGGCATCGCCAAGTCCTTCGACCAGAACCGAGTCCTGCATGGAGTCGATTTTGATATCTCGGCCGGGCAGGTGGTTGCTCTTCTGGGCGAGAACGGCGCCGGCAAGTCGACCTTCGTCAATATCCTGTCGGGTGCATTGCCGCGCGATGCCGGCACGATCCTGTGGAACGGCGTGGAGACGGTGTTCCGCGATACGCGCTCGGCGCTCGACGCCGGCATCATCCACATCCATCAGGAACTGTCGCTGATCTCGTCGCTTTCGGTGATGGAGAACCTGTTCATTGGCGATTACAGGACCGGCAGGTCCGGCGTCATCGATCGCAAGGCACTGGCCGCCAAGGCGCGCGAACTTCTGGCCCGGGTCGGCGCCGCGCATATCGATCCGCGTGTCGAGGCCGGCTCGCTGTCGACGGCCGAGCAGCAGATCGTCGAGATCGCCAAGGCGCTGGCGCGCAATGCCCGGCTGCTGATCCTGGACGAGCCGACCGCCTCGCTGACCCCGCATGAGGCCGAGGCATTGTTCGCCATCGTGCGCGACCTGCGCGCCCATGGCGTCGCCATCATTTTCATCAGCCACCGCTTCGACGAGGTATTTGCGATTTCCGACCGTGTCGTCGTGCTGCGTGACGGCCGGGTGGTTGGCGACCGTCCGGTGGGCGAGACGACGCGGGCCGGCATCATCGCGGACATGACCGGCCGCGCCTTCACCTTCGATGCGCTGGACAAGCCGACCATTGCGGCCGGGGCGCCGGTGCGCCTGAAGGCCGAGGCGATCGCGGACAAGGGGCGCGTCGGGCCGATCTCCTTCGCGCTGCGCAAGGGCGAAATTCTCGGGATCTTTGGACTGGTCGGCGCCGGCCGGACCGAATTGCTCGAACTTCTCTGCGGCATTCGGCCGCTCGCCGCGGGCACGATCACCCGGCCGGACGGGATCGTGCCCGTCAATTCGACGCAAGCCTGGCAGGGCGGACTGGCGCTGCTGCCGGAGGGACGCAAGACCAACGGCATCCTGCCGAGCCTCTCGCTGGCGGAGAATGTCGCCGTCGCCCGGCGCCAGAAGCAGGGCGCCATCCTCGATCTCGCCGGCGAGAAATCCCTGTTCGCCCGGTTCCGCGATGCGCTGGGCATTGTCAGCGAAGGGCCGCAGCAGCCGGTTCGCCGCCTGTCGGGCGGCAATCAGCAGAAGGTCATCTTCGCCCGCTGCCTCGCTTCCGAGCCGGAGATCCTGTTCCTGGACGAGCCGACGCATGGCGTCGACGTCCGTACCAAGGCCGACATCTACAAGCAGATCCAGGATCTGGCGAAGAAGGGGATGAGCGTCATTTTCGTCTCGTCCGAACTGCCGGAAGTCCTGGCCCTTGCCTCGACCGTGATGGTGCTGTCGCGCGGCCGGCAGACTCTGCTCGCGGCCAATGATGGCCTCACCGAGAACGACGTGCTCACCGCCGCCTTCGCCCAGGCCTGATAGGAGGAGACCCCGCGCCGACCTTCCAACCGCCACCCCACCGTCCAGCGCCCGGCGTCGCCGAAGCGGCGCTGGAACCGTATTGCCAGTTCCGCTATTTTCGCGCGATAGGTTTGCGGGTTGAGAGCCGGCCTCCTCAAGAGCGGCCGATTGCGGAGCGGTGGAGACGTTGGCTTGGACGTGAGTTTCGGTTCGCGGATTGCGCAGCTCTATGACGCGTCGGACGTGCTGGTCGCGGTCTATGACGGATTCGATCGCATCCGCTATGCCAATCGCGCCTTTCGCTCCGCCTATTTCATCGAGCCCGAGGAATCTCCGACCTGGGCCGAAGTCATGCGCCGCAACCATGCGCTCGGCCGGGGCACGGTGCTGTGTGTTCCCGATTTCGATGTCTGGCTGAGCTCGACGATATCGCGTCGTGGCAAGACCGGTTTCCGGGCTTTCGAGACCGACCTGCATGACGGACGGTGGCTCTGGATGACGGAGACGGTCGAAAGCGAAGGCTGGATGCTCTGCGTCGCCAGCGACATTACCGGTCTCCGCGTGGAAGAGCGCGAGATCCGCCTGGACCGGGATCTGGCGATCAAGGCTTCCTATACCGACGACCTGACGGGCGTTGCCAACCGGCGCTTCCTGACGGCCCGGATCGAGCAGGTTCTCGTCGATCACCGGACCATCGGGCGCATGGGGTGTCTCGCCGTCATCGACCTCGACAATTTCAAGCTGGTCAATGACCGCTTCGGCCATCAGATGGGCGATCTGGTGCTGCAGGATTTCGCCAAGCTGATCCAGGGCCAGTTGCGTCGTTCGGATTCGTTCGGCCGGATGGGCGGCGAGGAGTTTGCTCTCACCTTCCCGGACACCTCGCTGGACCATGCGCATCTGATCCTGGAGCGCATGCTGGCCGTGGTCCGCCTGTCGCGGCCGCTGGTCCAGGATCCCGACTTCTCCTATACCTTCTCCGCCGGCATCACCGCCAGCCGGCCCGGCGAGGCGCTCAGCGATTTCTACCGCCGCGCCGACGAGGCGCTCTACCGGGCCAAGGTCTCGGGCCGCAATCACGTGCAGGCCTTTGCCGATCCGGTCGGCATGGCCGCCGACGTGGGATGACAGCGCGACGCCCGGCACTCCGTCCATCTTCCCGCCGAAGTAATTTGGCCAAAGGCCATCCCCCGATGCGATCTGGAGCGCGTTCTCATGTCCGGTGTTCTTCTGTTCGACCTTGATGGCACGCTGCTCGACATCGATCATCTGCACTACGAAGCCTGGCGGCAGCAGGTGGCGATCCACGGGGTGGAGCTCGATCAGCATCGCTACCGGACGCAGGTGATGGGGTTTCCGAACCACACCATCCTGGCCGATCTCGTGCCGGGGCTCTCGTCCGAACAGGGCGCGGCGCTGGTGGAGGCGAAGGAAGTGCTGTTCCGCTCCCTGGCCACCGATCTCGTGCCGGCTGCGGGGCTGGTCGACTTTCTTGACTGGGCCGACGGGTTGGGCACGCGCTACGGCGTGGTCACCAATGCGCCACGTCCCAATGCCGAGCAGGAACTCGCCGGGATCGGCATGGCCAAGCGCTTCGAGACTGTCGTCATCGGCGACGAACTTGCCCATGCCAAGCCGCACCCGCTGCCTTATCTCACCGGGCTGGACCGTCTGGGCGGGACCGCGGCGAACAGCGTCGCCTTCGAGGATTCGATTTCCGGCATTCGCGCCGCGCTGGCGGCCGGGCTCGCGGTGGTCGGCCTGACGACCGGGCTTTCGGCCGAGCGGCTGATCGCGGAGGGCGCCGGGCTTGCCGTGCCGCATTTCGACGATCCGCGTCTCAGGCCGTTCGTCGCCGCCTGCCTGGAGAGCGTGCCGGCCTGACCGAGGTCAGGCGGAAGCGCGCATGACCAGCTTGCCTTCCAGCCGCACCTGCTGCGGTTCGGGGTTGCCGCCGCCATCCTCGCTCTCGACCCGGTCGAGCAGGATCGCGACGGCGGATTGCGCCAGCCGGTCGAAATCCTGCGCCACGGTGGTCAGGGGCGGGCAGCCATAGCGGCTGTGCGGCTGGTCGTCATGGCCGGCAATGCGGATATCGCAGCCGGGCTCGCGACCGATGCGCAGGCCATGCTGGAACACCGCCGCCATGACGCCGACGGCGCAGCGGTCATTGGCGCAGAGCACCGTCCGGGTCGGAAAGCCGTTCCCCTCCAGCACACGCCGCGTCTGCTCGAAGGCGATGTCTTCGAAGCGCCAGTCGTTTTTCTGCGACACGGCAACGATCTCGGGCCTCAGGCCCAGGCGTTCCATCGTGGCGACATAGGCCTGCTTGCGCTCCGGGCCGTTCTGGTTGACGGCCGGCATGTCGAAATAGGTGGGGGGCTCGCCACTGCGGCAGAGATATTCCGTGATCAAGGGCACGCTCTGGAAATTGTCGGTGCCCACGAACGGGGTTTCCTCGTCGAGGCTCGAATCCAGAAACACCATCGGGATGCGCGCGCGCAGGCTGCGCATCAGCTGCCGGTCGGAATGAACGCCGAGCGGGGCGACGATGGCGCCGGCGATCTTGAGCGAAAGCAGCGTCTCGATCGAGCGCGCTTCCAGCTGTGAGTCGCCGCGCGAGGAAAGCACGATCGCGAGATAGCCGCGCTCGACGCAGCGCATCTCGATCCGCCGCACCAGTTCGGAAAAGAATGTGTCGGCCGTATCCGGCACGATCAGCCCGACGATTTTCGGGCGCTTCTTGTTCAGGTTTACCGCGAAGAGGTTGGGCCGGTATTCGTACTGGGCCAGCGCCTTCTCGATCTTGGCGCGGGTCGATTTGCGGACGCTGTCGGGGTCGTTGAAATATTTGGATACGGTCGGTCGCGAGATGCCGCTCAGCTCCGAGAACTCCGCCATGTTCTTGATCGTGCGATCGGTCATTCCTGCTCTTTCAAACCCGGGCCTCGGCTGGCGATGGAGCCATTACGCGGTCCCAGGAGCCGAAGCTACGGTTCCCTAGCGGTATGCGCCGTGCTTTTCCGGCCGTTTGGGTCATTTCGGCAGCGGATCGCGACGGTAAAGCTAACACAATGTTTTACGCGTGCAAATTTCCACGTTGACGTGGTCGGGCGGAATGCTAGCCTTCGTGCAGGAGGCAGTTGGAGAGTCCGGGAGGACGCCGGCGACGACGGAGGTCGTTCTCGGCGCGGGCCACCAACAGGAAACTATTCAGCGACGAAGCGCCAGCCGGCCCGGAACGTGTTCCGGCCGGTGACGATGTCGCATGGCCGGGGAGGGTCTGCATGAGCCGTGATCTCAAGGGAAAAGTCGCGCTGGTGACGGGAGCAAGCTCCGGCATCGGGCGTGCCATGGCGCGCATGCTGGCCGGTGAGGGCGTGCGCCTGGCGCTGGTCGGGCGCTCGAAGGAACGGCTGCAGGCGGTTCGCGACGAATTTCCTGATGTTGAAGCACTGGTCATCGCCGCCGACCTGACCAAGCCGGCCGAGGTCGAGCGCACCATCGCGGAGACGGTGGCCGGGCTCGGACCGATCGATATCCTGCTCGCCAATGCCGGCCTCTATCTCACCGGCGATCTGGTGGACGGAGACCCCGACGATTTCGACGAAGTGATCGGCGTCAACATCAACGCTGTGTTCCGCGCCGTGCGCGCGGTGCTTCCGTCCATGATCGAGCGGCGGGCGGGCGACATCATCGTCACCAGTTCGGTCGCCGGCCATCAGGCCATTCCGTGGGAGCCAGTCTACAGCGCCACCAAGCACGCGGTGCAGGCCTTCGTGCATGGCGTCCGGCGACAGGTCGCGCCGCATGGCGTTCGTGTCGGCGCGGTGGCGCCCGGTGTCGTGCTCAACGAATTATGGGGGTATTCCGACCCGGCCGTGATCGCCGCCAAGGCGGCGGCCCGCGAGGGGCTTCTGTCCGAGGACATCGCCGACGCGGTGCTGTTCATGCTGACGCGGCCTGCCAACGTGACCATCCGCGATCTGGTGATCCTGCCGCAGAACCAGGACATCTGAACCGGCTTATTCGGAGCCGGGTGATGCCTCGCCGGGCTGGCTCGGCAACGCGGAAGGATCGGATTCTGCATCCGGACCGCTCCGTGGGCGCCCTCAAAACGAGAAGAAGCGCCGCTTCTTCTTGATTGTGCCCCAGCGGCATCCGAGCAAACTTGGCTTACGTAAAATATCGGATTGACGTTGCCGAAGGCCGCCTCTAGGCTCCAGTCAACAAGAAGAAGTGGGAGGGCTTGGCTCGGCAGGGCCACTAGCCGGATTTGTCAGGATAGACTTGGCGCGCTCGTGCATCGAGCGTGATCGGCGTGCCTATGTCTTATCATCTCCGAATCTGGTGATGCTTTATCTTGCCGATTTCGCCAATCCTCTTGAATTCGACTTCGGGCGCCGGAACCGGCGCCATGTCCCATCAAGGCCGGACGGCGCCAGGCGGCGCCGCTGCGCGCCGCGACCATCCGTTCGAACAGCCTCACAGAAAGGCTTCGTCGGGTGAACCACCGTTGCTCGGCAACAGATTCAAATCAAAACGAGGGAACGCCATGAAGAAGATTGTTACTGCTCTCGCGGCTCTGGCAGTCGGGGCTACCGTCCTGACCAGCTCGATCGCGGCCCAGGCCCAGGACAAGAAGTTCACCGTCGCCCTGATCCCGGGCATCACCACGGACGGCTTCTACATCACCATGCGCAAGGGCGCCGAAGCCGCGGCCAAGGCCGTGGGTGTCGACCTGGTCTTCCAGGGCGCCCCCGAATTCAACCCGGTGCTGCAGGTTCCGGTGCTGGATGCCATCATCGCCCGCAAGCCGGACGCGATCCTGATCGCCCCGACCGACAAGGTTCAGCTGGTCGAGCCGCTCAAGAAGGCGCATGCCGCCGGCATTCCGGTCATCACCGTCGACACCTTCATCGGAACCGGCAACTACCAGACCGGCGCCGGCGAGGCCGATTTCCCGCTGTCCTACATCGCTTCCGACAACGTGCTGGGCGGCCGCATCGCGGCGCGCGCGCTCGCCAAGTCGATCGGCGAAAAGGGCAAGGTCTATGTCTCGAACGTCAAGCCGGGCGTCTCGACCACCGACCAGCGTGAAGAAGGCTTCAAGGACGAGCTGAAGAACTTCCCGAATATCGAAGTTCTTGAGACCCAGTTCAACGACAACGATTCCAACAAGGCCGCCTCGCAGCTGCAGGCCGTCTTCGCCCGTAACCCTGATCTCGCCGGCATCTTCGGCGCCAACCTGTTCTCGGCCATCGGCGCTGCCAATGGCGTTCAGCAGGCCGGCCAGTCCGGCAAGGTCAAGGTCGTCGCCTTCGACGCACCGCCCTCGATCGTCGACAACATCAAGACCGGCCTGATCGATATCGCCATCGCCCAGCATCCGGCTGAAATCGGCTATTACGGCCTGATCTCCGCCTTCGCCCATCTCACCGGTCAGTCGATCCCCGTTTCCATCGGCACCGGCTTCACCGTGATGGACAAGGACAACGTCGACAAGCCCGAGATCGCGCAGTTCATCTACAAGGATTGAGCCGCCGGCGCCGCCGGGCCAGTGGTCCGGCGGCGCTCCCTCTGTCTTCGATACCTGTTACGGAGTGGCGCATGTCCGCCCAAACGTCTACGGAATCGCGCGCGGACCCTGCCAAGTCCCGTTCCCGCCAGCTGATCCTGCGGATCGCGGCGATGCGCGCCTGGTTGTTCCTGGCCATTCTTCTGATATTCTTCGAGACCTGGTCCCGCATCAGCTACGGCCAGACATTCCTGTTCTCGAGCTATAACGCGCAGTCGATCGCGATCTTCGCGGTGGCGCCGCTGCTTCTGGCCCTCGGCTCGACCTTCGTCATCATTTCCGGCGGCATCGATCTCTCGATCGGCTTCATCATGGGCCTCGCCGCCGTCATCGCGGCGCACGCCACTAATCTGGCCGGCCAGTCGCTGCCGCCCTTTGCCGCCATGCTCGTCGGCATCACCGCAGGCCTCGTGGTCGCGCTGGGGCCGGGCCTGGTCAACGGCGTGCTGATTTCCAAGCTGAAGGTCCCCCCCTTCATCGGAACGCTCGGCATGTTCGGCGTGGCGCGCGGCGTCGCCTTCCTGCTCGCCGGCGGCACGACTGTGCCGGTCTCCAACAGCTGGTTCGCCTCGCTCGGCAATGGCCGCGTGCTGGGCTTCCCGGTTGTCGTGATCATCACCATCCTGTTCGTGCTGCTGATGCACTATCTGCTGTCGCAGACCCGCTTCGGCCAGCACACCTACGCCATCGGCGCCAACGAGCAGGCGGCGATCCGTTCCGGCATCAACGTGCCGCGCCATATCCGCAAGCTCTACCTGCTCTCCGCCTTCTGCGCGGGCATTGGCGGCGTGCTCTATGCGGCGCGTTTCACGGCCGGCGCGGCCCAGGCCGGCGAACCGCTGCTGCTCGACTCGATCGCCGCAGTGGTGATTGGCGGCGCCAGCCTGTTCGGCGGCTCCGGCACCATTCTCGGCACGGTGGCGGGCGCGCTCGTGATCGCGGTGATCCAGTACGGCCTCGTCTTCATCAATGTCGAACCGTTCTGGCAGTTCGTCGCCGTCGGCGTCGTCATCATCATCTCGGTGCTCGTCGACCAGACGCAGCGCAAGCTCGGTGGGGATCGTTAGTGATGTCGGTGCAATCCCAACTGCAGACCCAGGAACCTATCCTGGACGTGCGTTCCGTCTCCAAGCGGTTCGGCGGCGTCGAGGCCCTCAAGGGCGTCTCGATGGCGCTCTATCCCGGCGAGGTCGTGGCGCTTGCCGGTGACAATGGCGCGGGCAAGTCGACCCTGATCAAGACCATCTCCGGCGTCTATGGCGCCGATGGCGGCGAGATCCGCTTCGCCGGCGAGGCGGTTCGCTTCGCCACGCCGGAGGCGGCGCGCGCCCATGGCATCGAGACGATCTACCAGGACCTGGCACTGGCCGACAATTTGACGATCGGCGCCAACATCTTCCTGGGCCGCGAGCCTATGCGGCGCCTGTTCGGCTTCCTGCCCGTGCTCGACCGTCCCGCCATGGCCAAGGCGGCGAAGGAGACCATGGCGCGGCTCGACTTCCACGTGAACCGGCTCGACGCTCCCGTGGGCCGCTTCTCGGGCGGCCAGCGCCAGGCGGTGGCGATCGGCCGGGCGATCTACTGGAATGCCCGCGTCCTGATCATGGATGAGCCGACGGCGGCGCTCGGCGTGCCGGAACAGCGCAAGGTCGTGTCGCTCATCCAGAACCTGAAGGCGCAGGGGCGTGCGATCATCTTCATCTCGCACAATCTGCAGGACATCTTTGCGGTCGCTGATCGCATCGTCGTGCTCCGGCGCGGCACGCTGGCCGGCGAACGCAAGATCGCCGATACCAACCCGGACGAGATCGTCAAGCTGATGGTCGGCGGCTGAGGTCGCATTAAAAGATAAGGGCGGTCGCATTCGTGCGGCCGCCCTTTTCCTTTTGGCGATCGAGATAGACAGTCAGAGACTGTCCAGCACCGCCTGCGCGGTACGGACGTCGGTGACCAAGGCATTGATGAGGCCGGCGCGGATGGCGCCCAGGATCGCCGGCACCTTGTTGGCGGAGACCGCCACGCCGATCACCAGAGGCGTGGCGCGCAATTGTTCCGGCGACACGGCGATCAGCCGGTCTTCGCCATCCCAGGGCACGGGATGGCCGGACACATCGAAATAGTGCCGCACGACGTCGCCGGCGGCGTGCGCCAGCGCCAGTTCGTTCGGCGTTGCCGAGGATGCGCCGAGGGCCGGATCGACCGCGTGCGTCAGGCCAATGCCGACCAGTGCCGCGTCGAGCCTTCCCCAGAGCGCGACATTCTCCTGAATGATGGGGTCGCTCAAAAACGCCTCGCGCGATTCCGGCGACGGCAGATAAGGCGCATGGATGAAATGCGGCGTTCCCGACATCTGCTCGGCGGCGAGGCGGACGAATTCGTTGATCTGGAAATGCGGGGCGGATTGCTGCATGCCGCCGGTCGCCGGCACGGTGAGGACGCCCGGCAGGCTCGGCAGGCCCGCCTGGATCACTTCGCGCACGGCGCGGCCCCAGCCGATCGCCAGCACAGAATCCTGCTTGAGGCCTGCGTCGCGCAGCAGCGCACCGACCGGTGAGGCGAGGGCTGCCATCACGCCCGTCTCCGGGGCGTCGACCACAGCCGCCTGCTTCAACCCCAGCGCTTCGACCAGCTTCTGGTTGAGCTCTTCCGGCGTCGCGATATCGGGGATCTCGATGCGCACGATTCCCTCCTCGCGCGCCCGTCGCAGCAGCCGCGAGATCGTCGCCGCCGAGACGTTCAACCGGCGCGCGATCTCGACCTGCGAGAGGTCGGCTTCGTAGTGAAGCTTGGCGACGGTGTGCAGCATCGTGCGGGTCGCAGCGGTGTCCTGGGATGACGAAGAGGACAGCTTGAAATTCCTTTCTGAAAGATGATACACATACACGCATCAGCTTGAGGGAGCCACCGCAGAGACGCCGCGTGCTCGAACCGCTAGCCTTCCGTGCATAATCCATTCGGGCAGGGGCGGTCCATAAAAGCGACGGGCATCGACGATGGATCGGGCATTCGCCGCCAGTTGCGGTAGAATGCACCGGTTCGGTGGCTTGAGAAACTTCGCCAACGCCCGGCAAGGCCGGCGCCAAAATCGGACCGTGCAGCATGACCCGAATGTCGACATCGGAATTCCGTGGCTACCAGCAGATCTGCGGGCGCGATGGCGCCATGATGGTGATCGCCTGCGACCAGCGCGGCGGGATGCGCACCATCCTCGCTTCCGACCCGGAAGAGCAGGCCAAGATCAGCAACGACATGCTGGGCGAGACCAAGTCGGACATCACCCGCTACCTCGCCAATGAAGCTTCCTGCGTCCTGCTCGACCCGCTTTGCGCCGTGCCGCATGTGATCGAGAATGGCTCGCTGGCGCGCGATACGGCGTTGCTGATTGGCCTCGACGCATCGGGCTGGGACGTTTCGCCGGAAGGCTATCGCCTGTCGAAGCTGGTGCCTGATATCAACGCCCGCCGCGTCCGCGAGCTGGGCGGCACCGGTGGCAAGATCATGGTCTATCTCCGCGCCGACAAGCCGGAGGCGAACACCGCCAATATCGAGATCCTGCGCCAGTCGATCGAGGATTTCGCGCGCGAGGACCTGCTGCTGGTGGTCGAGTTCCTGACCTACCAGCTCGAGGGCGAGAGCAAGGAAGACTACAAGGCCAAGACGCCCTGGCTGATCGAGGAGGGCACGCGGATCTCGCTCGAGCTCGGCGCAAAGGTGCTGAAGATCCCCTATCCCGGCACGGCCGACTCCTGCGCCAAGATCACGGCGATGTCCGGCGAGGTGCCTTGGGCGGTTCTGTCGGCGGGCGTCGATCACGAGACCTTCATCGGTCAGGTCGAGATCGCGATGCAGAACGGCGCCTCGGGCGTTATCGCCGGTCGCGCGCTCTGGAAGGATTGCATCCATCTCGACCGCGAGATCCAGCGCGAGCGGCTGACCACCATCGCGGTTCCGCGCCTGCGCCAGATCCAGGACGTCCTGGCGCGCTATTCGGCCCAGGCTCGCAAGGCGGCCTGATCCCATTCCTTCGGCGACCGGGTGCAACATGCCTGACACGTCAACAGCCATCGGCGTCGATATCGGCGGCACGAATCTCCGGGCCGCCCGCGTCTCCGGCGCGGGCGATATCCTGGAGCGTGTGTCCGAGCGGATCGACCGGGACGCGAACAACGCCATCGGCCGCATCATCGAGCTGGTCCGCCAACTCGACCGGCCGGATGTCACGGCGATCGGCATCGGCGTGCCCGGCCGGGTCGACGCCCGCCGCCGCACAGTGCTTTCCGGCGGTTATCTGAACCTCGCGGGCGCCGCCCTGGCCGAGCGGGTCGAGGCTGCGACCGGCAAGCCCGTCATCATCGACAATGACTGCAACATGGCGCTCGTGGCCGAGATCGCGGCAGGCGCCGGCCGAGGCCGGGAAAACGTCGTGATGTTCACGATCGGCACCGGCATTGGCGGGGCCATCGTTCAGGAAGGGCAGATCCTGCGCGGTCGCGGAACGGCCGGTCAGCTCGGCCACATCACCGTCGACGTCAAGGGCGCGGCCTGCGTCTGCGGCCGTCGCGGCTGTGTCGAGACGACCAGCTCCGGCACGGCGCTGGCGCGGCATATCCAGGAAGCCGGCCTGCCGGCGGACACCTCGATCGACGATATCCTTCGCAGGGCCGCCAAGGGCAATGCCGTGGCCCGGCAGGTTCTGGACGCATGGGCCGGCCCGCTGCGGGCGGCAATCGACAGCGCCTCGGCCGCCTTCGACCCGGATCTCGTGCTGCTGGGTGGCGGATTGGGCAAGGCCGCTTTCAAGGCGCTGCAGAAGGTGCCGGCGCTCGCACCCTGGTATCAGTATCCCGTCCTGTCGGCGGCACTCGGCGACGATGCCGGCGTCATCGGCGCCGCGGTCTGCGCCCTGATCGAGCATCGAACGCCTCTGCCGCCCTCGGCCCTCGTGCCGGCGGAACTCACCGTGCTCGAAAGGCCCGCCTGATTTCATGAAACGAGCCGTCCTCGTCAATGGCATTCCCGCCACGGGAAAGAGCACGATTGCCCGCGCGGTCTCGCAGCGCATGGGCTGGATCATCCTGACGCTCGATACGGTCAAGGAACCCTTCTTCGACCAGCTTGGCATCGGCGACCGCGAGTTCAATCGTGCGCTTGGGCGGGCGAGCTATCACGCCATCTGGTCGATCATCCGCGACGCGCCCGACGACACCACCTTCATTATCGATGCCTGGTTCGGCTTCCAGCCGCGCGAGGTGCTGGAGGCGCATATCGAGCGTGCCGGTGTCGGAGCGACCGCCGAGATCTGGTGCCACACGCCGCCCGAGGTCCTGGCGAAGCGCTATGGCGACCGCCTGGATCAACGCCATGCCGGCCATCCAGGCGCCGCCTTCATCCCCGAGCTGATCGAACTCGCCAAGCGCGCCGCTCCCGTCGATCGCGGTCCGCGTTTCGACGTCGACACGACGCAGGCGACCGACATCGAGGCGGTCCTGGCTTGGCTCAGGCCAGCGCTGAGGCTGGAGTAGTAGCGCGAAGTCTGCCTCCTGAGTCTTGATTGCTCTGCCGCGGGACCCTCAACTACACGTCCATCGATTCGGGGGAAGCAATGCGGAAGGCTGTTTGGGGCGTTGGCGTTTTAGTCGTGATCGTTTGGTGTCTGTTTGCCGGTCAATATGTTGTGCTGAGCGCTCTCGGCCACGGGTGGGCACCAGACAAGCTTGGGCAATGGGGTGATAGTTTTGGTGCTCTCAACGCTCTGTTCGGTAGCCTTGGCTTCATAGGACTTCTGGCTACGCTGTGGATGCAAGGCGATCAAATTGAACAGCAGAAGAGTGAGGGAGCCGTCGCGCGGGATGAACAGCACCGCCAGAGGTTTGAATCATCGTTTTTTCAGCTTCTCTCGCTCATGAGGGAAGCTAGAGACGGTATAAAATACGGCAGCTTCCGCGGCGAGGCAGCCATCCAGCAAATGGCCACTATTCTTTCTAGGTCAGTGTCGGTTAAGGGAGCGATATGTTCGATAGATGATCAGATTCTGGAAATAATCAAGGAATATGAACTATCTTTCGGTTACAGTCAAAATACCGTTGGTCGGTATTGTCGCGTCTTTCATAACATTCTTAAGAAGATAGATTCGGATAAAATGCTTCCCGAGGCAGAGAAGAATGACTATGCTCGCCTTTTGAGGTCTCAGTTGTCCGATGATGAAGTTTCTTTGCTTGGGGTTAACGGAATGTATCTGGGATATTTAAAGTATAAGTCGCTGGTCGGTCGCTATCGTATTCTAAAATATAGTTCTAACCCTCATATTCGCTCCTCACTTGAGGCTAGCTACGGTTTGGATGCGTTCTCTAGCTACAAGCACTAGCCCCGCGATGCTTCACCGGCGCGTTTTTTGCTCTTGTGTGGGTGGCTACTAGTTTTGAGTATTAATCTGCTCAATCCCGAAGTCCCGCCGCAATCCCAGGATCCGTCGCACGAAGATCTGGGTATAGAGGCCTGGTCCGCTTGAATAAACTCGCCAACCGCCATCGACGGCGATGCTGCCGTCGCGCACGCGGCTCCATTCGGCGCTTGCCTTGTAGCGGTCCGGGAACGCCGCATCGCTGGAGCTGAAATAGGTGTTGCGCTGGCGCAGCGACGCCTGCGACAGGCGCTCGGTGACGGCGATCGGATTGACCAACGCGATCGCCTCGCGAGCGCCTTCCGCGTCGCCGCTGACGGCTAGCGCCTCGCAGTAGCGCAGATGTGCATGCACATACATCAGGCCGATCTCGCGGCCGAAGAAGGCGGCGGATTCGGCGCGCCGGAACAGCGTCTCGACGCCGCCCCGATAGACCACCGGCTTGTCCATCAGCCGCGCGCCGTCCGGGTCGAGCAGGTGCTGGCGGATGAGATCAAGATGGGCGCGCGTCTGCGCCGGCGTGAACAGGCCGCCCAGGATCGATTGCGTCATCGGGATCAGCGAGTAGGAAAGCCCGGTTCGCTGGTCGCTCGGATGCAGCAGCAGTTCGACCTGGTCGTGGCCGGGATCGAACAATCCATACCCGGCAATGACGCCGTCGCGGATCAGGTAGCGGTTGACGTCGCCGCGCATGACGCCGGCGAGCGAGGTGAGCGCCGTCGCCTCCGCCACATCGCCCGTGCGTTCCAGGATGGCGGCAAAACGCTGGATCTGCTCGTAGAGCAGGGCGACGGTCCAGGTCGAGACCATCCAATCGCGAAGGTGCGGATCGGCCGGCTGCAGCGAGTCGTTCCAGTCGCCCTCGCCATAGCGGATCAGATGCGTGCCTGGGATGAAGCGCGCCCTGACGGTCGAAAGCAGCAGCTCGATATGCTCGCGGATCGTGCCGGTCTCGGCCGTCGGCTTCAAATCGTCGTCGCGCCGCCAGGGCAGGCTTATGTCGAGGATGCCGAGATCGCCCGTGGCCTCGATATAGTCGCAGAGCGCCTTCAGCGGCCAGACAACGATATCGCCATGCGCCTCGCCGGCGCGGATGTTGGAATAGGGCGGCAGCATGAACCATTGCGGCCAGTCGCCCCGCGTCCGGTATTGCTCGGCGAACAGCGTCGTCAGGATGTCGCGCGCCGTCTCGTCGTGGCGCAGCGCCAGCATGAATTCGAGCGGACCCTGGCAGACGTCGCGCGTGCCCCAGGCCGCGCCGGTGTATTGCTCCAGACCGTGCGGCACAGTCAGGTGGATCATGGCGTCATGCGCCAGCCAGGGCAGGATCGCCTGTTCGGCCGAGAGCGCGTCGCCTTCGCCTGGAATCGTGACATCGCGGGTCACGCGGCGCCAGTAGTCCGCGGCCGGCGCAAGCAGCGCTTCGTCCGGCTGACCCTTGGCGTAGAGGTCCGCGAGGCGGCGCGCCTCTGCCGGATCCGTCATCGAGCCGACGACGGCGAAGGTCAGTTGACGGGTCTCGCGGGTGCGCAGCGCGACATAGGCGCCGCCACGCGGCGCGCCGTCCTCGTAGAGCAACTCATCGCCGCCGATCGCCTCGACAGCCTCCGGCGTGCTGGTGACGAGGTGATAGGCGGCATTCGGGAAGTTCTTGCCCCAGAGCCAGTCCTTGCCGGGCTGGAAGGTGAAGCGCTTGGCGGGCTCGTCGATGGTGATCCGGCCGCTCTGCTCATAGTCGCGCTCGCCGAGCACGATATGGCCAAGCACGAGGAAGCGCGCAGGCGGTCCATCGACTTCGACGCGCCATTGCATCGCGGCATCGACGCCGGAGGCGATGGCGTGGACCGTGACGGTGCGGTCCGCGAGCCGGTAGATCCAGCGGCAATCGCTAAGACCCATATCGAAGGCGGATGGCACCGAGAGCAGGCGCCAGCCTTCGCCGGTGTCGATCAACATGCGCAGGCCGCTGGCGCGGGTGATGTTGTAGGGATCGCGCGAGACCGAAAACAGCTTGTGGAACGAGGTGTTGCCGATGGTGAGCTGCGCGGCGAAAACGCCATGCATCCAGCAGGTCGCGGCGAGTGTCGCCTCATCCGGCATCATGCCCTGACCGCTGCGGACGATCGCGCCATGGCGGCGGGCGACGATATCCTCCTTGGCCGCCAGAACGACATGCCGGTTCAGGGCCCCCTCGGCCACGAAGAAGGAGAGCAGGCTGCCATCCTGGCGCTCTTCCAGTTCCCGAGCCGGATAGAGCCTTGCGAGGTCAGCTCCGTCGAGCGGCAGAACCGCGAGCGGCGCGGCGTCCTGCAACAGGCTGCGCACGGTCGGCGAGGGGGCGATCGCTTCGAAGGCAGGGCGCTTCGCCGCTTCCACGATGCCGTCGAGGTGGCCGAGATCCCCGTCGCTGGAAGCCTCGGGGTGGTTGGAGACGAACTGGCTGAAGAAAGTCCAGCTTGCCGTGGCCGCCGGAGCCAGCGTTGCCGGCTTCGATTGAACGGCCGGGCAGGCGAGCTCGTGCTGCCAGACGGTGCCGGGCAGGTCCGTGCCGAAGCCGAGCTCGATCTCGTCGCGCGCGCGGAAATCCGGCCCGAAGATCTGGATCGCGTCGGTGGCATAGGAGACGGCGCCCTCGATGCAGCCGAGCGCATGCCAGGGAAAGCGCCCACCCTGCGACAGGTTCTGCCGGCTCATGACGACCGGGCCGAAGGTCGGATGTTCGGCCGCGCGGTGGTCGATATATTGCGAGGCATAGGCCTCGCTCCCCATCAGGAAGCCGCGCCCGCCGAGGCCGAGATCCTGTGCCAGCACGATGTCGCAGGGGATCTCCATATCGCCCCGGTTCTCGACGTCGACATGCCAGAACCAGCGCGTCGCGTGGGGATCCAGCCGCAGCGTTACCTGATGCGCGATGCCGCTCGTTTCGCCGCGCCAGACGAAGTGGATGCCGTCAGCAGCGAGGGAAACCTTGGCCCGTGGGCCCACCAGTTGCGCGAGGAACGGCGTCTTGCCGCCGACGCGCAGCCAGATCCGGCCGATGCCGCCATCGATCGGCGAGCCCAGCACCTGGTTGATCATCACCGGTGCACCGCCTTCGGCACGGTGCGTGATCGAGAAGATGGCGCCGTTCGGCAGCGCGGAGATCGAAAGCCCCGGGGGATTGGCGAGGTGTTGCAGACCAAGGTCTCCGTCGCGCGGCGTCATGAACTCGCGGCTACTCGTTTGCGGCATTGTAGTATCGCCCCTGATCGCTTCGAGCCCCCATCTTAGCCACAGGTCGCACCGTTGCCGAGGGTGGGCGCTGCCTGGCGAAGATTGACTCAGTCCGAATCTACCAAGTGGTCCATTTCTGAGCGGTTTCTGCGTTAGAGATTCCACCCCAGTCCAAGATTTTTCCGGAGATGTCGGCGGCCGAAAGAGCCTCCATTTTTAGTAGTTCTTGGCCATCCACCACATAGCAAAACAATGGCTCGCTGTTGTCAGCGTGCCAGAGTTCACCGTCTTGCTTGGGCAGAAGCAACAATGTCTGCGTGTCATATTCAGGGATGACGCGGTCGGATCGGAAGAAATATGCCGTTCTCGTACCGATTTTCACGAATCTGACTATGGTTCCGGGGCTCACTGGCGGCTGAAGCGGGCGCTCCGTCGAGAAATAAAATGTTGCCTTTGAAATGTTCAATTCAAGGCCTCTCAGTATTCTTGGCTTCCTTCGTATAGATCAAATACGTAGTCTACCGCTATGTCCATGAGCCTTTTGCTGCGTTGGTCGGACGGCTTTGCATCTCGGTCGCCTTTGGCCTTGTCATCACTTCCGAACACGAAAGTTGGGATACGAAAACGGCCGGGCGATGTCCGACCGCTTTTGACTTGAGATGAGGCTCTGGAGGTCACCCCTGGAACGGCACCAGCGGCAGGCCCTTGACGCCGACGTCTAGCGCGAACAGGCCGCCGGGATTGCGCTGGCCGGCGAGTTGCTCCGGCGTGCGATTGTAGATCGCCGTCGTGACGTAGAGGACATCGAGATCCCGGCCGCCGAATTCGCAGCAGGTCGGCAGGTCGGTCGGCAGTTCGATGGTGCGCATCAGCTTGCCGGCGGGATCGAAGCGCAGCACCTTGCCCTGGAACGGAATCGTCGCCCAGTAGCAGCCCTCGGCGTCGACCGTGGAGCCATCGACGATCCCCTTCGTCTCAGAGAGATCGAAGAAGGTCCGCCGGTTTTCGACCTCGCCGGTCGCCGGGTCAAAGTCCCAGGCCCAGACGACCGGGCCATGGCTGTCGGTGTAGTACATCGTCCGGCTGTCCGGGCTCCAGGCGAGCCCGTTGGAGCAACCGATGCCCTCGACGATTTTGTGAATCGAAAGGTCCGCGTCCAACCGGTAGAGCGAGGCGTTCCTTACCACCGGCTTGCCGGGCGCCTCGAACATCGAGCCGGACCAGAAGCGCCCCTGCCGGTCCGTCTTGCCGTCATTGAAGCGGTTGTCGGGGAGGTCGGCTTCCGGATCGGTGATCTTGTCGAAGCGGCCAGTCGCTGGATCGAAGAAATAGAAGCCGCTCGCCATCGTCAGGATCAGCCCGCCGCTTGCCCGCACGGCGAGGCAGCCGAGCAATTCCGGCGCGATATGGGTTTCCGTCTTTCGCGTCAGCGGATCGAAGCGGTGAATCGCCTTCTGGTAGATGTCGATCCACCAGAGCGCCTCCGTGGCCGGGTCCCAATAGGTTCCTTCGCCCAGCTGCGCCCTGGCGTCGGAGACGCATTCGATGTCGGTCATGGCAATTCCTCAGGCGGATGGGCCGCGCGACCGGCCGAAGCGCGGCAGGAAGGCGGAGAGGCCGGAAAGGGCTTCGCTGGCGAGCGAGACGGTGACCAGGATGACGACGCCATAGACGATCAGCAGCGCGCCGCTGGAGAGGTTCAGCGCCGGCAGCAGCCCCGTCAGGATGGTCAGCACCAGGGCGCCTGCAATAGTGCCGATATAATGGCCGCTGCCGCCAAGGATCGAGGCGCCGCCGATCGCCACCGCGGCGATCGACGTGAAGAGATAGGGATCGCCCATGCCGAGATAGGCCTGCGCCGTGTAGCCGGTGAGCAGCATGCCCGCGAGCGCTGCCGTGAAGCCGGACAGCGTATAGGCGAGCACGGTGGTGCGCAGCGTCGGCACGCCGGAGAATTCCGCCACCGTGGCGCTGGTGCCGACGGCATAGAGATGCCGGCCGAAAGCGGTCTTCGACAGCAGGATGGTGGCGATCGCCGCTAGCGCTATCCATAGGATCAGCACGACAGGAAAGCCCGCGATCCGGCCGACGGCCAGGAACTGGATCGCCTTCGGCGCGGTCGAGGTTGGCGCGCCGCCGGTATAGACGAGAATGCCGCCCTGCAGGATGACGTTGACGGCGAGCGTCATGATGATCGGCGGTACCCCGAAGATCGCGACGCCGAGGCCGTTGACCATCCCGACCAGCGCGCCCGCGGCGAGCAGCATTGGCACGATCCAGAGCAGCGGTGCGTCCTGGCTCGCGGCCAGCAGCGTCATCAGAACAGCGGCCGAATTCAGTACCCATGGCACGGAGAGGTCGATGCCGCCGCCGATGATCACGAAGGTCTGACCGAGCGCGACGATACCGATGAAGGCGGCGAGCACGACTGTGCTGCGCAGATGCGTCGCCGACAGGAACCCCGGCGCGACGACGCTGGTCAGAAGCAGCAGGACGATCATGCCGAGATAGGCGAGCAGGATGGCGCGATGCCGGCGGATGTTCATGAGAGGCTCCGTCGCGCGGATTTCTCGGCAATCGAACTCGCCAGCACGGCGATGAGCAGGATGATGCCGGAGACGATGGGCTGCCAGTAGCTGGAGACTTCCAGCACGAATACCAGATTGCCGATGATGGTCAGGATGAAGGCGCCGATCATCGTGCCGACGAGCCCGCCGCGGCCGCCGAACAGGCTGATGCCGCCGATCACCGCCGCCGCTACCGAGGGCAAGATGTAGTCCTTGCCGATGGTGGGTGAGCCGGCGCCGGTCTGGGTCGTCAGATAGAGTGCCGCCAGCGCTGCGAAGATGCCGGAGAGGCCGTAGGTGGCGATGTTGATGCCGATCGGCGAGACGCCGGACAGGAAGGCAGAACGCTCGTTCGAGCCGGTGGCGCGGATGGCGATGCCGAGGCGCGTGCGCTTGAACCAGAACCAGAAGACCAGCAGTAGCGCCAGCAGCCAGACCGAACTAGATAGGCCCAGCCAGATCGAGACGCCGAACATGGTCCAACCAGAGGGCAGGGCGCCGCCATCGGTCGGCAGGATGATCATCGCCGCTCCGGACAGGATCGACCAGGTGGCGAGGGTGACGAGGAAAGGCTGGAGCCGCAGCACCGTGATCAGCACGCCGTTCAGCGCGCCGACCAGCCCGCCGATCGCGACGATGCCGAAGGCCCACGCCGCTGCCTGCCCGGGGTCCGTGCCGAACCGGGTCGCTGTGAGCACCGTGCCGAGGCTGATCATGCCGCCGATCGAGAGGTCGATGCCGCCGCGCAGCAGCACGATGGTCTGGCCGGTTGCGGCCAGCAGCAGCGTCATCGCCGCCGCCGTATCGAGGTTCAGTTCGTCGATCGTGAAGACGCCGTCGCGCAACGATGCGTAGACCAGCAGCAGCGCGACCAGCATGACGCAGGGGATGATCAGCGAGGCGCGGTCGAGCAGGGCCGATTTCCAGATCGCGGCGCGTGAGCGGCGGTGGGCCGTCCCGGTGGGGCCGGCGTCGGCAATCGTCTTCCTGGCCGGGTTGGTCGGGTCCGCGACGCTCATGCTGCCCTCGTTTCGATCATGGCGGCACGCAGGATCTGGCGCTCGGAATTATCCTCGCCTTCCAGTATGGCGGCGAGCCGGCCGTTGCGCAGGACCGCTACCCGGTCCGCCACATGAACCAGTTCGGCGAGGTCGCTCGAATAGAACAGGATCGCGTAGCCCTTGGCGGCGAGGTCGCGCATCAGCTGGAAGATCTCGCCCTTGGTGCCGACATCGATGCCGCGCGTCGGGTCGTAGAGCAGCAGGATGCGCGCTTCGGTCAGCAGCATCTTGCCGAAGATCACCTTCTGCTGGTTGCCGCCGGAAAGCGTGCCGGCAAGCTGTTCCGGCGTGCCGGCCTTGATCTTTAGCGTCGCGATCATCTCGTCGACCAGCGCGCTCTCGCGCTTGGGGTTCGTGATGCCGAAACGGGTGAAGCGCTGGATGACGGAGAGTGTCAGGTTCTCGCGCACGCTCTTCGACAGCAGCAGGCCGTGATTGCGCCGGTCTTCCGGCACGAGCGCGAGGCCGTCGCGGCCTGTCAGCGCCTGGCGCGGGCCGCGGATCGTCTTGGGCCTGCCCCAGACCTCGACCTGGCCACGCGAGCCGCCTATGCCAAACAGCGCCTGGAACAGCTCGCGCTGGCCGTGGCCCTGCATGCCGGCGACGCCCAGCACTTCGCCTTCGCGCAGGTCGAGGTCGATATCGGCCAGGCGATGATCGACGCCGAAGCCGCGCAGGCCAAGCGCGACGGTTGGGGTCGCCGTGCTTCTGCGTTCCGGATAGAGCCGATCCATGCGCCGTCCCAGCATGTCGGTGATGATCGTCTCGTCGTCGACGGCGTGGGTGTCATAGGCCGCGACCGTCGCGCCGTTGCGGAATACCGTGATGCGGTCGGCAATCTGGCGCACCTCGCCGAGCCGGTGCGAGATGTAGATCACCAGCCTGCCGGCCTCGGCGAGGCCCTTGGCCAGGCCAAGCAGCCATTCCGTCTCCTGCGGCCCGAGCGCCGAGGTGGCTTCATCGAGGATCAGCACCTGCGGGTCGCGCGACAACGCTTTGGCGATCTCGATCACCTGCCGTTCGGCCAGCGTCAGCCGGCGCAGTTCCTGATCCGGCCGGATCGTCGGGAATTTGTGGCGCGCGAAGAGTTCCAGCGTCGCCTCGCGCATGGCGCGGCCGCGCACCGTTCGGATGGCGGAGAGAGGCTCGCGGCGAAACCAGATGTTCTCCTCCACCGTCAGGTCGGGAACGAGCGACAGCTCCTGGAAAACGGGCGAAATGCCGGATCGCTGCGCTTCCTGCGGATTGCGCGGACGATATTGCGAGCCGGCTAGTGTCACCGTGCCGCCATCGGGGCGAACGGCGCCGGCGAGAATCTGGATGAACGTGCTCTTGCCCGCTCCGTTCTCGCCGAGCAGCGCATGCACTTCGCCGGCGCGGGCGGAGAAATCGGCGCGGCTGAGGGCGGTAATGCCGCCATACCGCTTGGTGATCGCGGTCGCGTTCAGAAGTTCGGTCATGCAGGCCGGACCTTCAGTCAGAAATTTCAGGACTCGTCGCGCCTATGCGCAGTCTGCTCCCTCTCCCGCTGGCGGGAGAGGGCCGGGGTGAGGGACTTCCTCACGTTGCGGCGTTCGTAGACTTTCCGGGAAGCAAGATTCCAGGAAGCAAGACCCTCACCCAACCCTCTCCCGCAAGCGGGCGAGGGCCAAGCAAGGAGAGGCTCGGTCTGCTCCCTCTCCCGCGGGCGGGAGAGGGGCGGGAGAGGGGTAGGGTGAGGGGCTCCCTCACCTTGCTTGAAGACCCTCCAGCCTTACGAGCCGGCGGCTTCCTGCGGCGTGATCTCGACCCAGTCGGGCGAAATCGGCAGCGACAGGCCAGGGGCGAGATCCGGGAAGGCGGTCTTGCCGATCTCGATCTTCTGCATCTTCACGTCCGGATAGAGCTTGGACGGCTGCGGGTCGGTCGACTGGAACGGGCCGTAGACGAAAATGTGCTTATCCTTGACCTCCTTGCCGTCGAGAATGTCGACGGCAAGCTTGATCGCCTCGGCCGAGAGATAGGCCGGATTGGTCTCGAGGATGCACTGCGCGCCTTCTGTCTGGGCGCAGACGAGCGAGGCCGAATTGTAGCCGCCGCCAGCGACGGGAACGAGCGGGCGGCCGGCGTCCTGCAACGCCTTGATGGCGCCCGAGCCATAGCCCTGGGTCAGGATCGCATCGACCTGAGGATGGGCGGCGAGCAGCGACGCGACGCCTTCCTGCTCCGGTCCGAGCGCATAATTGCCGTTGAAATAGCCGACGATCTCGATGCCGGGATAGTTCTTCAGCACCTTCTCGAAGCCGCTCTGCAACTGCTCGGAAATCGGCGCGCCGGCCAGGCCGCGATCGACGAAAACCTTGCCCTTGCCGCCGATTTTCTCGGCGATCCACTCTGCCTGGACGGCCGGAAGCATGTTCCAGTCGGACTCGACTTTGTAGGCGCAATCGGCCGTGACGACCTGGTCGAAGGAGATGACCAGGATGCCCGCGGCGCAGGCTTTCTGGATGGTCGGATTGAGCGCGGTCGGCGAGCCGGCATCGATCAGGATGGCGTCCGGCTTGGTGCGGATGATGTTGTTGAGCGAGTTGATCTGCGCCTGGGTTGTCGTCTCGACGTTCTCGACCTTGAGGTCGACGCGGCCGGCGAGCGGCGGCTTCTTCACCACGGCATCGGCGATGCGCAGCATCTGCTGGCGCCAATCATTGCCGACGAAATTGTTGGAGAGATAGATCTTGTAGGTCTTGCCTTCGGCCATGGCCGGCGCGGTCATGGCCCCGGCCAGAGCCACGGACAGGCTGATTGCCGACAAGGCGGCGAGTGCGGCTGTGCGCTTCACGAACTTTCCTCCCTCAAGGAACGTTTCCCAACTGATGCGTGCGGATGCTTCTTGCCGGTGGCGGCATCCGTCATGGCGACGCGTCATTCCCTTCGCCCGGGCTCCTGTCCCGCGCGGCCTCGCAGTTGATCCTCATCCCTGCGATGAAATATATGCTATTATAATCTCTTGACGGAGTCCAGACGTGCCGACAGTGTCAGCCGAGGTCGTTGGGGGCGTCGTAGGAGAGGCTGAACAGGTCGGCGCGGTTCTTGTTGATCGTCAGTTCGACCGGTTCGCCGGCGGCCGAGAAATACAGCATCTCCATGACCAGGATCGGTCCGCCGACCTTGTAGTCGAGCGCCTCGGCCAGGGCCTCGTCGGCGATATCGGCACGCACGGTGATGCGCGCGCTGGAAAGCTGGATGCCCAGATGGCGCTGGACGGCGCGGAAGACGACGACATCGTCAAAGTCCGGGCGCTTGAGGCGGGATCCGATCGCCGGCGGGAAATAGAAGGTGGTCTGGCAGGCCGGGCCGTCCTTCTGGTGCAATGTCGCGCGCAGGCAGTGGCAGCTTTCCTCGGGCTTCAGGCCGAAGGCCGCGCTCGCCGCTGCGGAACGCTCCTTGCGGTAGGAATGGATCTCGAGGGCGCGGCCCTTGGTCGATTCGGCGATCTGCGCGAAGCTGCGGAAGTCGAAGCTGGGCTGCGCCGGCAATTCCGGCACCGCGACGATGGCGGGCTTCGCGGCGCGCTTCTTGATCAACCCGTCATTCTCGAGATCGCGCAGGGCCTGGCGGACGGTGATCAGGCTGACGCCGAAGCGTTCGGCGATATCGGCCTCGCGCGGGAGCGAGGTACCGGGCACCAGCGTGCCGTTGGTGATCGGTTCACGCAATATGGTCACGAGCTGCCGATAGAGCGGACCGTCGTCGCGCGAAAGGGCACGCGGCTGGAAGCTTTCGAGCGAGGCGGCGGCGCCCGAAGCGTCCGGCGAGCTGTCGGCAACGGGGTCCGTCTTGCTTGCTTTCACCTGGCTCGTTCCTCAGAATCGCTTTTGTTCGACCGTCAAATTAGCGAGTTTTTCCAGCTCGCACCAATCGTTGCCTGCAACTCGGTCCTCGGTCGACAAACGGTTGCCGCTCGCCACGATAGATTATAGTATCATAATAGATAGTTGAAGTCCGGTAGGTTCGGACGAAGGCCGGGGAGGGCAGGCGGATGCGCAGCGATCTAACGGGCAAGGTGGCCGTCGTCACCGGCGCCGCGGGCGGCATCGGGCGCGGCATCGTCAGCCGCCTAGCCGCCAATGGCGCCTCCATCGTCGTGGCCGACATCAACGAGCAAGGCGGCCGCGACGTCGCGGCGAGCCTGCCGGATGCCCTGGCGGTGGCGGTCGACATCCGCGATCCCAACTCGATTGACCGGGCCGTCTCGGAAACGATCGCAGCCTATGGCCGGCTCGACATTCTCGTCAACAATGCTGGCGTCAACACGCTGGCGCACCGGGTCGATGTCGACGCGTTCCCGATCGAGGAATGGCACCGCATCGTCGGCATCGACCTCGACGGGCTGTTCTTCATGACCCGGCGGGCGCTGGAGCCGATGCTGGCCGCCGGCCGGGGCGGTCGCGTCATCAACATCGCCTCTGTGGTCGGCCTCACCGCCATGCGGCTGCAAAGCCCGTTCGTCGCCGCCAAAGCCGGCATGGTGCACCTGACCCGGTCGATGGCCCTGGAACTGGGGCCGAAGGGGATTTTGGCGAATGCAATTGCCCCGGGCTCGATCATGACCGAGGCGACGAAGGCGCTGTTCTACGGCGCGGACGGGATGTTCCAGGCCAAGACGCAGGCCTTCATGGAGCACATCCCGCTCGGCCGGCCCGGCACCCCGGAGGAGATCGGCGAGGCGGTGCTTTTCCTCTCGGCGCCGGAATCCTCATACATCAATGGCCAGATCCTGGCGGTCGATGGCGGCTGGACCGCCGGCTACATGATGTGAAACGCGAGGGGTTAACACGGCACGCGTGTTAACCCCTCTGTTAGCCTCTTGTCAGCCGTCCGTTAAGCCGGCTGTGTCCCTCAGACCAGCAGCCGCAACGGGGCTTCGAGCAGGTCGCGGAAGCGGGTGAGAATGGCGCTCGCCTCGGTCTCGGCGATCGCGTCGGCGTCATGCACGACCAGCGCCTCGGCAGTCTCGGGGCCGTCGGCGGCGACCACCAGGATGCGCAGGTCGATCCCGGTCGGCAGGCTGCCGGCGACCGGCCGCACGCCTCTGGCGGCGAGGCGCGACACCACCATCACCTTGCCCTCGGGCGAGACTGCCTCGGCATCGCTCCCGATCTGCCGCGCGATCTCGGTCGGCGCCAGCGTCAGCGGGCGCGCGATCGTCACCACGCCGCCCTCCGGCTCGATCCAGCGGATCGCTTCGGCCTCGGCGCCGGCGGCTCGCGCCGCCGCCTTGACCAGGAAGGCATCGATCGAAAGCGCCGAGCCGGAGGCGGCCAGGAAGGCGGCAAGCGGCGCGAGGTCGATGGTTGCCGCGAAGGCGGAGATCGACCGCGCCGCCATGACAAGCGGGGCAGGGGTCGCCGGAGTCGGAACCGGAACCGGTTCGACAACCACCGCTGCGACTTCGGGCGCTGCGGCCGGCGCGGCCCTCAGGTCTTCGGCGACGATGCGGCCGTTCGGGCCGGAGCCGGTGACGAGCGCCAGCGGGATGCCGCGCTCGCGGGCGAGCTTTCGCGCATAGGGCGAGGCGATGGTGCGGACAGGGGCGTTCATGCGATCCCCCTCAAGCCCGGACGCTGCCGATGCGGCCGCCCATCGGCACGACCGTGCCCTTGGGCTGCTCGATCGGGCCGAGAATGCCGTCTATCGGCGCCTCGATCTCGACCACCGCCTTGTCGGTCTCGATCTCGGCAACGATCTCGCCGGCCTTGACCGCATCACCTTCCTTCTTCAGCCAGCCGACGATGGTGCCCTCGCTGATGGTGAGGTCGCCGAACGGCATGGTGATCGGCTCGCCGTCGCCGGCCGGAGCCTTTGAGGCAGGTGCCGGCGCCGCCAAGGGGGCAACCGGAGCGGCCATCGGCGCGACGGGGGGCGCCACAGGAGCCGGCGCTGCCTGGCCACCGAGATAGCGCCAGTGCTTCGGCACCGGCGGCTTACCGGCGAGGACGCCCTTGGCGGCGGCGACGATCTTGTCGGCGTCGACCAGCATGGCGCGCTCCAGCGCCGGGGCCAGCGGATGCGGCTGCGCGTCGGTATGCAACCTGCCAACCGGTGCGTCGAGATCGTCGAAGGCGAGCTCGTTCATCGCCTGCGCCACCTCGGCGCCGACGCCGAAGGCGCCCCAGCCCTCATCGACCACCAGCAGCCGGTGCGTCTTCGCGACCGATTTCGCCACCGTGCCGACATCGAGCGGCATGATGGTGCGGAGGTCGATGACTTCGGCCGAGATACCCTCAGCCGCCAGCTTCTCCGCCGCCTCCAGCGCGCGGTGCACCAGCTGGCCGGCCGAGACGATGGTGATGTCGGCGCCGTCGCGGGCGATGCGCGCGAGGCCGAACGGCACCAGATGCTCGCCGGTCGGCACCTCGCCCTTCGAGGCGAACAGCGCCTTGGGCTCCAGCATCATGACGGGGTCGCCGGCCCTAAGCGCGGTCTTCATCAGGCCCTTGGCGTCGGCCGGCGTCGCCGGCATGCAGACGATCAGGCCCGGAATGTTGGCCCAGCTCGGATGATAGGTGCCGCTGTGATGCGGGCCGGCCGAGCGGACCGCGCCAGAACCCACCCGCACCACCATCGGCGCATTCATCTGCCCGTTCGACATGTAGCGCAGCTTGGCCGCCTGCAGCACGATCTGCCCCGCCGCCTCGAATACGAAATCGGCGAACATCAGATCGGCGATCGTCCGCGTGCCCGTCGCCGAGGCGCCGATCGCAGCGCCGGTAAAACCCTGCTCGGAGATCGGCGTATCCACCATCCGGTTGGGGCCGAACTCGGTCCAGAGGTTCTTGGTGTGGGCAAAGGTCCCGCCGCGCTCGCCGGTGCCTTCGCCGAAATAGAGCAGATGCGGATTGCGGCGCATCTCCTCGGCGATGCCGTCGCGCACCGCATCGAGCCAGCTCTGCGTCACCATCGTGGTCGGCGCCGCCTGGACGAGCGCGTCGGCCGGGTTGATCGGCTCGGCATAGACATGCAGCGCCGTGGTGGCCGGGTCCGGCTCCGGCGAATTGCGCGCGAATTCGAGCGACTGCGCAACGACCTTGTCGATCTTCGCGTCGATCGCGCCCAGCTCGTCGGCCGAGGCGGTGCCGAAATCCTCCAGCAGCCGGGTGCGCAGCATCTGGATCGGGTCGCGCTTCGCCCATTCGTCGACCTCGGCCTGGGTGCGATAGGTGCCCGTCACCGGGTCGCCCTCGTGATGGCCGACGGTGCGATAGGTCTTGGCTTCGATCAGCGTCGGGCCATTGCCCGAGCGGGCGCGTGCCGTCGCCTCGGCCATCACCTGCCAGACGGCGATGACGTCATTGCCGTCGACAGCGACACCCGGGATACCGTAAGCGGCCGCCCGCGTTGCGATCTCCGGGTTCAGCGTCGCGGAGGCGAGCGGCGTCGCGGTCGCATAGAGGTTGTTTTCGCAGACCAGGACGGCCGGCGCCTTCTGGATGCCGGCGAAATTCAGCGACTCGTGAAAACCGCCATGGTTGGTCGCGCCATCGCCGAAGAAGGCGACGCCGACGCCGTCCTTGCCCTGGGTGCGGGCGGAAATGCCGGCGCCCACGGCATGGCTGATGCCGGCGGCGACGATGCCATTGGTGCCGAAAAGCCCGGTCTTGCGGTCATAGAGATGCATGGTGCCGCCGCGCCCGCCGCAGCAACCATCGCGCTTGCCGAACAGCTCGGCCATCAGGATGTTCGGGTCCATGCCCTTGGCGAGCGCATGGCCATGGCCGCGATGGGTCGAGGTGATCCAGTCGGTGGGGCGCAGATGCGCGCAGACGCCGACGGCGGTCGCTTCCTCGCCGATATAGAGATGCAGGAAACCGGGCGTCTCGCCCTTGCGGCAGGCGGTCTGCGCCACGCTCTCGAAGCGGCGCAGCAGCACCATGCGTTCGTAAAGCTCCAGCAGCGCCGCCGCGCTCAGCCCGGCCGGCAACGTCTTGCCCGGCGCGCTTCGGAAGATCGGATTGTGGATTTCCGGGGCGCGGATCGCCGGATTCATCACTTGAGCGCTCATCATCCCTCCCTGACCCCGCGCTTTTCGCGCGGGTGATGCGTCCTCGAGCCCGGTGATGGACATCGCATCAAAAATTATAATAGCATGATGTTATGTTATCGAGCCGCGCCTTGCCAAGGTCTAATCGACGGGCCGGCGCAAATCGGCGGCGGGAAGCCGGGCGTTGCCAGAATCCGGCCGATGCCGCATAGGTCCGTTCGGGGGAGACCAGCATGGAAATCGAGATTTCAGGCCAGTCAGCGCGCGTCGCCGGCGCGGAAAACGCCATTCTCGCCGCCGTCGTCGCGGCGCTGAAGGCGAATGGCGCGACCGTCTCGCGAAGCCCGGGCGAGGGCACGCCGGACATCTTGGTCCTGTCGCATCCGCTGTCGCCGGAGGCCGCCTACCGGCCCGAGGCGCTGGCGCTGGAGGCCGAGACCGTGGCGCGCGCCATGGCGGCGCAGGGCGGCGGCCGCATCGTGCATCTCGTCTCGGCCGCCGGGCTCGTGCCGATGCGCCGCCATCCGGCCTGGTCGGCGGCGATGGCCTCCGCGATCGCCAGCGTCCGCGCGCTCGCCATGGTTTGCGGCCCGGCCGTGCGGGTCAATGCGGTGGCGGTCGGCCGCGTCGGCGAGGCGGGCGACGAGGCGATGCTCTCCCACGTGCCGCTCGGCCAGGCCGGCAAGCCGGAAGACGTCGCCAACGCCGTGCTCTTCCTGGTCGACCCGCTCAACAGCTACACCACCGGCCAGACCCTTGCCGTCGACGGCGGCTGGACGACGGGCTATGGACGGAATTTTTGAGACTTCGGGCGGGGCGCCTGGGGTACCGCGATAGTGCCTTGGCAGCCCGCCAGGCGACCCGCAAAGGTGGCTTGGCAGCCTCGGGGGTTTCTTCACCTCTCCCATGGGGAGAGGTCGGCGCGAAGCGCCGGGTGAGGGGTTGAGGCCCCGCCTGAGAGATCGCAACCCCTCACCCGCCGGCCCTTGGCCGTCGACCTCTCCCCATGGGAGAGGAGAGGGCCCTCGGGTGAGGGAACGCGCTTCTCCGCCGCCAGCCCAGCCCTCGCCCGATACGCTCGGGCCGGCCACGCCACGCTCCCCGTCATCCCTGCGAAAGCAGGGATCCACCTTTCGCTGCAGAAGGCGGGGTGGCCAAGGCCAACGGCCGGCAACCATGGCGGCGTGGATCCCTGCTTTCGCAGGGATGACGGAGTGGGGGGAGAGATCGAGCCCGGCCTTTGGGCTTGGGAATCATATGGATAGGGCCGGGCGACAGATCCTCCTGATCAAGCTCCGCCGGCCATCCCACCCTCCCCGTCATCCCTGCGCAAGCAGGAATCCACCCTTCCGCAACCCGGCACCTCGCCAAAACCTCGGGACCGAGCCGCGTGAGAGACGGCACCACCTTCCGCCCGCGCCCGCGCCGGGCAACAATGCGGCGAGCCAACAGGAAACGCGCCAGAATGATCGAACTTGCCGCCGGTGACCTCAGCCTGACGCTGGCCCCGCAAATCGGCGGCAGCATCGCCGCGTTCCGAAAGGCCGGTATCGACATCTTTCGCCCGCTCTCGGCCGAGCGCGCTGATGCCGGTGACGTGCTCGGCGTCGGTTCGTTCCCGATGCTACCCTATGCCAACCGCATCGACGGCAACCAGTTCACCTTCGATGGCGTCACGTATCGCTTCGGGCCCAACAACGGCGCCGAGCGCTTCAACGTGCATGGCACCGGCTGGCAGTCGGAATGGCAGGTCGAGGACGCGTCCAGCACCTCGGCGCTGCTGACGCTGGAGCGCCGCGTCGCCGGTGAGCCGTTCCTCTACCGCGCGACCCAGCGCTTTGCGCTCTCGCGCGAGGGGCTGACGCTGACGACGAGCCTGCAAAACCTCGGCCCCGTCCGCATGCCGTTCGGCTTCGGCCATCACCCCTGGTTCGAGCGCGACGCGGATACGCAGCTTCGCTTCAAGGCGAGCCATTTCTGGCTCGAAGCCCCGGACGGCGTCGCCGGCTCGCGCATCTCGCTGCCGCCCGAACTCGATTTTTCAAACGGCGCGCCGCTGCCAAGCCATTGGCGCAACAACAATTACTCCGGCTGGGACGGCGTCGCCGAACTTTGCTTTCCCACGCGCGGCCTGACGCTGACGATCGAGGCCGATCCGATCTTCGAAAACCTGATGCTCTACGCCGACCCGAAGCAGAGCTTCTTCTGCCTGGAACCGCAAACGAACGTCCCATGTGCCGTGAACAAGCTGGAGGCCGGGGAGGATGGGCTTAGGCTGGTCGTCCTCAAGCCGGGCGAGGCGATGGCGGGGGTGGTAAGATTTGGGGTGAGGTCAGACTAAAGGTGACGCGCCTACTTACTTCATGCTCATACATCAAGCCTAGGCTTACCTTGTCTGTTATTTTCCGAAGAGACCCGCGAGGTGCATCTAGGGTAGAGTGGATTAGGTTGATTCTCGTCCGCGTTGAGGGGGCTTATGATGTTGTCGTTTGAGGCTGCAATCGATAAAACTTCTGGTAAGCAACGTTCACTCTTGATTGGAAATGGTTTTTCGTCGAAGTATTTTGACTACAGGAGCTTGCTGGATCATACCGACTTGACGGCTACTGAGCCTCTACGTGAGCTATTCGGTGCTCATGATACCTATGACTTCGAAATTGTTATTCGGTCGTTAGAGGAATCCGCCAAGGTCGAAGATGTATATGGAAATTCTGCGCAGGCAGACCATTTCCGCATGGAGGCTCAGAGGTTGCGAGAGCAACTGGTTCACGCAATCAGAACGACGCATCCCACTCATCGAGAAGATCTTGAGAAGTATTTTGTCAAGAGCCGTGAATTTCTAGACAAATTTGGCATGTATTTACGCTCAATTACGATCTTTTATTGTATTGGATTCAGCTTGATACCAAATCTTATACTGACGGGTTTGGTAAGGCCAAGGAAGAGGCTGGATTTAGGAAGTCTTACGACCCAACTGCGTATTGTAATACGTTTAATCTTCATGGTGGTCTGCATCTATTTTTAGGGTATGTCGGTGATCTTCATAAGAGGGTCAAGGGAGCCTCAGGGATAATCGATGCAATTGCGGATACCATCACCCGCGAAAAGCGTTTGCCACTTTATGTTGCGGAGGGTACTTCCCGGGCCAAATTGGCAAAGATCAATTCCGTGCCGTATTTGCGGCACTGCTACGAGAAATTGATGGCGTGCACGGGAAACGTCTTTGTCTTCGGTCACTCAGCTTCCGCGAATGATGCTCATATATACTCAGCTTTGTTTGGGTCCAAAATTGAGGTTCTGTATTTTGGAGTATATAAGCCGACCGATGAGTCGGTGAGGCTTATTGAGTCGCAGTTGTCGATGTTTCAGAAGCTTCACAAAAGAAAAGTGGATTATGTTCTTTATGATGCTGGCAGTGCCAATGTCTGGGGAGACTTGTAGCCGTGTAGAGTAGAGAGCGGGAATTGGAACTCTCAGGCTAGAAGTGGCTATCGTGTTGCCAAAAAATGCTCCCATCGTTCGGTCTTGGCCCAAGGAGTAATCCAGACGCATCGAGATCATACCGGTCGTCGCTGGCGAGGCCGTATGATCCCCTGCGTTCACAAATAAAGTGCAACACCAGCTAAGGTGTTGCGATGGGACGAGAGTATACTCAGCGTGAGTGCGCTTCTCGTGACGAGGGACATGTCGTCGGAGATTGGGAAGGTGGTGGCCCGGCGAGTTCGGACGGGTCGCTGACGCGCAGCTCCTTGCGCTCGTCGATGCAGAGCCCCGCCGCGGCGCTCTTTTTCTCTACCCTCGAACACTCAGGTGTTTCCCACCTTCCGTCCTCTGATCCCGATACAATTCCCCCATGGATCGCGAAACTGCGCCATCCATTCGGCGGCGTCGATTTCCATCGGGCCGCGATAGAGCTTTGCGCCGACCGATTTGAAATGGGTTAGCGCGCGGTCGAAATCCGCGACAGCCCAATAGACCACCGAGCCGGCGGCGCCGCTTGGCACCTTTTCGTCGGCCTGGACCAGTTCCAGTTGCAGCCCGCCAATGGCGAGATAGCGGAACCCGGAGGGCTGGCTGGTCTCGATCCGCGCTTCGGGGAAGGCGTTTGCGTACCACGCGAGGCCCGCTTCCGGGTCGGCGACATGCACGAGAATGGCGGAAATGAAGTTCGTCACGGTCGGTCCCTCGCTGCGCCGGGCAGCGGGGTCCGATGTCGCAAAAGCGGCATGCAAGATCAACCGGCGGACACGCGGTATCGCGCCAGGCGCTTGAGCCGATTTGTTCGTGCGAACAAGCGCTTGCCGCGGTCGATCCCCGCGAAATCTCCTAAAGCAGCAGGGCCGTCAGCCCGCCATCCGCCGTAAAGGCGCTGCCCGTCACGAAGGACCCGTCGTCGGAGAGGAGAAAGCCGATCGCCCTGGCGAGTTCGGACGGGTCGGCGACGCGGGGCACTTTTCGTTCGTCGAAATAGAGCCCTGCCGCCTCGACTTTTTCCCGCGCATCGGGGGCGTCGCCGAGCGTCATGCGGGTCGCGACCGAGCCGACGATGACGGCGTTGACGCGAATACGGTCGACCGCATAGTCGAGCGCCATCTGCTTCGACAGGCCGACCACGGCCGCCTTGGTCGCGGCATAGGCGGGTACGCCGGGGACGGTGGCGATCGCGTGCACCGAGGCGAGGTTGACCACCGAGCCGCCGCCCGAGGCGCGGATCAGCGGCAGGGCGGCGCGGCAAACGCGAAAAATCGCGGTCAGGTTGACGGCGACGGTGAGTTCCCATTCGGCGTCGGTGACGTCCTCCAGCCGCTTGCCGGTGGCGTAGATCCCGGCGCAGTTGACGACGGCGTCGAGCCGGCCATGCTCGCGCTGGCAGGCGGCGACGGCGGTGCGCACCGCCGCGTCGTCGGTCAGGTCGACCTCGCGGAACGACAGCGGCAGGTTCTTCGCCGCATAGGTTTCGTCGAGCGCGCGGCCGGCCTCGCCGTCGAGGCCGATGCCGAAGACGCTGGCACCTTCGGCCACCAGATGTTCCGCCGTGGCGCGGCCGATGCCGGTCGCGGCGCCCGTGACGAGCACGATTTTGCCTGAGAAACGCCCGGCCATCAGGCGCGTCCCGCGCCGGCGGCGAGCGCCTGTTGCTGCAGGGCGGCCTGCGCCGCCGTGATCGAGCGCAGCACCTTGTCCTCGCTGCCCTCGCCACGCTGGAATTCGTCGACGATGCGGCCATCGGCCACCACCAGGCAGCGGTCGGCGAGGCCGATCACTTCCTCCAGTTCCGAGGCGACGACGATGAGCGCCACGCCCTTGTCGGCCAAGTCGACGATCAGCCGGTAGATCTCGTGCCGCGTGCCCGCGTCGACGCCCTTGGTAGGCTCGTCGAGAAGCAGCACGCGCGGCGCGCTCATCAGCACGCGGGCGAAGAGCAGCTTCTGCTGGTTGCCGCCGGAGAGATGGGCGACGGAGGCCTGCGGCGAGCGCGCCTTGACGTTGAGCGCCCGCATGGCGGCGAGCACGGCGCTCTTCTCGCGGCCCTCGCGCACCATGCCGTGGCTCGACAGCGGCGCCAGATTGCCGATGGTGATGTTGGCGCCGACGGGCAGGTTGAACAGCAGGCCGTCGCGCTTGCGGTCCTCAGTCAAGAGCGCCACGCCGGCGGCGCGCGCATCGCTGGAGCGCGCGATCGCGACCGGCTTGCCGTCGATCGCGATCGTGCCGGAGAAGGGGATGCGGCCATAGAGGGCATGCAGGATCTCGGTGCGGCCGGAGCCGAGCAGGCCGGCGAGGCCGAGGATTTCGCCGGGGCGCACATCGAACGAGACGCCGCTGACGCCTCGATTGACGCCGAAGCGGCCGGCGATCGAGAGGTCGCGCACCGAGAGCAAGGGCGGCGTTTCGGCCGGCGGGGCGACATGGTCGGGATACAGTCGCTGCAGCTTTTGTCCGGACATGGCGAAGATGAAGTGTTCCTCATCGAAATGCTCGCGGTCGATTTCGGCGGCGACGCGGCCATCGCGCAGCACGGTGGCGCGGTCGCAGATGGCCAAGACTTCCGGCAGGCGGTGGGTGATGAAGATCATCGTCTTGCCCTGCGCCTTCAGGCGGCGGAGCACCTGGAACAGCCGCTCGACCTCGACGCCGGAGAGCGAGGCGGTCGGCTCGTCCAGCATCAGCACGCGCGGCTTGAAGGAGAGGGCGCGGGCGATCATCACGAGGTGGCGCTGCGCCGAGGTGAGGCTCGCGACCAGCATGCGCGGGTCGATGGCAAGGCCCAGTTCCTCGAACAGGGCGCGGGCTTCCGCCTCCATCCGGCGGCGGCTGATGATCGGGCCACGGCCGAGGCCGGTATGGCCGGCAAAGACGTTTTCGGCGACCGAGAGCTGCTCCAGCACCTCGATTTCCTGCGGCACATAGCCGACGCCTTCGGCACGCGCCGCGGACGTCGAGGCGAAGGCTACCGGCTTGCCGTCGACGAGGATCTCGCCGGAATAGGAGCCTGCCTTGTGGACGCCGTTCAGGATCTTGACCAGGGTCGACTTGCCGGCGCCGTTCTGGCCCAGCAGCGCATGGATCTCGCCCGGATGGACGGCGAAATCGACGCCGCGCAACGCCTGCACGCCGGCAAAGCTCTTGACGATGGCGCGGGTCTGGATGACGGGCGGGGCGGTGGCTGGGTCGGTCATGATCGGTGTTCCCGAATGCTTTCTTTTACCTCTCCCTCAGGGAGAGTTCGACGCACGCAGTGCGGCGGGTGGGGGTACGGCCTCACCGGATAGGTCCCTAAACCCTCACCCGGAGCTTCGCTCCGACCTCTCCCTCAGGGAGAGGTGAGGGGAAGAAAGTCCCTCACCCAACCCTCTCCCGCACGCGGGAAAGGGCAAGGGAAGCGCCTCTCCCGTGCACGGGAGAGGGCCAAGCAGGCGTGCCTTACTGGCCGGCGCTGTCGAGCATCTTGTAGTAGGGCTCGAGGTCGGCGGCGGTGATGACCGAGGCCGGCAGCGGGTTCAGATACGGCACCGTCTTGCCTTCGGCGAGATCGTTGGCGAGCTGTGCGGTGAGCGCGCTCTCCTCGTAGAGCGGCTGCGCCACGACGCCATAGGCCGCGCCTGACTTCACGATGTCGAGGTTCTGGCGGATGTAATCCATGCCGATGATGACGAGCGGGCGATCGGCCTTGCGGGCGGCGCCCGACCAGGTCTGCGCGCCATTGCCCGTCGTCGAGAAGGCGGCGGTGACATCGGGATTGCCCTGGAGCAGGGCGACGGCCTTGCCCTCAGCGGCCGAGGGCTCGAAGCCTTCCATCTGGGTGTCGAGGATCTTAATGTCCGGATACTTCTCGGCCATCGTCTTGCGGAACGAGTCCGCCATGACGTTCTCCGTGTCGTTGGACGAGCCCTGCGTCAGCGCGATCACGCCCTTGCCGCCCATCTTCTCGCCCATCGATAGCGCCGCCGCCTTGCCGGCCGAGGGAATGTCCTCGCCCGTCGCGGCCTTCAGCCCGGGAACCGAGCCCTCGGGCGGCAGCACGTGCCAGGTGACGACGGGAAAGCCTTCCTTGCCGAGCTTGCCGATGAACGGGAAGATTTCAGGGCCGGGGCCATAGACGGCGATGGCGTCGAACTTGGTGCGCGCCATGGCCGCCTCGGCGAGCGGGATCGAGCCGGGTACGTCATAATTGGTGGCGCTCGGATTGCCGACGACTTCGCAGGTGTTGCCGAGTTCCTTGCACTTGTTGAGGAAGCCGGCCTGCATCAGTCGATGCACCGGATGGTCGCGCATCGGCTGCACCCAGAGGATGTTCTTGCCGGCGGCGAGGCCGGCATGGGGCAGGGCGGTGAGGCCGCCGGACATGGCGACGGTGGCGAGCAGCGCCGCCTTGGTCAGGCTGGAAAGGCTTGTCTTCATGGTAGTCCTCCCTCCGGATGGCCCGCCTTGTGGCGGGCCTTTTCGATCGATCGCGTCCCGTCCGGTCTTCTGGGGCCGGTTGCTCAGGATGGTTTTGTGCTCGTGGTGGTCGCCGGCGGCTCGGCCGGCGCGGCGCTGGAGCCGGCGATGAAATATCGGCGGCGCAGGATGTCGAGGCCGACGGCGAGCACCATGATCACGCCCACCGCGATCTGCTGCCAGTTGGCATTGACGCCGACCACGACGAGACCGCTGGTGACGACCTGCAGCAGCAGCACGCCGATCAGGCCGCCGGCCATGGTGCCGGCGCCGCCGAACAGGCTGACGCCGCCGACGACGACACCGGCAATGACGTTCAATTCCCAGCCGCTGCCGATCGAGGTGGTGCCGGAGGCAAGATCTGCCATGACGAACATGCCGGCGACCGCGGCGAGCGCGCCGACCGTCATGAAGGCGCCGATCTTGTAGCGGGCGGTATCGATGCCGACGAGGCGCGCGACTTCGGGATTGCCGCCGGTCGCATACATGTTGCGCCCGAGCACGGTGCGGCGGAGCACGAAATCGGCGATCAGCGCGGCGAGGATGAAGAAGACAAAGCTCCAGCCCAGCCCGAACAGGAAATCGGCATAACCGATATCGGTGATCACAGGCGGCAGCGGATAGACCGGGTAGCCGTTGGTGACGACCTGGATCAGCCCCTGGCCGATGAACAGCATGCCCAGCGTCTGGATGAAGGCGGGGATCTTCAGCTTGACCACGATCAGGCCGTTGACCAGCCCGATGCCGGCGCCAACGAGCACGCCGCCGATGAGCGCCAGCGGCACGGGCAGGGCAAGCGCCGTCATCAGCTTGGCGCTGCAGACCGCCGAGAGGCCGGCGACCGCGCCGACGGAAAGATCGAACTCGCCATTCACCAGCAGGATCGTCTGGCCGATGGCGATGATGCCGATGAACGAGACGACGCGCAGGATGGCGCGGATGTTGCGCTCCGACAGGAAGGCCGGCTCGATGATGTAGAAGAAGGCGACCAGCACGATCAGCGCGAGCAGCACGCCCACTTCGCCGACCGCGACAAACCGCGTCAGCCGATCGCGCAGGGCGCGGCCCGATCCCTCGAAGCCGGAATCCCGCTCAACGGTACGTTCCATGTTGTCCTCCCTTGCCGCCAGGTGCGCCCTCCTCGACGCGGTTCCCAGCGGGGCCCCCTCAGAACGGTGGAGGGGCCGGCTCACATAACATCATGCTATTATAATTTTATCAATGTGGGGATCGGGGTGTGGGGAAATATTCGGTGTGGGTTTTGGGCGAGGCGGAAAAGTGGATGGAGGCGGGGCGGGAAACGCGGGGCGCTTCGGCGTCTCGTGGGACGCTGGGCGGAGCGTCAGGGTGAGGACGAGCCGCGGATAGGAAGGGCGATAGCTGGGCAAATTGCGGCCGCATCGGTCGCCGGACCGTCAAAGCCCAGAACAAGCAAGACCCTCACCCCACCCTCTCCCGCAAGCGGGCGAGGGCTTTTCGGCCGGCGGCGGGGTGGCGCGGGAGTCTTCCTGGCCTTCAAGCAGTTGGATTTTCGAAGCGGGGATCTTCAAGCCTTCTGCTTTCAGAAGGATGCGGTCAGGCTGACGGGCCTCGATCGGCTCCCTCGCCCGCTTGCGGGAGAGGGGTGGGGCGAGGGGCTTCCTTGTCTCTCCATGCCACTCGCACAGCCGACATCGCCGGAATCAAAAAGTCCGGCGGAAGGCTTCCCGCCGGACTTCTATCTTTAGCGATCTTCGCGCGATCAGCGCAGGCTGGCGGCTGCCTTGATCAGGCCGGCCGTGGAGGAATCGCGCGACCCGGCGTCGGCGGTGCCGTCGACCATCGGCAGCAGCTGCATGGCGAGCTGCTTGCCGAGCTCGACGCCCCACTGGTCATAGGAATCGATGCCCCAGATCGCGCCCTGCACGAAGACCTGATGCTCGTAGAGCGCGATCAGGCGGCCGAGGGTGAAGGGATCAAGCGACTTGTAGAGGATGGTGTTGGACGGGCGGTTGCCCGGGAACGTCTTGTGCGGGGCGAGGCGCTCGACCTCGGTCGGCACCTTGCCCTCGGCGGCGAGTTCGGCGCGGGCCTCGTCGGTGGTACGGCCGCGCATCAGCGCTTCCGTCTGGGCAAAACAGTTGGCGAGCAGCAGGGCGTGATGGACCTTGTCCGTCTCATGCGCCGTCGCGGCGATCAGGAAATCGCAGGGGATGACGTCGGTGCCCTGGTGGATCAGCTGGTAGAAGGCGTGCTGGCCGTTGGTGCCGGGTTCGCCCCAGACGAGCGGGCCGGTGGCGAGCGTTACCGGGGCGCCTTCCAGCGTCACGCGCTTGCCGTTCGATTCCATGTCGAGCTGCTGCAGATAGGCCGCGAAGCGCTCCAGCCGCTGGTCGTAGGGAAGCACCGCCTTGGCCGGGAAACCGAGGATGTTGCGGTTCCAGATGCCGATCAGCGCCAGCAGAACCGGCAGGTTCTTGTCGAGCGGGGCGGTGCGGAAATGCTGGTCCATCGCATGGGCGCCGGACAGGAACTGGCGGAAATCGTCGGCGCCGATCGCGATCATCACCGGCAGGCCGATCGCCGACCAGACGGAGTAGCGGCCGCCGACCCAGTCCCAGAAGCCGAAGGTGCGGCTTTCGTCGATGCCGAAGGCATTGACCTTGTCGAGCGCCGTGGACATGGCGGCGAAATGCGCGCCGACCGCCTCTTCGCCCAGCGCCGCGACGATCCAGGCCCGCGCCGTGGCGGCATTGGTCATCGTCTCGATGGTGGTGAAGGTCTTGGAGGCGACCAGGAACAGCGTCGTCGCCGGGTCGAGGCCTTCCAGCGTATCGTGGATATGCGCGCCGTCGACATTGGAGACGAAGTGCAGGCGCGGGCCGTCGTGATAGGGGCTCAGCGCGCGCGTCACCATGGCCGGGCCAAGGTCGGAGCCGCCAATGCCGATATTGACGACGTCGGTGAAGCGGCCGCCGGTGCCGGCGATCGAGCCGTCGCGAATGCCTTCGGCGAAGGCCGACATGGCCGCGAGGACGGATTGCACGTCATCCACGACATTCTTGCCGTCGACGATGTAGCTTTCGCCCGGCGTGGCGCGCAGCGCCACATGCAGGACGGCGCGGTTTTCGGTGACGTTGATCTTCTCGCCCGCGAACATCGCATCGCGACGCTCCTCAACGCCGGCGATGCGGGCAAGGTCAAGCAGCGCGACGACCGCGGCCGTGTCGATGCGGTTCTTCGAATAATCGAGCAGCATGCCGTCCACGCTGGCCGAAAGACGGCTGAAACGCGCGGGATCGGCGGCGAACATCTCGCGCATGCTCTGCGCTTCGACGCGGTCGCGCTGCTCGCGGAGAGCGGCAAAGGCATTGCTGATAGCGGCCGCCGTAGCGGCGGTTCGGGCGACGGTCATGCGTGGACGTCCTTCGAAGCGATGGGCCTACGGGGCTGACGACGACATACGACGGGAGCCCCGCTGCGGCAAGTGTGGCCTCCCCGATGCGGGGAAGACATCACAGCGCCATTCTCACATGCAAAATTTGGTATTCATAGCTGACGTAGCGCCACCAATTACGCTTGGAAATCAATAATCGATACACCATGCTGCGGGCGCGGAGGAGAATCGTGCAGAGCAAAGCCGACACTGAACTAGTGCGTCGCCAGAACCGTGGTCTCGTTCTCGGGGCGCTTCGTCGTGCCGGGCCGTTGGCGCGTGTCGAGCTTGGCCGCGAGACGGGGCTGAGCCCCGCGACGATCTCCGCCATTACCGGGGATCTCCTGGCCGAACATATCCTGGTGACCGCCGATATCGACGAGCGCGCCGAGCGGCCGCTCGGCCGAGGCCGGCCGCGTGTGGCGCTGACGCTGAACGACGAGGCCGCCTATGTGCTGGGCGTCAAGATCTCGCTCCATTCGGTGACGCTGTTGCTCAGCGACTATTCCGGCCATCTGCGCGACAGCCGGCATTACGCGATTTCGACGATGGGCGCTGATTCGCGCAGCTTCGTGCCGCGGCTGATCGATTGCATCCGCGGCTATCTCGCGGACCGGGACATTCCGCCTTCGCGCGTGTCCGAGATTTCGATCGCCATTCCCGGCACCACCGACGAGACGACCGGCACGCTGCTGTGGAGCCCGACCGTCGACGTGGATGTCGGGCCGATCCCTGGGCCGGTGAGCGAGGCGCTCGGCATCCGCGCCTCGATGACCAACGACGTCAACATGATGGCGCAGGCGCTGCATTCGCGCGATCCCATCCGTTTCGGCGGCACCTTCGCCACCATCTTCATCGCCTATGGCGTCGGCATGGGGCTCTATATCAATGGCCGGCTGTTCACCGGCGCCTATGGCTCCGGCGCCGAATTCGGCCACGCCAACCACATGCCGGGCGGGGCGCTCTGCCGCTGCGGCCGTCGTGGCTGCGTCGAGGCCTATGTCGCCGATTATGCGATCTACCGCGCGGTCGAAAATCTCGCTCCCGACGTGTCGCCGACCGATATCGATCCCGACGCCGAGACGATGCACCGGCTCGAGGAGCGGGCGCGCGCCGGCGAGGATCGCGTGCGGATGGCCTATCACCAGGCCGGCCTGGCGCTCGGCTACGGCCTGTCGCGGCTGATCGCGCTGCTCAATCCGCAGCGCGTCGCCTTCACCGGGCGCGGCGTCGCCGCCTTCGACCTGATGGAAGCCGGATTCCGCGCCGGACTCGACGAGGGACTGGTAGGCGAACTCGCCCGCATGACCGAGATCGAGGTGTTTTCCGCCGAGGACGATCTCGTCGATGTCGGCATTCTGGCCGGCGCGATGCAGCGGCTCGACCGCGAGGTCTTTGCCAGCTCGGATCACGATCCGGTGGTGCTGCCGAAGCCGGCGGCGCCCGTGCGCGAGCCCGCCGACCTCAAGGTCTGATCGCTCAGGCGAGCCAGTTTTCCAGACGCTCCGCTGCCTCGGCGATTTCCGCCGTGGCGCCGGCGAAGGAAAAGCGGATATGCGCGTGGCCGTGCACGCGGTCGAAATCCGCGCCCGGCGTCGCCGAGATCCCGGCCTCGGCCAACATCTTCTGCGCGAAATCGGCGGAATCGTTCGAGAAGCGCCGCACCGAGGCGTAGATGTAGAAGGCGCCATCGACGGGGAAGTAATCGTCGAAGCCGATCTTCGGCAGTTTTTCGAGCAACAGCTTGCGATTGGCGGCATAGCCGGCCTTGATCGCCTCGAGTTCCTCGATCGCGTCGAAGGCGGCGATCGCGGCGCGCTGCGACAGGTCGGGCGCGGAGATGTAGAGGCTCTGGCCGATCCGCTCGACCGGGCGCACGAGGATTTCCGGCAGCACCATCCAGCCGATGCGCCAGCCGGTCATGCAGTAATATTTCGAGAACGAGTTGATGACGATGGCGCGGTCGGTGGTGGCAAGCGCCGTCTCGGCGACGCCGTCATAGACGAGGCCGTGATAGATCTCGTCCGAGATGAAGCGGATGCCGAGTTCGTCGGCGGCGCGGATGAGGGCCGCGAGCGCGTCAGGCGTCATCATCGTGCCGGTCGGGTTGCCGGGGCTGGCGACCAGGATGCCGGCCAGTGGCTTTTCCGCATGCACGCGCTCCAGCATGGCCGGCGTGATCGCGTGACGGGTGTCGGCCGTGGTTTCGATCTCCAGGACCTCCAGGCCGAGCGCGGCGAGGATGTTGCGATAGGCGGGATAGCCGGGAGAGGCGATGGCGACCCGGTCGCCAGCATCGAAGGCGGCCAGGAAGGCTAGGTTGAAGCCGGCCGAAGAGCCGGTCGTGATCGCGATCCGCGAGGCGGGGATCTCGATGCCGTGCGTATCGGCATAATATTGCGCGATGCGCTCGCGCAGCGGCCGCCAGCCGAGCGCTTCCGTATAGCCGATGCGGCCGCTATCGAGCGCCGCGCGGGCCGCGTCGAGCACGGGCTTCGGGGCCGACGCGCCGGGTTCGCCGATCTCCATGCGGACGATGCGCTCGCCCTTGGCGATTCGCGCAAACGCCGCCGACATCACATCCATCGCGATGAAGGGAGCGACGGCGCTGCGGCGCGATGGCGGGCGATCGGAAGGCGTCATGGCAGGCTGTTCCATCCGGGGGATTAAAAGTCTTGCTATCGCCCCATTTTCTGCGCATCCGTCCAAGGGGGATGCTGCTGGCGCGAGCGCGAGGCGGCTTCATACAATTCGCCAGCCGTGAGGGAAAGGCTGGAGGAGGGGCGATCCGTGACGAATTCGATCCAGCGCGTGGTGCGGGGCCTTGTGGGTGGGATGATCGGCATCGCCATGCTGGCGCCGCTTGCCGTCGGCCCGGCCGAGGCCCAGTCGAGGCCGGCCCTGGTGCGCGACGCGGAAACCGAGGCGCTGATCCAGGACTACCTGCGGCCGATCTACAAGGCTGCCGGCCTTCGCGCGACGTCGGTCGAGCTCTACCTGGTCAACAATCCGTCCTTCAACGCCTTCGTCGCCTCCGGCGACAAGATCTTCGTCAACACGGGCGCCATCATCGATTCGAAGACGCCGAACGAACTGATCGGCGTGCTGGCGCATGAAACCGGGCATCTCGCCGGCAACCACCAGATCCAGCTTCGCCAGCAGCTCGAGACCGCCAAGACGATGGCTCTGATCGGCAGCGTGGTCGGCATGGGTGCCGCGATCGCGGGCGCGGCCTCCGGCTCCGGCGACGCGGCGCGCGCGGGCGGAGGCATCGCGATGGGCTCGAACGAGATGGTCCGGCGCGGCCTGCTCGCCTATCAGCGCTCGGAGGAGATGGCGGCCGACCGTTCCGCGCTCACCTATCTCGACAAGAGCGGCCAGTCCGCCAAGGGCATGATCACGACGTTCCAGCGCTTCGCCGACAACACGCTGTTCTCCAGCCAGGGCGCCAATCCCTATCTGCAGAGCCACCCGATGCCGAACGAGCGCATCGACCTGATCGAGAGCGCGGCGAAGAAGAGCAAGTTCTACAACACCAAGGATTCGCCGGAGCTGCAGTCGCGGCACGACATGGTGCGGGCCAAGCTCTCGGCCTTCTCCGAGGATTCGATGCTGGTGATGCGGCGCTATCCGCCCTCCGACACCTCCATGCCGGCGCGCTATGCCCGCGCCATCCTCGCCTATCGAACCGGCAATTCCCGCAACGCCATCGACCAGATCGGGGCGCTGATCAAGTCGCGGCCCAACTTCCCCTATTTCTACGAGCTGCAGGGCCAGGTGCTGCTGGAAGCCGGCCGCGCCAAGGAGGCCGTCGCGCCCTTGCGCAAGGCCGTTGCGGCGGCGCCGAAATCGGGACTGCTGCGCATCATGCTCGGCCAGGCGCTCGTCGAGGTGGGCGATCCCAAGTCGGTCGACGAGGCGGTGAAGAACCTCACCATCGGCCTGCAGACCGATCCGGACATGCCGATCGGCCATCGCAGCCTGGCGCGCGCCTATGCGCTGCGGGGCGACATCGCCATGGCCGATCTCGCCACCGCTCAAGGCGAGTTCGCCGAGGGCAAGTTCCGCGAAGCCAAGTCCCGCGCCAAGCGCGTGCAGAGCCAATTCAAGACCGGTTCGCCGGCCTGGCTTCGTGCCGACGACATTCTGTCCTATACACCGCCTTCGAAGACGAAATGATCCGTTCCGCCTGCCGATCGCCCCGCGCGATCTCTAAGGCCCGACGCAAACAGGTGATTGCCATGTCGAGACCCTTCTTCGCAGCGGCCTTCGCCGCGATCGCGCTGACTGCCGCCGTTCCGGTTCAGGCAGCCAGCTTCTCCGAGAGCCAGCAGGCCGAGATCGGCGATCTGGTGAAGGACTATCTGATGAAGAACCCGGAAGTGATCCGGGACGCGATGGAAGAACTCCAGCGCAAGGAACAGGCCGCGGAAGCCGAGGCGCGCAAGAGCGGCGTCGCCAAATATGCCGACCAGCTGTTCAATTCGCCGCGCCATGTCGTGCTGGGCAATCCCAAGGGCGACGTCACGCTGGTCGAGTTCTTCGATTACAATTGCGGCTACTGCAAGCGCGCCCATGCCGACATGCAGAAGCTGCTCGACGAGGACAAGGGCCTCCGCGTCATCCTGAAGGAGTTCCCGGTGCTGGGGCAGGGGTCGGAAGAGGCCGCCCAGGTTGCGATCAGCGTCAACAAGGTCGCGCCCGAGAAGTACAAGGCCTTCTATGACGAGTTGCTGATGAGCCGGGGCGCGGTCGACGGCGCGCGGGCGCTGGCGGTTGCGGCCGATATCGGTCTCGACAAGGCCGCAATCCAGGCGCACCTCAAGGATCCGGAAGTCGCGGCCACCATCAATGAATCCTATGGGCTGGCCCAGGCTCTCGGCATCAACGGCACGCCGTCCTACGTCCTGCAGAACGACGTGGTGGTCGGCGCGGTTGGGTATGACGCGCTGAAGGAGAAGATCAAATCCGTGCGCGCCTGCGGTTCGGTGACGTGCTGACCGGCGGGTCAAGATTCATGGGACAGGATTCCCGAGGCGAGAGTTTCGGGGCTTTTCCTTTATTCCTCGACCCCCTATAACCTGCCAACCTCGCCGCAAGGGTCCGTCCTTGCAGGGCCCTCGGTAGAAAATCATCGATGACAGCAGCAATTCTCGTTCTCAATGGTCCCAACCTCAATATGCTCGGCAAGCGGGAGCCCGGTGTCTATGGCTCCAAGACGCTTGGTGAGATCGAGGCGGATACCAAGGCCGCCGGCGAGCGGCTGGGCATGGCGGTCGATTTTCGCCAATCCAACCATGAGGGAATGCTGATCGATTGGATTCACGAGGCACTCGGACGGTTCCGGGGCATCGTGATCAATCCGGGCGCCTATACGCATACGTCGATCGCCCTGCACGACGCGATTCGCGCCGTCGGGCTCCCCACGATCGAACTGCATCTTTCCAATGTCTTCGCGCGCGAAGACTTCCGGCATCATTCCTATGTTTCCCCTGTCGCCGCCGGCGTGATCTGCGGTTTTGGAGCCGCGGGCTACGGGTTGGCGCTTCAAGCGCTGCAACCGCTCGTCGAGTGAGTGAGGGGGAACGGTCTCAATGAAAGAACAAAGGGCATGACGAGCAAAAATTCGACGATCGATCAGGACCTGATCCGGCAGCTTGCGCTGCTGCTGACGGAGACGGATCTCACCGAGATCGAAGTCGAGCACGAGGATCTGCGGATCCGCGTCGCGCGCAACATTACCGTCGCTCCCGCTGCCTACCAGGTTGCCGCTCCGATGGCCGCCGCGGCAGCCCCGGCCGCGGCCGCTGCGCCGGTTGAAGTCAGCCTGGCCGGCCACCCCGGCATCGTTCCCTCGCCGATGGTCGGCACCGCCTACCGCTCGCCCGAGCCCGGCGCCAAGACCTTCATCGAGATCGGCGATACGGTCCGCGAGGGCCAGACGCTCCTCATCGTCGAAGCGATGAAGACGATGAACCAGATTCCGTCGCCGCGTTCCGGCGTCGTGAAGGCCATCATGGTCGAGGACGGCCAGCCGGTTGAGTATGGCGAACCGCTCCTGATCATCGAATGAGCGCCGTGGTGCCGATGTTCAACAAGATCCTGATTGCCAATCGCGGTGAAATTGCCCTTCGCATCCTGCGCGCCTGCAAGGAGCTCGGGATTCAGACCGTCGCCGCGCATTCGACGGCTGACGCGGATGCCATGCATGTCCGCCTCGCGGACGAGAGCGTCTGCATCGGCCCGCCGCCCGCGCGCGACAGCTATCTGAACATTCCCTCGCTGCTCGCAGCCTGCGAGATCACGGGCGCCGACGCCATTCATCCCGGCTACGGCTTCCTGTCCGAAAATGCGCGTTTCGCCGAGATCCTCGAAGCGCACAACCTGACCTTCATCGGACCGAAGTCCGAGCACATCCGCATCATGGGCGACAAGATCGAGGCGAAGCGCACCGCGCAGCGCCTGGGCATTCCCGTCGTTCCGGGTTCGGATGGCGCGCTCAAGGACGAGGCCGACGCGATCCGCAACGGCGCCAAGATCGGCTATCCCGTGCTGATCAAGGCATCGTCCGGCGGCGGTGGCCGCGGCATGAAGGTGGCGCGTTCGGAGGCCGATGTCGTCATCGCCTTCCAGACCGCGCGGTCCGAGGCGAAGGCCGCCTTCGGCGACGACGCCGTCTACATGGAAAAGTACCTCGAAAAGCCCCGCCACATCGAGATCCAGATTCTCGGTGACGGCAAGGGCTATGCCGTGCATCTGGGTGAGCGCGACTGCTCGCTGCAGCGCCGGCACCAGAAGGTCTGGGAAGAGGCGGGTTCGCCGGCCCTCAACGCCGAGGAGCGCGACAAGATCGGCGCCGTCTGCGCCAAGGCCGTCGCCGATCTCGGCTATTCCGGCGCGGGCACGATCGAGTTTCTCTACGAGGATGGCGAGTTCTATTTCATCGAGATGAACACGCGCCTGCAGGTGGAGCATCCGGTCACGGAAGCCGTCACAGGTATCGATCTGGTCAACGAGCAGATCCGTATCGCCGCCGGCAGCGGTCTGTCCTTCCGGCAGGAAGACGTGACGTTCGAGGGCCATGCCATCGAATGCCGCATCAATGCCGAGGACCCGCGCACCTTCGCGCCGTCGCCGGGCAAGATCACCTACTACCATCCGCCGGGCGGCCTCGGCGTTCGCGTCGATTCCGGCGTCTATCAGGGCTACAAGATCCCGCCCTATTACGACAGCCTGATCGGCAAGCTGATCGTGCATGGACGCAACCGTGTCGAATGCATGATGCGGCTGCGCCGCGCGCTCGACGAGTTTGTCGTCGACGGCATCCACACCACGATCCCGCTCTTCCGCCAGCTGGTGGACGACCAGGACATCGCCGATGGCCGCTACGACATCCATTGGCTCGAGAAGAAGCTGGCTGTGGACCAATAGGTCCAGGGTGACATCCCCCTTTGAGGCAGCACGGGAACATGACAATGTTCCCGTGCTCTTCCAAGGAGGGGGCACGATGCGCTGGATTCGGTCAGCCAATACGCAGAGAGCCGCGATTGATCCGGCCCGTCTCGAGCGCGATCCGAGGATTGCGTGATGGCCCGCAAGTCGGACCGCTTCCCCGAAATTACGCCTGAAATCCTGCTGAAGGCCTATGCGTCCGGCATCTTCCCGATGTCCGACTCGGCCGATGATCCCGGCCTCTACTGGATCGAACCCGAAAGCCGCGGCATCTTCCCGCTCGAGACGTTCCACGTCCCGCGCCGGCTCGCGCGCACCATGCGCCACCAGCCCTACGAGATCCGCATCGATTCGGACTTCGACGGCGTGATCGCGGGCTGCGCCGGCAATGCCGATACGCCCTATCGCGACAAGACCTGGATCAACCAGCGCATCCGCACGCTCTATCACGAGCTGTTCATGCTCGGATATTGCCACACGGTCGAGGCCTGGCAGGATGGCAAGCTGGTGGGCGGGCTCTATGGCGTGCGGCTACGCGGCGCCTTCTTCGGCGAGAGCATGTTCAGCCACGCGCGCGATGCGTCGAAGATCGCGCTCGTCTATCTCGTCGCGCGGCTGAAGGCGGGCGGTTTCACCCTGCTCGACGCCCAGTTCACCACCGAGCATCTCTCGCAATTCGGCGCGGTCGAGGTCGACCGGACGGAATATCACCGCCGGCTCGACCTGGCGCTGGAGGGGGACGGCGAGTTCTACGGCTTGGACGGGCGCGCGACCGTTGACGAAGTCTTGCAGTTGGCCAGCCAGACGTCATAGACGGCGTGGTCGACGGCGTGCAGGCCGGGGCTATCGGCGAACATCCAGCCCGTGAAGATCCGGCGCACCTTGCGGTTCAGCGTGATCTCGTCGACCTCGACGAAAGAGTCGGTCTGTGGCGGCTCGGTCGGCGGGCGCGAATAGCAGACCCGCGGCGTGACCTGGAGCGCGCCGAACTGCACCGTCTCGTCCATGTAGACGTCGAAGGTGATGATCCGGCCGGTGATCTTGTCGAGGCCCGCGAATTCGGCGATCGGATTGGTGATCCGCTCCGCGTGGGCAGGCGAGCCGACGAAGAGAGAGGCCAGGGCCGCCACGGCAAGAGCCGGGCCGCTGCGTCGTGAAATGAAACGTGTCATGGGATTCCGATGATGACCTCTGCACCGCCGGTAGGGTGCTTAACACGCGATTCCGGCGGGGAAAAGGCGTTGTGCGCATACCAGTCCACCGACACGCCCCGGCCGTCAACCGAATAAGGCCGCTGGCCCCCGCCGAAAGCCGTCCCAGGCCTTTAAGCGGTTGCGCCTTCCGTCAGCCGGGTCCTATGATCGAGGGCAGAAGCCGGTCGCGTCCTCCGCGGCCCATCAATCAAGAAACGGGCCGCCCCCCGGTCCGATCGGTCTCATGGAAACGCCAGAACGGGGCCAGCCGCTATTCGGCGTGCTGCTCAAGATCATTTCGACCATCGCCTTCACGGCGATGGCGACGCTGATCAAGTACATCTCGGACAGCTATCCGCCGGGAGAGGTCGCCTTCTTCCGCTCGGCCTTCGCCCTGATCCCGGTGCTGATCTGGGTGGCGTGGCTGGGCAATTTCCCGTCCGTATTCATCACGCCGCGCATCGGCGGCCACGTGCTGCGCTCGATCGCCGGCGCGACTTCCATGTTCTTCGGCTTTTCCGCACTTGCCCGCCTGCCGCTCTCGGACGCGACCGCCATCGGCTACGCCTCGCCGCTGCTGACCGTCGTGCTCGCCGCCGTGCTGCTCAAGGAGGCGATCCGCGTCTATCGCTGGACGGCGGTGGTGATCGGGCTGATCGGCGTGCTGGTCATCCTGTCGGATTATGTCGGGCCGGAGAGCGGACCCGACCGCAGCACGCTCGGCGCCGTGTTCTCCATCCTGGCCGCCTTCTTCGGCGCGCTGGCTGCGACTCAGACCCGACGGCTGACCTGGGTCGAATCGCCCGGCACGATCGTCGTCTATTTCTCGATCTTCACCGCCATCTTCATGCTGGTGACGGCGCCGTTCGGCTGGGTGGTGCCGGACTGGGAACACGTGCCGTTCCTGGTCGGCGCCGGCATCTTTGGCGGGATCGGGCAGGTGCTGCTGACGCAGAGCTACCGCTATGGCGAGGCGTCGCTGATCGCGCCCTTCGAATACATCTCGATGCTCTGGGCGATCATCGTCGGCTACCTGCTGTTCCATTCCACGCCGAGCGTCACCATGCTGGTGGGTTCGGGGATCGTGATTGCATCCGGCATGTTCGTGATCTATCGCGAGCATCGGCTTGGCCTGAAGCGCAACCGCGAGCGCGCGGCCAAGACGCCAGCCGGCCCGGGCACCTGAGAGACAAGGACAAGCCGATATGACAGCCATCGCCGTTACCATAGCCGGCTCGGATTCGGGCGGCGGCGCCGGCATCCAGGCCGATCTCAAGACCTTCTCGGCGCTTGGCGTCTATGGCGCCTCGGTGATTGCGGCGCTGACGGCGCAGAACACGTTGGGCGTCACCGGCATCCACGACGTGCCGGCGGAATTCGTCACCCAGCAGATCGACGCGGTGTTTTCGGATCTCGCCGTCGATGCGGTGAAGATCGGCATGCTGTCGCAGCCGGGCGTCATCCGCGCCGTTGCCGAGGGGCTTGACCGCTACGCCCAGCGCAATGTCGTGCTCGACCCGGTGATGGTGGCGACCAGCGGCGACATGCTGTTGCGCGAGGAATCGGTCGCCGTGCTGATCTCGGACCTGCTGCCGCGCGCGGCGCTCGTCACGCCGAACCTGCGCGAGGCGGCGCGGCTGCTCCAGGCCGATGTGGCGGAGGACGAGGCCGGCATGGAGCGCCAGGCGGAGGCGATCCTGCGCCTCGGCGCGCACGCCGTGCTGATCAAGGGCGGCCATGGCACCGGCCCGGAGAGTGCCGACCTGCTGGTTTCGGCCCAGGGCAAGCGATGGTTCCACGCCCCGCGCATCGACACGCTGAACACGCACGGCACCGGCTGCACGCTCTCCTCGGCGATCGCCGCCGGCCTCGCGCGCGGGCTGGCGCTGGATCCGGCGGTCGACGAGGCCAAGCGCTATATCACCGAGGCGATCTCAGCCGCCGACCGCCTGCAGATCGGCCGCGGCCACGGACCGGTGCATCATTTCCACAAATGGTGGTGAGCGATCCGGATCACGCCGGCTCGGCAATGGACGCCCGCGCCGTCCGGCGCAGACTCGGGGCCAGGGTCTTGAGATCGTGGCCGCTCGGGTTCTGGAAGATGCGCAGGTCGAATTCCGGCAGGATGGCATAGAGGTGATCGAAGATGTCCGACTGGATGCCTTCGTATTCCGCCCAGGCAATGGTGTTGGCGAAGGCGTAGATCTCGATCGGTAATCCGTCGGCGGCCGGCACCATCTGGCGCACGAGGATCGTCATATCCTGGCGAATGCCGGGATGATGGCGCAGATAAGTCTCCACATAGGCCCGGAAGATGCCGACATTGGTCGATCGCCGGCGGTTCGCGGCGAAATTGGCGCGTTCGCCGAGCTTGCTGTTCCAGGCTTCCAGTTCCGCCTGCTTGTTCTGGAGATAGGTCTCCAGCATGCCGAACTGGGCGAGCTTGCCATATTCGGACGGATCCACGAACCGGATGCTGGTCTGGTCCAGGTGCAGCGAGCGCTTGATGCGGCGGCCGCCTGATTCCTGCATGCCCCGCCAGTTCTTGAACGGGTCGGTGACCGGTGTGCGGATCGGCAGCGTCGTGATCGTCTTGTCCCAGTTCTGCACCTTGACGGTGTGAAGCGCGATTTCGATCACGTCGCCATCGGCGTTCTGGTCCGGCATTTCGATCCAGTCGCCGACGCGGACCATGTCCGTCGAGGATATCTGGATGCCGGCCACCAGAGAGAGAAGCGTGTCCTGGAACACCAGGATGAGGACGGCGGCCATGGCGCCAAGACCGGACAGGAGGATGATCGGCGACTTGTCGATCAGGGTGGCGATGATGAGCAGCGTTGCGATCACATAGACGGCGATCTTCACGACCTGGATGTAGCCCTTGATCGGCTTCAGCCGGGCGGAGGGGCGGCGGTGATAGAGCGTGTCGACGATATTCAGCGTCGCGCTGACGGATAGCGCCAGCGACAGGATGATGAAGGCATTGGCGACGTTCTGGACGATCGTGACGACACCGGGCGGCAGATCGGGAATGAGCCCGATGCCGGTGGAGACGACGAAGGCCGGCATGATGTTGGCGAAGCGCTCGATCGCGCCATGGCGACGGATCTGCTCGTCGCGGCCATAGGCCGTCAGGCCGATGAAGTGATTGAAGAGGCGCAGCAGCAGCGCCTTGACGACAAAGTTGGCGAAGAGAGCGGCCAGGATGAGCGCGAACAGGGCCAGCAGCGGACTGAGCCAAAGGTGTTGCGCGAAAATTGGATCGATGCTGTTCACCGTTACTCCTCTGGAGGCGTGAACGGCGCCTGGCCCCGGGCGGCTGTCTTCTGCCGGGGCGGCTGTGCGCCGGATGGAGGCATCGGTGCCCGAGGGACATAGCCCGCGCGCCAAGGCGGGGCCGGCCGATACCGGAAGGGGCGGCGGGCTGCCTGGAAAGGCCGGCCGCAACCGCGCGATTGAGGCTCGGCCAGCGAGCTTGGCTGGACTTTGCGCAACCAGGGGGTGCGCCGAGCAAGGGGCAGGGTGCCTGCCCGAGCCGGCTGCGTCAATGCTGGGGGCGCATCGAGGCTCCATGCAAACAAAAACGGCCGACGCGGGGCGTCGGCCGTTCTTCAATTCGTCAGGCTTTGTCGTCGGGCAATCAGCCCTTGTAGGCGACGAATTCCTGCTCCTGGTCGCCCAGGCCCTGGATGCCGAGGCGGACCTTGTCGCCGGGCTTCAGGAAGCGCGGCGGCTTCATGCCCATGCCGACGCCCGGAGGGGTGCCGGTGGTGATGACGTCGCCCGGATCGAGCTGCAGGAACTGGCTGATGTAGCTGACCACATGGGCAACGCCGAAGATCATCGTCTTGGTGTTGCCGGTCTGGACGCGCTCGCCGTTCAGGTCGAGATACATGTCGAGATTCTGGATGTCGGCGATCTCGTCGGGGGTGACGAGCCAGGGGCCGAGCGGACCGAAGGTCGGCGAACCCTTGCCCTTCATCCACTGGCCGCCGCGCTCTGTCTGGTAGGCGCGCTCGGAAACGTCGTTGCAGACCGCATAGCCGGCGACGTAGTTGATCGCGTCCGCTTCCGAAACGTAGCTTGCGGTCTTGCCGATGACGATCGCCAGCTCGACTTCCCAGTCGGTCTTTTCCGAACCCTTGGGGATCGTGACGTTGTCGTTCGGGCCGACGATGCAGTTCGGGGCCTTGTTGAACAGGATCGGCTCGGCCGGGATCGGCATGTTGGTTTCATGCGCGTGGTCGACATAGTTCAGGCCGACGGCGATGAAGTTGCGCGTGCCGTTGACGACCGGGCCAAGGCGCGTGCCGGCGGGCACGACCGGCAGGGAAGCCGGGTCAACCTTGGCGATCGTGTCGATCGCGCCGTTCTTGAGCGTCTCGGGGGTGATGTCGGAAACGACGCCCGAAAGATCGCGAATGGTGCCGTCCTTGGCGACAAGGCCCGGCTTCTCCGAGCCAGCGGCCCCGAAACGTACGAGTTTCATTGATAGTTCTCCGTGTTGGCGGGCGGATATTGGTCGAGGGGGCGCTGGCTTGCAAGAGCAGATGTCTGACGACTGGAGCAATGCAGCTTGGCCCACAGGGAACAACTGCGCGCCGACCTTCGCCTGGAGACGAAATGTCAGTATTATTGACCTATCGCAACGGCCATGGCATGGATGAAGCCGGTCTCGGGAGGACCTCATGGAACATGTGCTGGCCGTTCTCGGCTTCACGGCGGTGATGGCTTTCACCCCGGGGCCGAACAACACGATGCTGATGATCTCCGGCGCGAATTGGGGCGTCGTGCCGACCGTGCCGCATATTCTCGGCATCACGGTCGGCTTCCCGCTGATGGTGTTCGCCGTCGGCATGGGACTCGGCGGCGTGTTCGAGACCTACCCCTTGCTGCACGAAATCCTGAAATACGTCTCCTTCGCCTATCTGCTTTATCTTGCCTGGAAACTGGCGCGGGCCGGGCGGCATGATTCCGACGGCACGAAGCAGGGCAAGCCGATGAGCTTCCTCTCCGCCGCGTTGTTCCAGTGGGTCAATCCCAAGGCCTGGATCATGGCCGTCAGTGCCATGGCGCTGTTCGTGCCGGCCGGAAGCCCGATGCTGTCGGGCGTCCTGCTGCTGGTGGGCGCTTCCGCGCTGATGTCGCTGCCCTCGGCGGCGGCCTGGTGCCTGTTCGGCACGGCGATCTCTCGCTTCCTCGACAGCGATCGCCGCATCGCCATCTTCAACGCGCTGATGGCCCTCCTTCTCGTCCTTTCGACGCTGCCGACCCTCTTCTGAAAGACTGTCACAAATCTGTGGCGTGTGTCGGCTAAGCAATCGACACCGGTCTCTTGGATGAGGACGAATCAAGATCATGTCGAGCGGTGTCGCTCCCCGTCATCTCCGCACGCTGTTCCTGTCGGATATTCATCTCGGCACGCGCGGAAGTCAGGCTGAACTTCTGCTCGACTTCCTGAAGTGGCACGACGCCGAGACGATCTATCTGGTCGGCGATATCATCGACGGCTGGCGCCTGAAGAAGAGCTGGTATTGGCCGCAGGCGCATAACGACGTCGTGCAGAAACTACTGCGCAAGGGCCGCAAGGGCGCGCGGCTCGTCTATATCCCCGGCAATCACGACGAATTCCTGCGCGATTATCTCGGCCTGCAGATGGGCGGCGTCGAACTGGCCGACCGCATCATTCACGAGACGGCGGACGGCAAGCGGCTGCTCGTCATGCATGGCGACCAGTTTGACGTGGTCGTGCGCCATGCCAAGTGGCTCGCCTTCCTCGGCGACCATGCCTACAACTTCGCGCTGGCGCTCAATACCGTCGTCGGCAAGGTGCGCCGCAAGCTCGGCTTCGAATACTGGTCGCTGTCGGCCTGGGCCAAGCTCAAGGTCAAGAACGCCGTCTCCTTCATCGGCGCCTTCGAGCAGGCGCTGCTGACCGAGGCGAAGCGGGTCGGCGCCGATGGCGTCGTCTGCGGCCACATCCATCACGCGACCATCCGCGAAGACCTCGGCATCCGCTACATCAACACCGGCGACTGGGTGGAAAGCTGCACGGCGATCGTCGAGCATCATGACGGGCGGATCGAAATGATCCGCTGGGGCGAAGTTGCCAGCCAGTACGCAGTCGAATTCGACGATGAGCCGGAGATCGACAAGGTCGCCGCATGAGCCGGATCCTGATCGCGAGCGACGCCTGGCATCCGCAGATCAACGGGGTCGTGCGCACGCTGGAGCGGTTGTCGCGACATCTGCCGGAGTTCGGCGCCGAAGCGACGATGCTGACGCCCGAAGGCTATCGCACGGTTCCGTGCCCGACCTATCCCGAGATCCGGCTGACCATCGCCGCGCCGGGAGCGATCGGGCGGCGGCTCGACGAGGCAGCGCCCGACCATGTCCACATCGCCACCGAAGGTCCGATCGGCTACGCCGTGCGCCGCTGGTGCCGCAAGCGCGGCCGCATCTTCACGACCAGCTACCACACCCGCTTTCCCGAATATCTCGCCGCGCGGCTGCCGGTGCCGGTCGACTGGACCTATGCTGCCCTGCGCGCCTTCCACAATTCCGGCGCCGGCTGCATGGTCGCGACCGCCTCGCTGCAGGATGAACTGGCTGGGCGCGGATTCACCCATCTGATGCGATGGTCGCGCGGCGTCGATGCCGACCTGTTCGATCCGGCGCGGCGAAGCGAGATCCTGGATCTGCCGCGGCCGATCTTCCTTTATGTCGGGCGCGTCGCAGTCGAGAAGAACATCGGCGCCTTTCTCGATCTCGACCTGCCGGGCAGCAAGGTGGTGGTCGGCGACGGGCCCGCGCTCGAGACGCTGAAGCGCGCCCATCCCAAGGTCTCGTTTCTGGGCGCCAAGGTCGGCGAGGCTCTCGCCAATGTCTATGCGGCGTCGGATTGCTTCGTCTTCCCGAGCCGCACCGACACGTTTGGTGTCGTCATGCTCGAGGCGATGGCCTCGGGCCTGCCGGTGGCGGCATTCCCGGTGGCCGGGCCGCGCGATGTCGTCGGCGGCACGGGGGCAGGGGTGCTGGACGAGGACCTGCGCAAGGCGGCCCTGGCGGCGCTCGATATCCCGCGCGCGCATTGCCGAACGGTGGCGCTGCGCCATTCCTGGCAGGCGGCGACGCGGCAGTTTCTGGATAATGTGATCGCCGCGCAAAAAAGCTGCGCCGCAAGCGCTTTCGTGTAACCTCTGCCTGTCCCCCCGTGGCCGTTGGCAGAGTCATGACACCCACCATCGACGATATCCGCATGGCAGCGAAGCGCATCGCTGCCGAAGCCGTCCGCACGCCGCTGCTCGCGAGCACCGCGCTCGACGAGATCACCGGCGGTCGCGTCTATCTTAAATGCGAGAACCTGCAGCGCACCGGCTCGTTCAAGTTTCGCGGCGCCTACAACGCCGTTGCCTCGCTGAGCGAGACGGAGCGGGCGCATGGCGTCGTGGCTTCGTCCTCCGGCAACCACGCGCAGGGCATCGCCGAGGCGGCCCGGCTGTTCGGCGTGCCGGCGACCATCGTCATGCCGCACGATGCGCCGTCCTCGAAGCGCGACGGCACACGCCGGCGCGGCGCGTCGATCGTCGACTACAATCGCGCCACCGACGATCGCGATGCGCTGACGGCCTCGATCGTCGCCGATACCGGCGCCGAGTTGATCCATCCCTATAATGACGGCCGCGTCATTGCGGGGCAGGGCACGATCGGCCTGGAGATCGCCGAGGACCTGGCCCGGCGTGGCGAACAGGCCGATATCGTCATGGTCCCCTGCGGTGGCGGCGGCATGTCGGCTGGCATCAGCCTCGCCATCGCGGCCGAGAGCCCGAGCACGCAGGTCTATCTCGCCGAGCCCGAGGGCTTCGACGACTATGCGCGTTCGCTCGCCTCGGGCTCCGTCCAGCGCAATGCGCGCACTAATGGCTCGATCTGCGATGCACTGATGGCGCCGCAGCCCGGCGCGATCGGCTTCGCGATCAACCGGGCGACCGGCGCGCATGCCGTGTCCGTTTCCGATGCCGAGGCGCTAGCTGCCGTGGCCTTCGCCTTTCGCACGCTGAAGCTGGTGGTCGAACCCGGCGGCGCCGCCGCCCTGGCCGGTCTGCTCTCCGGCCGGATCGATGCGCGCGGCAAGACCGTGGCGATCCTGCTTTCCGGCGGCAATATCGATCTGGATGTTCTGGAGCGCGCGCTCGCCGCGTGATACCGGCAGGCGCCCGGCATACCGGGCGTCCCGACTCAACGGGCGCATTCCTCGCGCTCTTTCCAATCTTGCCGCGAACCCTCGCGGGCTTTCAGGTCCACAGGCACTCATGGTCGCTGCGCCGCTCTATTTTGGCCCTCGCATCTCGCTTTTCTATGCCGGCTATTTCTTCATCGGCGGCCTGATGACGCCGTTCTTTCCGGTCTGGCTGCATCTGCGCGGGCTGACGCCGGAACAGATCGGCGTGTGCCTGGCGCTGCCGCTGGCGGCGCGCCTGCTGTTCATGCCGCTCGGCAGCGCCTTCGCCGACCGTGCGCCGAACCGCCGCTTCGCGGTCATCATCTTCGCGCTGCTCGGGCTGCTCTTCTTCATCCCGGCCACGATGGTCGGCGGCTACTGGCCGATCCTCATCCTGACCGGCATCGCGACGGCGACCGTCGGCCTGACCATGCCGGCGATCGACGCGCTGGCGCTGACGGGCGTGCGCCGCTTCGGGCTCGACTATGGCAAGATGCGCGTCTGGGGCTCGATCAGCTTCATCGTGGTGAGCCTCGCCGGTGGCGTGGTGTTCGGGCATTTTGGCCCCGGCGTGCTCTCCCCCATGCTGATCGGCGGCTATGTCGTCGCTGCGCTGTCCGCCTTCCTCCTACCGGTCACGCCGCCCGACATCCGCGCCGCCGATGACGCGGCCAAGCCGGAGGCGGTTTCGGCGCGCTCGATCCTGACCAGCCGAAGCTTCCTCGTCGTGATCGCCTCGTCCGCTGTGATCACGGCGACGCATGCCGTCTTCTATAGCTTCGGCACTATCCAGTGGGAGAAGCTCGGCTTCAGCGGCGCCGAGATCGGCGTGCTGTGGTCCTCGGGCGTCGTCGCCGAAATCGGCATGTTCGCCCTTTCGGGCAGGGCGCTGCGCAAGATCGCGCCCGAGCGGCTGATCCTGCTCGGCGCCATCGCGGCGATCGTCCGGTGGTCGCTGTTTCCGCTGGCGACCGGGATCTGGTTCTCGCTGGCGCTGCAGATGCTGCACGCCCTGACCTTCGCGGCCGTCTATGCCGGCATGCAGCTGGCGATCGCCCGCGACGTGCCGGAAGAGATGACGGCCTCGGCGCAGGGGATCTGGCAGACGACCTCGGGCCTGGCGCTGGCGCTGGCAACCCTGCTGGCAGGGCCGCTCTACGGCCATCTCGGCGCGGCTGCGTTCCCGGTGATGACGATTGGTGGCGTCATCGCCGTGATCGTGCTGATGCTGCCCAAGGCGCGGCGGGTCAGCCCCACAACGCCGGGGACGGCGGGCTGACCAGGCTTCCCTCGTAGACGAGACCTGGCGACCGGTCGCGGGCCAGAAGCAGCGGTCCGTCGAGATCGACGAAGGCTGCGTCCTGGGCCAGAAGCACCGCCGGCGCCATGGCGAGCGACGTGCCGACCATGCAGCCAACCATCAGCGCGAAGCCATGCGCCTCGGCGGCGGCGCGGAGCAGCAGTGCCTCTGTCAGGCCGCCCGTCTTGTCGAGCTTGATGTTGATCGCGTCATAGCGCCCGGCCAGATGGCCGAGATCGTCGGCGACATGCAGGCTCTCATCGGCGCAGACAGCGACGGGCCGGTCGGCATGTTCGAGCCAATCGTCCTGGCCGGCCGGCAGCGGCTGTTCGATCAGTTCGACGCCGGCCTCGACGCAGGCGCGCATGTTGGCGTCGAAATTGTCGCGCGACCACGCTTCGTTGGCGTCGACGATGATCCGGCTCGTGGGCGCGCCGCGCCGCACCGCGGCGATCCGCTCGCGGTCGCCATCGCCGCCGAGCTTCACCTTGAGGAGAGGGCGGTGGGCGGCGACCCGCGCCGCCTGCTCCATGCTTTCGGGCGTACCGAGGCTCAGCGTATAGGCGGTCACGAGCGCCCTCGGCGTGGAAAGCCCCAACCGTTCCGCCACGGGCACGCCGCTCTGCTTGGCTTCCAAATCCCAGAGCGCGCAATCGATCGCATTGCGGGCCGCGCCCGGCGGTATGGCCCCGCGCAACGTTTCGCGGTCCGGCTGGGCGGCGTAGGTCGCCAGGGCTTCTCGCAGGGTTGCCACCACGCCCTCGACCGTCTCGCCGTAGCGGGCATAGGGCACGCATTCGCCGCGTCCAGTCGCGCTGCCGTCGGAAAGCGTGACGACCACAACATGCGCTTCGGTGCGCGCGCCGCGGGAGATGACGAAGCTGCCGGCGATCGGCCAGCTTTCGACCTCGACGAAAAAGGAGAACGTCATGGGCGCGGAAAGTCCTGCTGGATCCGGTCGACGATGGGCTGGACGCCGGTGCGGATCGGGTCGACGGCGGGAATGCCATGCTGCGTCGCTGCCGCGTCGAGCGTGGCGCGCGCCGTTTCGTCGTCGAGCGCCTGGGTGTTGATGGCGATGCCGACGCAACGGATCGCCGGGTTGGTCAGCCGGCCGCAGGCGACCGTGAGGTCGATGACCTCCTGGATCGAGGGCAGGGGATGCGCCACGCCGCGCATGGCGGTGCGCGTCGGCTCGTGGCAGACGACGAAGGCGTCCGGCTGCGCCCCATGCAGCAGGCCGAGCGTCACGCCCGCGAAGGATGGGTGGAACAGCGAGCCCTGCCCCTCGATCAGGTCCCAATGATCGGCATCCGCCTCCGGCGAGAGCCATTCGACTGCGCCGGAGATGAAATCGGCGACGACGGCATCGATCGCGACGCCGCGGCCGGAGATGAACACGCCGGTCTGGCCCGTCGCGCGGAAGTCGGCATCCATGCCGGCCGCGCGCATGCCGCGTTCGAGCGCGAGCGCCGTGTATTTCTTGCCGACCGAGCAGTCGGTGCCGACGGTCAGCAGGCGCAGGCCGCTCCGCTTCGTGCCCTTGCCGGTGGCGAAGGTCTGCGTCGTATGGCGCACATCATGCAACTGGCGGCCCGACCGCTCCGCGGCGGCGCGGATCGCCTCGACGTCGCGGAGTCGGGAGTGCAGGCCGGTTGCAACGTCCAGGCCGGCATCAAGCGCCTCGACGATCGAGGCGACCCAATGATCGGGCAGGACACCGCCGGCATTGACCGCGCCGACGATCATCGTGCGAACCCCGGCGGCGCGCGCTTCCGCGATCGTCATGTCGGGAATCTCAGCGTCGGCCCGGCAGCCGGCGAGTCGCAATTGCCCCTTGCACCATTCCGGCCGCCAATCGACGATGCCAAGGGCTGTTTTGGCCGCCAGAGCGTCAGGAACGTCACCCAAAAACAACAGGTAGGGTGTTGCGATCTCCATCCTGACATCCTTTCCGGCCAAGGGCTTGCCCCGGCTTCCTTGCTCGTGCGATCACCATCCAGTGACGGGAGCTTAGGAGGCGCCCGGCGGCGCCACAAGGCCGCCTGCGATCTCCATCCCGAATGCAGGCTTCGAACGCGGAGCGGTCGTGGCAACGGCAACAGCGGCGCAACTGGATTTCTCGGATGCCGATGGGCAGGCTCGGTTACGGGCGGTGGGCTCGTGGACCGTGCGCACCGTTGGCGGCCTCGAGGAATCCATCGACAAAGCGATCACCGATGTTTCCGGCGCGACGGTCATCGATCTCTCCGGCATCGACCATATCGACACGGCCGGTGCCTGGCTGCTCACGCGCCTTCAGCGCGGCCTGAGCGCCAAGGAGAGCGCCGTCTCCATGGAGGGCGCTTCCGAGAACGCCCAGCGGCTGCTGGACGCGCTCAGTCCGACGGAGCGCGAGCTCCCGCCATCGCCGCCGCAGATCGGCGTCGCGCATGAAATGGTCGAGGCCGTCGGACGGACCATGTATCTTTCCTGGCAGGACTTCCTCGCCGGCCTCAACATTCTCGGCGGCGTCACCCGCGGCTTCGTCAAGGCTGTGCGCCATCCCGCGCGGTTCCGCATCACGTCGATCGTCTTCCATATCGATCGCACCGGGCTGCGCGCCGTTCCCATCATCACGCTGATGTCGCTTCTGATCGGCGCGATCATCGCGCAGCAGAGCGCCTTCCAGCTGCGGGCGTTCGGCGCGGAGATCTTCTCCGTTGACCTCGTCGCCATCCTGGTGCTCCGCGAAATCGGCGTTCTGCTGACGGCGATCATGATCGCCGGCCGTTCCGGCAGCGCCATCACGGCCGAAATCGGCTCGATGAAGATGCGCGAAGAGATCGACGCGCTCAGTGTCATCGGCGTCGATCCCGTCGAAGTGCTGATCATGCCGCGCATCTTCGCGCTGATCCTCGCTCTGCCGATGCTCGTCTTCCTGGCCGATATTGCGGCGCTTGTCGGCGGCGGCCTGGTCAGCTGGGTCTATATCGGCATCACGCCCGGCGCCTTCATCGACCGGGTGCGGGACGCCGTGGCGCTCAACACCCTGTTCGTCGGTCTGATCAAGGCGCCGTTCATGGCGCTGATCATCGGCATCATCGCGGCCTCAGAGGGACTGAGCGTGCGCGGCAGCGCGGCCTCTCTCGGCCAGCACACGACCGCTTCTGTCGTGAAGGCGATCTTCATGGTGATCGTCGTCGACGGTCTCTTCGCGCTCTATTTCGCTGCGGTGAATTACTGATCATGGCTGAAGCGTTGACCGGCCATGGCAGGGAGAAGGAAGTCGTCATCCGGGGGCGGGGCATAACCGTCGGCTTCGGCGACCGGCTGATCCTGGAAAATCTCGACATCGACGTCTATCGCGGCGAAATCCTGGGAGTCGTCGGCGCATCCGGCACCGGCAAGTCGGTTCTGCTGCGCACGATCCTCGGGCTGCAATCGAAGCGCGCGGGCTCGGTCGAGATCCTCGGCACGCCCTATGACGATGCCGATCCCGAAACCCGCGCCTCGATCGACCGGCGTCTCGGCGTGCTGTTCCAGCAGGGGGCGCTGTTCTCGTCGCTGACCGTGCTGCAGAACGTCGAATTCCCGATGCGCGAGCACCTTCATCTTTCGCAGCGCCTGATGGACGAACTGGCCCGCGTGAAGATCGACCTGGTCGGCCTCGCGCCGGAGGCGGCGGACCGCCTGCCGGCCGAGCTTTCCGGCGGCATGATCAAGCGCGCCAGCCTGGCGCGGGCGCTGGCGATGGATCCGGCCATCGTGTTCCTCGACGAACCGACCTCGGGCCTCGATCCGATCGGCGCGGCCGAGTTCGATGAACTGATCGCCACCCTGCGCGATACTTTGGGGCTGACGGTGTTCATGGTAACCCATGACCTCGACAGCCTGCACACCGTCTGCGACAGAATCGCGGTATTGGGCGAACGTCATGTGCTGATCGAGGGAACCATGCAGGATATGCTGGATTTCGATGATCCCTGGGTACAGAAATATTTCCGCGGCGTGCGTGCACGTCGCGTGGAGAACGAAGCTTAATGGAAACGCGCGCCAACTATGCAACGATCGGACTGTTCACGCTGGGCGTGATCGTTGCTTGTTTCGTCTTCATCTACTGGCTTGCGCGTTATGACGAGAGCGGCATCCGCAAGCCGTTGCGCATCCTCATTCCCGGATCCGTCGCTGGCCTGGCTCCCGGCAGCCAGGTTCTCTTCAACGGCATCAAGGTCGGCGAAGTGAACACGCTCCGGATCAATCCGGAAGATCCGAACCAGGTCGAGGCGATGGTCTCCGTCGACCCGAACCAGCCGATCAAGGCCGACACCAAGGCTTCGTTGGGCATCCAGGGCTTGACGGGTATCGCCTATATCGAGCTCAAGGGCGGCACGGGCACGCTTCCTAACCTGCTGGACCAGCAGGGGATACCGACGCTGAACGCCCAGGGTTCGGGCCTGCAGGACCTGATTGCCAGCGCCCAGGAACTGGTCGCTAAGGTCAATACGGCCGTCGACCGGGTGAACGGCTTCATCGATACGTCGGAGCCGGCGCTGACCAGCTCGGTCAAGAACATCCAGACCTTTACCGATGCGCTCGCCGCGAACTCGGAAGGCGTCAAGGAATTCATGAGCAATTTTGGCGACCTGTCCAAGCGGATCGGCTCGCTGTCCGAAAGCCTGAGCGGCGTCGTCGGCAAGGCCGACAAGATCATCTCGGCGATCGACCCGACCAAGGTCGCTGATACGCTCGGCAACATCGACAAGGTGACCGCAAGGCTCTCCGCCTCAGCGGACAACATCCCTGAGATCGTCGCCAACGTGAAGCAGATCTCCGAGCAGCTTGAAAAGGCGCTGGACGGGGCGCAGCAGATCATCGCCGCGATCCAGGTCGAGGCGGTCAAGAGCACGATCAACGACATCGCCACGGTCGCACGGCGCGTCCAAACCGCCACGGTCGACGTGAACAAGATCGTCGCGGATGCCGGCCAGACGGTCGCGGACGCCAAGTCCTTCGTCGCCAACATCAAGACCAAGCAGCCCGACATCGACGTGATCGTCGACAATACGCGCGACATGGTCCAGAAGCTGAACGCCGCCTCGACCCGGATCGACGGCATCCTCGGCAAGGTCCAGGATCTCGTCACCGACCCGAACGGCAAGAACTTCTTCGCCGAGGCCACGGCCGCCGCCGCCGCGATCCGCAAGGTCGCGGAAGCCTTCTCCGGCAAGGCGGGCCAGATCGCCGACAACCTCGCGAGCTTCTCCGGACAGGGCCTTCGCAATGTCGACGGTCTGGTCGATCAGCTCCGCCGCACGACGACCCGCTTTGACTCGACGCTCAACTCAATCCAG